>DCZG01000020.1:7149-9884 GCA_002331575.1 Atopobium sp. UBA2090 | reverse complement strand
GCCGACAAGGACGCTCCCGCCGTCCAGACCTACACCTATCAGCTCGGCGTCGGCGGCGTGATGGAGCGCCCCGAGCTCATGGTCCTCGCCGACGGGAACACGGCCGAGTTCTACATCGACCTCTACACGCTCTCCGACTGGTACACCTACCAGCGCATGCCCGAGGTGGAGTTCAACGTCTACTCTGACGCGGCGTGCACGCAGTCGGTCGCGACGAAGACCGTCGACCTCTCCGACCTCGCTCCCCAGGCTGCGTCCGGCCCCTGGGCGTCCGGGACCAACTGGGCGACCGACGCCCAGGGCATCCACGCCTACCTCCAGCCGTCGAGCGACGGCGGCCAGCAGATGGGCCCCATGGCGGCACCGACCGAGCCCGTCGCGCTCACGTCCCAGCTCGTCATCGATGACCTCGATGCCGGCACCTACTACGTGACCGCCACGGCCAAGGGCAGCGACGACGGCTCGATCTCCGACTCGAAGCCCTCCGACGCAGTCGAGTTCACCGTCACGGCGGATGCCGAGACGGGCCAGTTCGTCGCGACCAAGAGCTCGCTCTGGCAGGATCCGACCAACTCGGCCATGGGCGCGGGCGCCGAGGCGGGCACCTATACCGACCGCGTCGGGTTTGCGGCGGGTCAGTCCACCACCGCCGAGCTCGTCAAGTAGCTTCCCCTCCTGGCCCGTGCGCCGCTCTCTCCTCCCGTCGTGCGGCGCGCGGGCTTCCCCTGACACGTTCCCTCTCATCGCATCGAGGTATCCCCATGACAACAAAGAAGAAGGCAAAGAGGCCGGCGGCGACACCGCTTGACGGCATCTTCCACTACGCGGAGAGGGGCGGGTCGTTCTCCGGCGAGCTCGTGGCCGGCATCACCATGGCCGTCCTCTCCGTCTGCGGCATGTTCATGAACATGCAGCTCGTCGCAACCCTGTTCGTCACCCCGTACACCGAGTCCTCGAGCCAGCAGATCGCGGCCAACGGAGAGGTCTACGCCCTGGTCTGGCTGATGTCGATGCTCGTGGCGTTCGTCGGCACGCTCGTGATGGGACTTGTCGCCAGACGACCGTTCGTACAGGTCACGAGCCTCTCGCTCTCCTGCGTGCTCGTCTCCACCGTGAGCCTCAACTCCGGGCTCACGTACTACAACATGCTGGCCATCGTCTTTGTCGCCAACGTTCTCTACCTCGTCGTCTGTGCGCTGCCGCAGCTAAGGTCTCTGGTGCTCGCGGCTTTGCCCAGGCCCGTCCGCCTGGCGCTCCCGGCGGCGGCAGGTCTTCTCATGGCGTGGATCGCGGCGCAGCTCTCGGGCCTCTTCTCGACCAAGGGCGTCATCCCCGACTATGGCACCGCGGCCAACCTGGGCACAGGCTCCGTCCAGACCTCCGCGATGACCCACATCACCGGCTTCTCGTTCCTCACCGACATCTACCATCCCCAGATGCTGCTCTCGGCCATCGCCGTCGTTCTCGCCGTCGCGGTCTACCTCGTTGCCCGCCGGCGCCAGACCGACCCCTGCGGCAAGGCCCTCGTCTGGGGCACCGTCTTCTTCCTCGTGGCGACGGTTCTCGCCTGCGGCGTCAACTGGAAGAACTTCAACGTCGCGCTCTCGTTCCTGTGGGCCCGCCTGTGGATGATCGGCTCCGAGGACGCCATGCAGGCGCACGTCTCAGCCGCCTTCGCCAGCCTCTCCATCGGCAAGGTGTTCACCCAGGGCTTCGACTTCTCGGGCTTCACGGGCAACGGCGGCAACCTCGCGAGCGTCCTCGCCTCCGGCGTGCTGAGCTACGTCCTCATGTTCGTCTACGACGCCGACGCCTCCATCAGCGCGGTCTGTGCCGAGACGGGCGAAGGGCTGCTGGACGAGAAGGCCGAGGCGATGCCGCTCCTCGTGAACGCGGGAACGAACGTCGTCGCCGCCCTGGTCGGCGCGAGCCCCGTGGCGATCGGCAAGGAGTCCGTCGCCGGCGCGAAGGACGGTGCCCGCTCGGGACTCTCCGCGGTCGTCGCCTCCGTCGTGCTTCTCGTCTCGGCCTTCGTGTGGGTCATCCCGACGATCTTCGCGACCGTCACGAGCTATGGCATCTCGTTCAACATGTACGGGCACTACGGCGCGACCCTGCAGCTTCTCTCGCAGTGCAGCTTCTCCGTCGCCGACGCGGTCATGATGTGCGTGGGCCTCTCCATGGCCGCGCGTGCCTGCACCATCGACGTGAGCGATGTGGCTGAGGCGGCCCCCTTCGTCGTCACCGTCGCCGCCACGGTCCTTCTCACCAACATCGCCGCCGGTGCGGCTGCCGGGACCGTCGCGTACGCGCTCGTCAACCTGCAGGCGTCTCGGAGCAGGAAGGGCCAGCCCAAGTCGCGGCTCGTCGAGCGCGTGGGCGGAATCCAGACCCTCGTCTGGGCGATCGTCTCGTGCGTGGTCCTTCTGGCGATCGCGCTGTAGCTCCGCGATTTCGTAAGCCGTTCCACCTGACGGAGTCCCCCTTCCCCTCATCCCCTCCTGACGGTGCGGCACCCTTCCAGGGGCGGACGTCCTTTGTGGCGTCCGCCCCTGACGCATGTCTCGGGAGATGACGTGGCGAGAAGGACGCCGTTTGGGCCGGTGCCAATAAGCCAGAAGGATCCTTCTCGGCTATTGGTACCGGCCGCGAGCCGTCCACCTGCGGGTGCCAATAACGGGCTTTTGTCTCGGCGGCGTTTGCCCAGTTGAGCCGTCCGCAATAACGCCAAAGGA
>DCZG01000020.1:1162-7097 GCA_002331575.1 Atopobium sp. UBA2090 | reverse complement strand
ACCTTTGGCAGGCTGAAAGGATGGGCGCTTCCATCTGCCGTTTCATCCCAACCGCTCGTCCTGGTCTTTCGGCCGTTTGGAAAAAGGGAGAATTCGTCGCCTCTCGTCATCCTCCCTTTGCTAGGATTTTGGCGAGGGTATAACATAGGCATACGAAGTAATACCTAAACGCGACAAAAAACGGACTACGGGGGCGACGGTGGCCGACAAGATGACACCGATCGTCGCCAAAGTGTCCCCGCAGGAGAAGGATCGATTCTTCGAGGCCACTGAGCAAATCGGAACAACACCCTCCAATGCTATTCGCATGTTCATCGCGGCTTTCAACCGCGAGGGCACCTTCCCCTTCGAGATCAAGGCGCCCGAGGCGAACAGGGTGGGAGACCGAGATGCTAGCTGAGCTGCGGTGGGGTCTTCTTAGGGCGACGATGTGGCTTTCGCACAGGATTCCCTGCGCGACGACCAGGAGGCTCTGTGCCTCCACGGTGAGCACCTCCATGCGCCACATGTGGCCAGGCATGTAGTCTGGGCGAGGAGCTTTGATGGCCGTCATCGACGTCCACGTACATATCTATCCCGACAAGATCGCCGAGCGAGCGACATCGAGCATCAGTCGCTTCTACAACATCGAGATGGACGTCTCCGAGGGGTCGGTCGACCGGCTCCTGGGCATCGTCCGCGACACGCCCATCACCGACTGCGTGGTCCACTCGGTGGCCGTGCGCGCGTCCAACGTGGAGTCCATCAACGACTTCATCGCCAAGACCTGCGCGGAGCACTCCCACTTCATCGGCTTCATGACCCTGCACCAAGACTATGAGGACCCCGAGGCCGAGATTGACCGCGCCGTGGGCCTCGGCCTGCACGGCATCAAGCTCCATCCCGACACCCAGGCCGTCAACATGGACGACCCCCGTCTCATGCGCGTCTACGAGATCGCCGAGAGACGCGGGCTCCCCGTGACCATCCACTGCGGCGACTACCGCTACGACTACTCGCACCCGCGGCGCCTCAAGCGCGTCCTCCACGAGTTCCCGAACCTCGTCGTGGATGCCGCGCACTTCGGCGGCTGGTCGGTCTTCGACTACGCCCTCGAGTTCCTCGAGGACGAGAGCTGCTTTCTCGACATGTCGAGCTCGATGCGCTTCCTCGGCCCTCGCCGCACGCGCGAGCTGGTCGAGGCATACGGCATCGATCGCATCCTCTTTGGCTCGGACTTCCCCATGTGGAACCCCGGAGAGGAGCTCGAGCGCTTCCGCGCGCTGGGCTTCTCCGAGAAGGACTACGAGAAGATGTGCTGGCACAACGCCGAGCGCTTCCTGGGGATGCAGATAGGGGAGTAGGCCGCCTAGACGTTTCGCAGGGCCACCGTGCTGAACGAGAAGCAGTCCGGCCGGTGGCGCGACTGCGTGTACTCGAACATCAGGCCGTCGCCGTTGAAGGTGCGGTTCGTGACCACGGCGAGAAAGTCGTAGTCGTCCAGGTCGAGGAAGAGCTCGTCGACCGACGTCACCCGCTCTGCCGTGATGGTTCGCTTGCTCGTTGCGATGGCCATGCCGAGGGTGCCCTCGATGTACTCGAAGATCGAGTTCTCGGCGATCCCACGCGTGAGTCCGGGGACGAGGCTGGCGAGAAACCAGTTGCGGTCGAGGATGAGCGCGCTCCCGTCGAGGACGCGGACGCGGTCGATGTGCACGAGCTCGTCGCCTGCGGTAAAGCCGCTCGTCCGCGCGAACGTCTCGTCGGCGACGAAGTTCTCGAACACCTGTACCTTGGTGACGGAGTGCAGGTCGTTGCGGGCGGCCGTCTCCTTGAAGGTCTCGATTCCGCCCATGTCGAAGGGCGTGCGGTCGTGCTGCTGGTAGATTACCCTAACGCCCTTCCCGTGGACCGGCTGGACGTAGCCGCCCTGGGTGAGCAGCGCGAGCGCGCGGCGGAGCGTGTTGTGGGAGCAGTCGTAGTGTTTGACGAGCACCGCCTCGGAGGGAATGAAGCTCTGGTAGGCGTACTCGCCGTCGACGATGCGGTCGAGAAGGTCCTTGTAGATGCCATCGTAGATTGCCCTGACCATGGCAGTCTCCCCTCGAGGGAATTGGGCGCCGCGCTCGTAGGCGGCGAAAACTTACCTGAATAACCTACCCAATCCCGCGGCGACGCGAGCATCAGGGATTCGAATACCGTTCACAACATAAAACCTACCGTTTACGACGATTCCTTGCTGATACTAGACTTATTCAAATGAGTATGACAAAGTGTTCTCGACGAACTTATGCAAATAAGTTTTCGGATAAGAATGGTAGAGGGAAGAGAGAGGGGAGATCGAATGGGCAAGTACGAGCACGATGCCAGGGAGATGCTCAAGCTCGTTGGTGGCAGGGAGAACATCGTGGCGGTCACGCACTGCATGACTCGCATGAGGTTCGCCCTCGCGGATCCCAGCAAGGCGGACGTTCCCGCGATTGAGGCCCTGCCCGTCGTCAAGGGGAGTTTCACCCAGGCCGGCCAGTTCCAGATCATCATCGGCAACGACGTGGCCGACTTCTACGACGACTTCGTCGCCATCTCGGGCGTCTCGGAGGCTTCGAAGGCTGACGTCAAGGCGGCCGCCGTCGGCAACCAGAACCCGCTCCAGAAGGCCATGGGTGCCATCGCCGAGGTCTTCGCACCGCTCATCCCCGCCATCATCACCGGCGGCCTCATCCTCGGCTTCCGCAACGTCCTCGGCGACATGCCGTACTTCGGGCCCGACGGCACGCAGACGCTCGCATCCCTCTCGCAGTTCTGGACAGGCGTCTACAGCTTCCTCTGGCTCATCGGCGAGGCCGTGTTCCACCTCGGCATCCCCGTGGGCATCTGCTGGTCCATCACCAAGAAGATGGGCGGAACCCCGATGCTCGGCATCGTGCTCGGTCTCACGCTCGTCTCGAGTCAGCTCATGAACGCCTACGCCGTGCCTTCCGCGACCGCTGCAGACTGGGCGACTCACACCTGGGACTTCGGCTTTGCCCAGGTCCACATGATCGGATACCAGGCCCAGGTCCTGCCCGCCATCCTCGCGGCCATCTGCTTCAACTACTATGAGCGCTTCTTCAAGAAGATCACGCCCACCGTCGTTCAGATGATCGTGGTCCCGTTCTGCTCGCTCCTTCTCGGCGTCATGACCGCGCACTTCATCGTCGGCCCCATCGGCTGGGCCATCGGCGCGGCGATCGGCAACATCGTCAACCTCGGCATCACCGGTCCCTTCCGCGTCCTCTTCGGCGCCATCTTCGGCGCGGTCTACGCCCCGCTCGTCATCACCGGTCTCCACCACATGACCAATGCCGTCGACCTGCAGCTTATTGCCGACTACGGCGGAACCATGCTCTGGCCCATGATCGCCCTCTCCAACATCGCCCAGGGCTCCGCGGTCGTCGCCATGTCCGTGCTCCAGAAGAAGGACGACAAGGCCCAGCAGGTAAATATCCCCTCCTTCATCTCCTGCTACCTCGGAGTCACCGAGCCTGCCATGTTCGGCGTCAACCTCAAGTACACCTTCCCGTTCATCTGCGCCATGATCGGCTCCTCGCTCGCCGCCATCGTCTGCACCGCGACGGGCACCACGGCCAACGCCATCGGCGTCGGCGGCCTTCCCGGCATCCTCTCCATCCAGCCTGCCTATATCGCGAGCTTCGCGATCTGCATGCTCATCGCCGTCGTGGTCCCGTTCACCCTTACCTTCGTGATCGGCAAGCGCAAGGGCATCGACAAGGGCGTCGGCGTCGAGAACGTCAGCCTCGAGGGCAACGAGATCGCGGCCATCCCCGCGGCGCAGGACCTCTCGTCCCTCTCCGTCGACGGCACCCTCCGCGCGGTCGTCACCGGCACCGCCGTGCCCCTCTCCGAGGTCGAGGACCAGGTCTTCGCCTCCGGCGCCATGGGCAAGGGCGTCGGCATCAGGCCCACCGAGGGCGAGGTCGTGGCACCCGCCGACGCGCTCGTCACCGTCATGATGGCGGAGACCGGCCATGCCGTGGGACTCAAGCTCGGCAACGGCATGGAGGTCCTCATCCACGTGGGCATCGACACCGTCGAGATGAACGGTGACGGCTTCGAGGTCCATGTGCGCCAGGGTCAGCTCGTGCACGCCGGCGACCCGCTCGTCTCCTTCGACCGCGCCAAGATAGCGGCTGCGGGCAAGAAGGACACGGTGATGGAGATCGTCACCGAGCCGGGCGAGGCCGGCGAGCTCACGCTCACCGAGTCCGGCAGCGTCAGGGCCGGGAAGACCCCGGTCGTCAAGTTCTAGTCAATCTCTCGGGCCGGGTCCCCATGGACCCGGCCCCATCCACCCGGGAGGGGCGCCATCATGGCCAATCGCGCACGCACGCTCGGAAACAAGGTCGTCTACCAGATCTACGTCCGCAGCTTCCAGGACTCCGACGGCGACGGCATCGGCGACCTGCGCGGCATCACGCACCGCCTCGACTACCTCGAGCATCTCGGCGTGGACTACCTCTGGATCACGCCCTTCTTCGTCTCGCCGCAGAACGACAACGGCTATGACGTGGCCGACTATCGCGCGGTCGAGCCGATGTTCGGCACGATGGACGACTTCGACGAGCTCTCCCGCGAGGCCGAGGCGCATGGAATCGGCCTCATGCTCGACATGGTGTTCAACCATACCTCGACGAGCCACGAGTGGTTCCGGCGCGCCCTCGCGGGGGACCCGCGCTACCTCGCGTACTACAAGTTCGTCGACGCCGCGCCAGACGCGACCGCCGAGAACCCCGGCGAGCCCCCGACCAACTGGGTCAGCAAGTTCGGTGGCAGCGCCTGGGAGTACGTCCCCTCGCTCAACAAGTGGTACCTGCACCTCTTTGACAAGAGCCAGGCAGACCTCGACTGGGACAACCCCGAGGTGCGCGCCGAGCTCGTCGACGTCGTGCGCTTCTGGAAGGCCAAGGGGGTCTCGGGCTTCCGCTTCGACGTCGTGAACCTCATCTCCAAGCCCGCCGTCTGGGAGGACGACCACGAGGGAGACGGGCGAAGGTTCTACACCGACGGTCCGCACGTTCACGAGTACCTCCAGGAGCTGGTCCGCGAGTCCGGCATCGATGACATGGTCACCGTCGGCGAGATGAGCTCCACCTCCATCGACAACTGCGTCCGCTACACCAACCCCGACTCCCACGAGCTGTCGATGGCCTTCTCGTTCCACCATCTCAAGGTGGACTACCTCAACGGGGACAAGTGGGCGCTCAAGGACCCTGACATCCCCGAGCTGTGCGCCATCTTCCGCGACTGGCAGGAGCAGATGACCGAGCAGGGCGGATGGAACGCGCTCTTCTGGTCGAACCACGACCAGCCGCGCCCGAACTCGCGCTTCGGCGACGTCTCCACCCCGGACAGCTGGAGGCGGACGAGCGAGCTTCTCGGCACCTGCATCCATCTCATGCGCGGTACGCCCTACATCTACCAGGGCGAGGAGCTGGGCATGACCAACCCCGACTTTTCGAGCATCGACGAGTACCGCGACGTCGAGTCAAAGAACTACTACGAGATTCTCCAAGAGGAGGGGAAGAGCGCCGAGGAGGCCTTCCGCATCGTGTCCGAGCGGTCCCGCGACGACTCGCGGACGCCCGTCCAGTGGGACGCGACTCCTATGGCCGGGTTCACGACCGGCGCGCCGTGGATCGGCGTCCCCTCGAACCACGTCATGGTGAACGCCGAGGCGGAGGTTGACGACCCATCGTCGGTTTGGTCTTTCTACCAGGGGATCATTCGTCTCAGGAAGACGGAGCCCGTGATCCAGGAAGGTGACGTCCGGTTCCTGCCGGTCCTCTCCGACGCGGTTATCGCGTACGAGCGCACGCTCGGCAGCACGAGGGTGGTCGTGGCCTGCAACTTCTCGGGAGACGACGTCGCGGCGCTCGCGACGGGCGTCGTCTCGGAC
>DCZG01000020.1:0-1101 GCA_002331575.1 Atopobium sp. UBA2090 | reverse complement strand
GTCTGGCGCTAGCGCCAGACGGCTCGCTACGTGATCTGGCCCTCGACGAGGGGGTCGACCCCCGAGAGGCGCATGGCGATCACCGCCGCGCCGTAGGCTCCGATGGCGGGGGCGATGCTCGAGGTCACGACGTCGGGGCAGGGGGTGTCGCTGTCCGCGAGGACCGCGCCGAGGTGACGCGCCACGGGCTCCCTCAGGAGCTCGCCGGCGCGGGCGACGCTGCCCGCGATGACGACCGCCTCGGGTGACAGGGACACGACGAGCGGCTTCGCCCCTCTGGCGATGTGATCGGCGTAGCGCTCGACGGCGGCCAGAGCCGCCGCGTCATCCCTGCGTGCCGCCTCGAAGACGAGCGAGTCGTCAAGCCTGGAGAGGTCATGCCCTCCGAGGCGATAGAGTCGCGAGTCCTCGTCCGTCTCGGCAGCCTCTCTCGCGAGGCGCACGAGCGAGCCCGCGGATCCGAACTCGTGGAACTCCACGTCGTCGACGGACGCGTTCGAGACATGCCTGCCGAGCTCGGTGTCGCTCCCGAGGGGATGGCCGTCCCTCACCACGGCGAGGCTCACCGTGGTGCCCAGCTTGAGCAGGAGGAAGTCGTCGTAGTGGTTGCCGGCGCCGAACTCCGCCTCGCCGGTCGCGGCGCAGAGGGCGTCACTCGCGAGCTGCAGGGGGATGTCGAGCCGCTCGCGCGCCACCGAGACGACGTCGGTCTCCTCGTACCAGCCCAGGACGGGGGCGAGAAGGACCATGTTCCTGTCCGGGTCCACGGCACCGGGGATTCCGATGCAGATGGAGTCGATTGCGCTCACGTGGATTCCGACGCGGTCGCAGGCCGCTTGCGTCGCGATCCACACGCTGTCGAGCACGCCCTCGACGCCGCCGTCCACGTGCGTCAGCTCCTGGGCGTCGCCGAGGAGATGGCCGAGGTCGTCTATGAGGGCGGCGCGCGTGGTGGTGCCGCCGATGTCAACGCCGAGAAACGCCATGGGTGCTCCCTGTGCGACGGAGTCCGGGCGATGCGTGAGCGACCAGGACCGTGCCCCCCAGTCTGGCACGAAACGACGATATTTCAGCGTCCATTGGTCGCGTGCCAAACCTTGG
>DCZG01000017.1 GCA_002331575.1 Atopobium sp. UBA2090 | reverse complement strand
CGAACCCCATGTCGCCGGGGCGCGCATGGCCCATGATGGCGTTGAGATTGGCGCCGTCGTAGTAGCAGAGGCCGCCCGCCTCGTGGACGATGCGGCAGATCTCGACGATGTTGGGGTCAAAGAGACCGAGCGTGTTGGGGTTGGTGAGCATGAGGCCGGCCGTGTCGGGACCGACGGCCGCGCGCAGCGCGTCGAGGTCGACGCCGCCCTGGTCGTTGGAGGCGACCGAGACCACGGTGAAGCCCGCCATGACCGCCGACGCGGGGTTGGTGCCGTGTGCGGTGTCGGGGACGATGATCTTCGTGCGGCCCGTCTCGCCACGCTCTTTCAGGTAGTGCCTGATAAGAAGGAGGCCCGTGTACTCGCCGTGGGCACCTGCAGCCGGCTGCAGGGTCATGGCATCCATGCCGAGGATCTCCTGGAGGTCCTGCTGGACCTCCCACATGACCTCGAGGCAACCCTGGACCGTCTCGACGGGCTGGAGCGGGTGGATGTCGGCGAAGCCGGGCAGCGCCGCAATCTCCTCGTTGACCTGCGGGTTGTACTTCATGGTGCAGGAGCCGAGCGGGTAGAAGCCGTCGTTCACGCCGTGCGTCTGCCTGGCGAGCTCGCTGTAGTGGCGGCTGAGGTCGACCTCGGAGAGCTCGGGGAGACGCGGGGCCGTATTCCTGAGCAGCGACGCATCATATGCTGCGGCGGGGACGTCGAGCTTGGGCACGAGAGCCGCTCTGCGGCCGGGCACGCTGCGTTCAAAGAGGAGCTTCATCGCGCGGTCACCTCCCTCACGGCGGTGACCAACGTGTCGATCTGGCCCCGCGTGTTCATCTCGGTGCAGCACCAGAGGATTCCGCCGTCCACGGGAAGTCCCGCGAGGATGCCACGCCTGGCGAGGGCGGAGACGAGCTCGTCAGCGTCGCAGGGGCAGTCGGTCAGGAACTCGTGGAAGTAGGGACGCGCGCTCCGAAGCGAGAAGCCCGGCACGGCGCCGAGCTGGTCGGCGAGGTAATGCGCGTGCGCGGTGCTGGACTCGGCCACCTGCCGGATGCCCGCAGGTCCCATGGCCGCGAGGTAGACCGACGCCCTCATGGCGCAGAGCGCCTCGTTGGAGCAGATGTTGGATGAGGCCTTCTCGCGGCGGATGTGCTGCTCGCGAGCCTGGAGCGTGAGCACGTAGCAGCGGTTGCCGCGGGCGTCGGCGGTCTCGCCCACGATGCGGCCGGGCAGCTTGCGCATGAGCTCGTGACGCGCGCACATGATGCCCAGATAGGGGCCACCAAACGAGAGGGGAAGGCCGAGGGGCTGTCCCTCGCCCACGGCGATGTCCACGTCCATCTCGCCCGGCGTGCGGAGAAGTCCGAGCGCGATGGGGTTGAAGCCCATGACCACCTTGGCACCGCGGCCGTGCGCGGCGGACACCACGGCGTCCATGTCCTCGATCACGCCGTAGAAGTTGGGGCTCTGCACGTAGACGGCAGCGATGTCCTCGCCCATGGCGGCAGAGAGCGCGTCGAGGTCCGTGGAGAGGTCCGACTTGGGCGCCACGACGCTCACGGGAACGCCACGGCTCTCGCAGTAGGTCTTGACTACGGTGATGACCTGCGGGTTCGTCGTGCCGGACACGATGACACCCGTGTGCTTGCGGTCAAGGCACATGAGCACCGCCTCGGCGGCAGCGGTCGCCCCGTCGTAGACGGACGCGTTGGAGACGTCCATGCCCGTGAGCTCGCAGATCTGCGTCTGGTACTCGAAGATGGACTGGAGGACGCCCTGGCTGATCTCGGCCTGGTAGGGGGTGTACGTGGTGACGAACTCCTCCTTCGAGGTGACGGAGGTCACGATGGCCGGGATGTAGTGACGGTACGCACCGGCACCCCTGAAGACGCTCGAGAAGCGCCGGTTCTCGTCCGCGAGCGCCTGCATCTGCGCGCAGACCTCCATCTCGGAGAGACCGGCGGGCAGGTCGAGGCCCGTGATGCGCGCCTCGGGGGGAACGATGGCATAGAGGTCGTCAACGGAGGAGAGCTCGCAGGTCGCGAGCATCTCCTCGCGCTGAGTCTCGGTGTTCGGGACGTAGCTGCCCATGGGCTACTCCTGGTTCTCGCAGAACTCGGCGTAGGCGGCCGCGTCGAGAAGCTCCTCGGTATCCGTGACGTCCCCGACGCGGGCGATCCAAGCGTCATAGGGCTTCTCGTTGATGCTCTCGGGGGCGTCTGCCAGGTCTTCGTTGACCTCGATGACGGTTCCGGTGACGGGGGAGAACACGTCGGAGACGGCCTTGACCGACTCGACGTCGCAGAAGGCCTCGCCTGCCTTCACCTCGTCACCCTCCTGAGGAAGGTTGATGAAGACGAGGTCGCCGAGGGCGTCCTGGGCGAAGTCGGTGAGACCGATCGTGTATGTGCCGTCCTGCTCGGACACCCACTCGTGAGACTTTGCGTACGTGAGGTTCTCGGGAACGTTGGCCATGGTGGTACCTCTCTCTTGGATGGGGCTTCTGGGTTGAGCTATGCGTGCCTGTAGAAGGGCATGGGAACGATGCGTGCGGGGATGCGGGAGCCGCGGACGTTGACCTCGACCTCGGTCCCCACCTCGGAGTGGGCGACGTCGACGAGTGCCATCGCGACGGCCTTCTTGAGGTGCGGGGCGAAGGTGCCCGACGTCGTGGTGCCGACGTGCTCGTCACCGACGTACACGTCCTGGTGCTCGCGGATGATGCCGCGGCCCGTGGCGGCGAGGCCCATGCGGATGCGTGTGGGCTCGCCCGCGGCGAGGAGCGCGTCGCGGCCGACGAACTCCTCCTTGCCGAGCTTGACCCCGAAGCCGAGGTTGGCCTCGAGGGGTGTGACCTGGTCGTCCATCTCGTGGCCGTAGAGTGGCATCGACGCCTCAAGGCGCAGCGTGTCGCGGGCGCCCAGTCCGCAGGGGAGAAGCCCGAACTCCTCGCCCGCCCCTCGGATTGCCTGCCAGAGCAGGGTCGCGTTCTCGGGGACGGTGTAGATCTCATAGCCGAACTCTCCGGTGTAGCCGGACTGGGAGACGAGGCAGTCCATGCCCGCCACGCTCACGTGACGCCTGAAGGAGTAGTACTTCTCAGGGAGCTCTCCTGGGTCGGCGATCCTGGCGAGGATGTCTCTCGACCGCGGACCTTGGAGCGCGAGCTGGGCGATGTTGTCGGAGATGTCATCGACGGTGGTGCCCGGAAGGGCGTTGGCTGCCATGTGCGCGAAGTCCTTCTCGCGGTTGGCCGCGTTGACCACGACGTAGTACTCCTCGTCGCCGAACTTGTAGACGATGAGGTCGTCGATGCAGCCGCCGTGGTCGTTGCAGAGGATGCCGTAGCGCATGCGGCCCGTTGTGAGCGTCGAGTAGTCGTTCGTGATGAGGTGGTTGACGCTCGCGAGCGCCGTGGGGCCGGTGAACATGACCTCGCCCATGTGCGAGACGTCAAAGAGTCCCGCCTGGGTGCGCACGGCCTCGTGCTCCGCGAGGATGCCGGTGGGATACTGAACGGGAAGCAGGTAGCCCGCAAACGGGACCATCTTGCCTCCCTCGGATACGTGTACCTCATAGAGTGGGGTTTTTCTCTCCATGCTCGACCCTTCCTGCGCGCACAAAAAAAGGACAGGCGGCACGCTGCGTGAACTTCATGCACCTGTGCCCTTGTCCTTAACCTGAAAGATTCTCCGCTGTGGCGGATTGCTTCTTCGGTGGCTTGCGCCTTTCCAAGGTCTCGTCGAGAATCGGTCCTTTTGCCTGAGAGTTCTTGCCTCCCCTTCGGCTTCGCGGCCATGCCGCGATCTCTCCCGATCCCGTCACCCGAGGTATTCGATTTGGTCTACGGCAAGTATAGCAAGCGAAAAGAACATATCCGCGTCGTGTTCGCAAACGGACGATTGCGAACGGATTGCAGAAAGGGCCTGCCGCGTTGCTAGCTCGGGACGCCTACTCCACGCCGTACTGCGCGTAGTAGCGGTCGAGCGCCGCCTTGGTGGCGTCGTCGATGACGACGCGTCCGTCGACCTCATGGCCGTACAGGGCGTCGACGACCTCGGCCATGGTGACGATCGAGGCGGTGGGGAAGCCGTAGCGGTCCGAGATCTCGTCGATGGCCGCCTTCACGCCGCCCTTGCCGACCTCCATGCGGTTGAGGGAGACCATGAGGCCGACGACGTCGACGTCCGCGGCTTCCTTGAGCTTGGGGTAGGTCTCCTCGATGGACTTGCCGGAGGTGGTTACGTCCTCGACGATGACGACCCGGTCACCGTCGGAGAGGGAGGCACCGAGCAGGTTGCCCTTGTCGGCACCGTGGTCCTTGGCCTCCTTGCGGTCGGCGCAGTAGCGGGCCTCCTTGCCGTAGAGCTCGTGGAGGCCGATGCAGGTGATGACGGAAAGAGGAATGCCCTTGTACGCGGGTCCGAAGACTACGTCGAAGTCGAGACCGAAGCTGTCGTGGATCGCGCGTGCGTAGAAGAGCCCCAGACGGTGCAGCTGGTCGCCCGTCACGTAGGCGCCGGCGTTCATGAAGAACGGGGACCTCCGACCGCTCTTGAGCGTGAAATCGCCGAACTTGAGGACGTCGCTCTGAACCATGAACGTGATGAAGTCGCGCTTGTAGTCTTCCATTGCCAGCCTTCCCGTCGCCCGTACCCTCATACAGGATTCTATCCGAGAACGACTCCGTCGAGTGCGTCCGCAAGGAGGGAAGCCAGTCGCTCGAGTCCCTCTCGGTCGTCCGGCGAGAAGCGCGCCGGGGTGGGGGAGTCGACGTCGAGCACGGCAATCGCATGACCGCGGCTCACGAGGGGGACCACGATCTCGGACGCGCTGGCGGAGTCGCAGGCGATGTGGCCGGGAAAGGCATGCACGTCAGCCACGACGACCGTCTCGCCAGAGGCAGCCGCCGTACCGCAGACGCCGCGGTCGAAGGGAATCCTCGTGCAGGCGAGGTGTCCCTGGAACGGGCCGAGGACGAGTTCGCGCGAGCCGTCCACGTCGTCGCGCGCGAGATAGAACCCCGCCCAGTTGAGGTCGGGCAGGGCGTCCATGACGAGGGAGGACGCGTTGGCGAGAAGTGCCACCCAGCCCGCGTCCTCCTCGACGAGCGACGTCACCTGTTTGGCGAGGAGGACGTAGTCGGTCATGCGGGTCTCCTGGCTACGCGCCGAGCGAGGAGACGACGTCTGCCTCGGGCTTGGTCGCGAAGTAGGAGGTGGGGTAGTCCTCGGCGAGGGAGTGGCCCATGTAGACGTCCGTGCCGTGGTAGTAGATCTCGCCGATGCAGTAGGTCGGGCTGTTGAGAGGAACGACGTCCTCGACCAGGCGATAGCCGCGGAACTCGTCGTTCGATCCCGACGTCGTGTTCGTCGTGGTGTTCCCGGATGCGGCAAGCGAGCCGAGAAGCATGCCGAGGCCGATGTCGAGCATCTGGTCGCCGGCGCCCCTGCCGTAGCCACCGCGGGGCATGCCCATGCCGCCCCCCGCGACCCAACCGCCGCGGGCGCCGCCGAGAAAGTCTCCCATTCCCGGAGGCATGCCCATGCCGCCCCTGCCACCGAAGCCACCGGGGCCACCTGGACCGCCCATTCCGCCGAAGCCGCCCATCCGGCCAGGACCTCCTGGTCCGCCAGGGCCGTGGCCGCCTGGGCCGGCGAAAAGTATGTTCGAGCCAACGGTTCCGTCAGTCGCTGCCGTCCCGACGAGCATAGGAATGCCGACGGCAGGCACGCCACCAGGAAGAAGCGCCCGATCGACGGCGTCATGCGCCTCGCGCGCAAACCCTCCGAGTCTGGTGCGAAGCCTGCCCATAATGGCGTACGTAGCGCCACTGCCAGACTTCGACGTCGTGCTGTGGTTGCCCACGGCCTTGGCGAAGTCGGAGTTGGGACCCTCGATGTGGTTCGTCGAGTTGACGAGGATCACGTTGTCGCCGAATGACTCGAGGTCGACGTACACGCGCGTGTCGCAGGAGGGGTCGGTAAAGTAGAACGGGTCGATGGAGTGCTCCTCCGCGACGATCGTCTCGACGTCCCTGCCGTCTCGGTGGTCGATGCGGTAGCAGCGGATGTGGTAGTAGGCGACCTCGCGCTTGCTGTAGGGAGCGATGACGCCGCTCGAGGCCTCGGACGTTCCCACGAGCTCGCAGTACTGACGAAAGCCCTGAGTCGTCTTGCCGAGCTCGTTGAGAATGTCAACCTGGTCCAGGACGCGGGAGGTCTTCGTCGCCTTGATGTCCTGGACCATCTGGCTCCTGGACGGAGACGGCCCGCCCTTCGCGCCGCCTGGTCGAGCACTGTTCGTCACGGACGTACCAGACCCTGAGGGCTCCCGGGAGCCCTTCAGGATCCAGTAGATGACGTAGAGCGCAACGGCAGCAATGACCAGGAGAATGATCTCATCCATTCGCGTCCCTCATTCAACGCCCCTCCCGCGCGGTGCCAGAGGGCACCGCCGACCTTACAGACCGAGCTCGGACTTGAGCGCGGCGAGCTGGTCGTCGACGGCCGCCTTGTGAGACAGGTCGGCGAACTCGTCGCTCGTGCCAGTGGCATTCCCGTTGACCTCGGTGTAGGCCTGCGCGGTGGCTTCCTTCTCAGTGATCTTGCGCTCCATGCGGTCGAGCTTCGCGAAGGCGGAGTCGACGTTGGTGGAGGAGATGGCCTGGGCGACGTCGGTCTGGGCGTCGGCCATCCTGGCGCGGGCGATGAGGACGTTCTGGCGGGCACGAGCCTCGTCGAGCTTCATCTTGAGGCCGGTGACCTGGTCCTTGAGCTTGTTGACCTGCTCGGTGATGCTGTCATAGGACTTCTGGAGCTGTTCGATCTGCCCGTCGACGCCGACCTTCGCGTCGAGTGCCTTGCGAGCGAGGTCCTCGTTGCCCGCCTTGAGGGCGAGCTTGGCCTTGTCGTTCCAGTCGGCGGAGACGGCCTTGGCGTCCGCGAGCTCCTTGGCGGCGACCTTCTGCGAGCCCATGGCCTGGCCGAGCGCCTGGGTGGCCTTGTCGACCTGGTCTTCCATGTCGATGATGAGCTGTTTGACCATCTTCTCCGGGTCTTCGGCCTTGTCGATCATGTCGTTGATGTTTGCCTTGAGGATGTCACTGATACGGTCCAGCACTGCCATGGTGCACCTCTTCCACTCGAGACTCTGCGGCACGTGTGGTGTCAACCTGCTTATGCGTCGTGTTCGGGGCGCATAATCGGTCCTGGAGCCAATCACGCAAGCAAAACATACCATGACGAAAGCTGAACCCCGCCACCTTGCGGCGAAGCGACGAATCGGGTTCTGGAAGCGGCGACGTCCATGGCGCCCGCGCGCCCGCCGCTCCTGCCCCTCATCGCGACGGTGCAGCCGATTTGCGGTACTGTTGACGGGTTAACGAGGGGCCGCTGGGCGGCCCGCACACATCCGTTCGAGAGGGGTCCCCATGGACCGCACCACCATCGCTTCCCTCTATGCCGACGAGCCCACCGACACGAGCATCACGGTTGCCGGATGGGTCCGCTCCGTGCGCGACATGAAGAACTTCGGCTTCGTCACCCTCAACGACGGCAGCTGCTTCAAGAGCCTGCAGGTGGTCATGAGCCATGACGGCCTCGCCAACTACGACGAGATAGCCGCCATCGGCGTGGGCTCCGCTCTCATCTGCACCGGCACGCTCGAGCTCACGCCCGACCGTCCGCAGCCCTTCGAACTCCGCGCGGACACGATCGTGGTGGAGGGCACCTCGGCGCCCGACTATCCCATGCAGNNCGCACCCAGCAGCACCTGCGCAGTCGCACCAACCTCTTCCGTGCGGTCTTCCGGGTGCGCAGCGTCGCCGCCTTCGCCATCCACCGCTTCTTCCAGGAGCGTGGCTTCGTGTACGTGAACACGCCGATTATCACGACCTCGGATGCCGAGGGCGCTGGCGAGATGTTTCGCGTGACCACGCTCGACCTGGCCAACGTGCCCAAGAATCCCGACGGCACCGTCGACTACTCGCAGGACTTCTTCGGTCATGCGGCGAACCTCACCGTGTCCGGCCAGCTNNCTGGAGCCAGGACTTCTTTGGCAAGCATGCAAGCCT
Organism: Atopobium sp. UBA2090; assembly: GCA_002331575.1. GTDB lineage: Bacteria > Actinomycetota > Coriobacteriia > Coriobacteriales > Atopobiaceae > Olsenella_D. The sequence goes on along the minus strand of DCZG01000017.1, from coordinate 4,162 downwards.
CACCGTGTCCGGCCAGCTCCAGGCAGAGAACTTCGCCCTGAGCTTCGGCGACGTCTACACCTTCGGCCCGACGTTCCGCGCCGAGAACTCCAACACGCGTCGTCACGCGGCAGAGTTCTGGATGGTCGAGCCCGAGATGGCCTTCTGCGATCTCCATGACGACATGGACGTGGCGGAGGCCATGCTCAAGTACGTGATTCGCTCGGTCATGGACAACTGCCCGGACGAGCTCGCGATGCTCGACAAGTTCGTGGACAAGGGCCTGCTCGCGAGGCTCGAGCACGTGGCGTCGTCCGACTTCGCGCGCGTGAGCTACACGGACGCGGTCAAGATCCTCGAGGAGGCGCAGGCCGCCGGTCGCGAGTTCGAGTATCCCGTGAGATGGGGCGTCGATCTCCAGACCGAGCACGAGCGCTTCCTCACCGAGGAGCACTTCAAGGCGCCGACGTTCGTTATGGACTATCCGGCCAAGATCAAGGCCTTCTACATGCGTCTCAACGACGACGGGACGACGGTCGCCGCGGCGGACTGCCTCGTCCCGGGCATCGGCGAGATCATCGGCGGCTCGCAGCGCGAGGAGCGCCTCGACGTGCTCGAGCGGCGCATCAAGGAGCTCGGGATGGACCCCGAGCAGTATCGGTACTACCTCGACCTGCGCAAGTACGGCGGCTGCCACCACGCCGGGTTCGGTCTGGGCTTCGAGCGGCTCGTCATGTNNATACCTCACGGGAATCGACAACATCCGCGACGTGCTTCCGCACCCCAGGACCGTGGGCAACGCCGACTTCTGATGGCGCGTGCGCTCGAAGCGGCTACTTGTACCTGATCACCATGTCGAGAAGCTCGTTCTCCTGCGAGGCGCGTGCGATGACGGTGCAGAGCCTGTCAAACCAGGCGTCCTGGTCGTGATTGGTCACACGTCGGCGATCGATGACGATGCGCGTCGGCTCGTCGATGTCCCCGAGGCAGTCATCGAGCGCGGCGAAGTTGCCGCCGTAGTAGGCGGGGAAGTCGAGGCAGCTGGCTAGGAGCTCCTGGACCTGTTCGGAACCTTCGCAGTGCCTCTGAATGACGGTGACCTCGCGCATGTGACGCTCCCCTCACGGTGGCGCTAGTAGAGCTGCTCGAACGTCTGGTAGTGGTCGTTCGTGTAATAGATGAGTCCGTCGTTGGAGAAGACGATGCGTTCCGAGCCGCGGAAGCCACCCGTGTAGTTGATGTCGCATTCCTTCCAGGAGCGCCCGTCCGCATCGGGGAGAAGTCCGTCATCGTTGTAGAAGGTGCTGCCGCCGATGCTCTTGCCAGGGCAGACTTCGTCGAGGTTGCCCTCGGAGGACAGCCATCCGGCCTCCTTGGCCTTGGTCTTCGAGATGAAGTTCGAGGGGAGATGCCCGTAGGTGTGGATGTAGAGGGCGACCTCGTCCTTGCTCGTATAGGTGCCGTCCTCGACGACTCCCGAGGCTGAAGCGTCCGACGAGGAACCGCCGCCCGTCTGCGAGGCGCTGGAAGAACAGGCGGCCATCCCCAGCGCGAGTGCTGCGACGAGGACAAGCGAGAGGGCGGATCGGAATATGTTTCGCACCTTTTCGTTCATGCCCTCACATACTAGCGCAAGCGTCCCTCTCGCGAACGCACGCCCGAATTCTGCCGGAGGGCGTTCCCCTTGTGAGCCAGGCATTTCAGCAGTCACCCAGCTTTCCGCCATGATTGCGTTGAAGCACCTTCTGGCGTCAGACACATAGGCCACTTTCAGCTTTCTTGTCTAGTCTCGTCTCAGCGTCAAGAGAGGAGGTCGGCCGGTGGACGCTACCAGGAGGGTTTTCGTCGCGGCGTCGCTTGCCTCGCTCGGGCTTGCGGGTTGCGTTGCGGCTCGCGTTGAGTCAACGGGAGACGAGTACTCCTCTGAGGAGTCTGGCTCGTCCTCATCCTCTGGTGCCCTCGGCAAGAATCCGGCCGACATCTCAGACCTGAGAATAGATGCCTCGGCATGGTCGCACGATGCCGAGAACGACGTCTTCTATCAGCTTGGGGTGCGCTTCTGCGCGAAGCCCGCGGCGAATGCCTACGAGTCGATGGGCGTCTTCGTGCCAGGTGCCTACTTCGAGGCGTCCGACAACGGTGACGGGACCTTCACCTGCGGCATCAGCGACACTGGTGCCGTCGGTGACTATACGGCCGCGACTGCCCCAATCGTCCTCTCCGCGGGCATCGATGACTACTCCGCCCAGGAGGCACCCTCAGCCTACCTTCCGGAAGACTTCGTCAGCTACCTCGGCGCAGGTCTCGTCTACGTTCTTCCTGGATTACGAGGACGTCAGGGGGGCGAGAATGACGACGGGACGAGCTTTCCCGGTGGTGCGCCCTGGGACGTGGTCGACCTCAAGGCGGTGATTCGCTGCCTTCGCTACAACGCGCACGAGGTGCCTGGCGACAAGGACCGCGTCTTCACCTTCGGCTGCTCGGGTGCCGGCGCGCTGTCGGCACTCGTCGGGGCGACGGGTGACTCCGCGCTCTACTCGGCCTATCTCGAGTCCATCGGTGCGATCTTCTCGAATGACGACGGCGAGTCAATCTCCGACTCCATTGCGGGTGCCATGTGCTGGTGTCCGGACACCGCGCTCGACGAGGCCGACGAGGCGTACGAGTGGATGATGGGACAGTATTCTTCGGAGGGCACGAGGGCTGACGGCACCTTTACGAAGCTCCTCTCGGACGATCTCTCGGATGCGTTCGTCTCGTATGTCAACTCGATAGGTCTTACTGCCGACGGCGAAGCGCTCAACCTCTGCGAGGGAGGGGACGGCGACTACACGTCGGGCTCCTACTACGATCATCTGCAGTCGGTGATCGAGGGTTCGCTCAACGACTTTCTCGCAGACACCACCTTCCCCTATACGACGAGTCCCGTCGCCGTTGGCGACTCGAAGCGAACGTCGCGAGCAGGGGAGTCGTCGGCTGCGGCTTCGTCAAGTCACGGCGGCACGGCGGGGAGCGTCACGTTCGAGACTGCGGCGGACTACGTCGCCTCTCTCAATGACGAAGAGCGATGGGTCAGCTATGACGCGACGACCAACACCGCCACCATCACGAGCATCGGTGCGTTCGTGCGCCGCTGCAGGCCTGCCAGCAAGGACGTCGGCGCCTTCGACGCTCTTGACAGGAGCCAGGCGGAGAACCAGCTCTTCTGCGACTCCTCGTCCAGCGCGCGCCACTTTGACAAGACCATGTCCCAGCTTCTCTCTGACCACAAGAAGGAGTACGCCTCCCGCCCTGACTTCTCGGCAGACTATGCGCGGGACTACTCGTCCGACCTCGCTACCACCGACGACCTCGGTGTTTCGATGCCCACGAGGGTGAACATGTATAACCCCCTGTACTTCCTTCTCGACAGCTATGTTGGATACGGCACCTCTCGGGTGGCGGCTAGCTGGAGAATCCGGATCGGTATCTACCAGAGCGACACCTCTCTTGCCACCGAGGTCAACCTCGCGCTGGCACTCGCCATGAGCGACAAGAACGTCGACTTCGCGACCGTGTGGGCTCAGGAGAACGGGATGGTGGAGCGTTCAGGTGACGGAACCACCAACTTCATCCAGTGGATCGCCTCCTGCGTGTAGGCGCTCGGGTCGAAGGTCCTGCTCCCGACGAGTCTGTCTTGGAGAGGTGCCCGAGGAGTGTTCTCGCGTGACGAACTCGAGAGATCGCTGTGGGACGAACTGAGAATCGAGCATCATTCAAAAATTATTCAGCAAAAAAGAGCATAAAGCCAAAGGCTTCTTCTCCNNTTCTTCTCCCATTGATAGTGCTACATCGCGTATCATTCAAAATAATGTAGCCAGAGAACATGTAGCGCCGAACGTTGAGGCAGGCGCCGAGGTTCTCGGAGGAACGTGGGGCATCGGCCGGGGGGTTGGATGTCTCGCGAGTTGGGGGTAGCGAGATGAAACGCAGCTTTAGGGCCTTGGGGGAATTTCTATCAATTTTCGTACTAATTGCCTGTGTTTTGGGAATCTGTTGCGGGTATTCCTCCGTGGCGTTCGCCGAAACGTCGACAGAAGCTCCGGCACATGAGAAAACCCTGACGAACAACGGCGACGGCACATACACGCTGAGTCTCAGCGTGACCGGCGCCGCCACCTCGACGACGGAGTCGAACGACATC
>DCZG01000070.1 GCA_002331575.1 Atopobium sp. UBA2090 | reverse complement strand
GCCTTCTTGCACTCCATCATGCCGCAGTCGGTCTGCTTGCGCAGTTCCATAACGTCCTTTGCAGAAATAGCCATTTTCGTATTCTCCCTTACACGTTATTTTGTTGTTTGTGGGATGGGAAATCAGGCGTTTGCTGCATCCTCAGCGGGAGCGGCCTCCTGGTTGCCCTGCTTGCCTTCCAGCACAGCGTCAGCCATAGCGCCGGCGATCAGCTTGACAGCGCGGATAGCGTCGTCGTTGCCGGGGATGACGTAATCGATCTCGTCGGGGTTGCAGTTGGTATCAACGATAGCCACGATGGGGATGTTCAGCTTGCGGGCCTCAGCAACAGCGATGCGCTCCTTGTGAGGATCGACGATGAACATAGCCTTCGGCAGGGTCTTCATGTTCTTGACGCCGCCCAGGTACTTGTCCAGCTTCTCCATCTCCAGCTCCAGCTTGGCAACTTCCTTCTTGGGCAGCAGCTCGAAGGTGCCGTTCTCCTTCATCTTAGCCAGCTGATCCATACGGTCGATGCGCTTACGGATGGTGCGGAAGTTGGTCAGCATACCGCCCAGCCAGCGAGCGTTGACATAGTGCATGCCGCAGCGCAGAGCCTCGTCACGGATGGACTCCTGAGCCTGCTTCTTGGTGCCGACGAAGAGGACGGTGCCACCCTTCGAGGCGGTCTCCTTGAGGAAGGTGTATGCCTTGTCGGCGCCGAGAATGGTCTGCTTGAGGTCGAGGATGTAGATGTTGTTGCGCTCGCCGAAGATGTAGGACTTCATCTTCGGGTTCCACCTGCGAGTCTGGTGACCGTAGTGGCAGCCTGCGTCGAGAAGGGTCTGGATAGTGATCTTTGCAGCCATGGGAAACCTCCAGTGGTTTGACCTCCGCGTGATGTCATCCCCTGAGCGACCACCCAGGACCTGGCTTTTGTCCTGGGCACCACAGTCGACGGGTCGTCACGCGTGTGTGATGTGCCGCGAGGTGACGCGACATGCTGAGCCCGTGCACAGCGAATATGAAGTATAGCAGCGTGAAGGCCCCTACGTCGAGGGGGTGTGACCGGTTTTTTCCTTCACGCCTCCTGCATCGGCCCTCGGATGGGCCTGGCGCGTGGCCTGCTTGAGCCGGTCGACGGAGAGGTGCGTGTAGATCTGCGTCGTGGAGAGGCTCTCATGGCCGAGAAGCTCCTGCACCGTGCGAAGGTCTGCACCGCCGGAGAGAAGCTCCGTGGCGAAGGTGTGCCGCATGGCATGAGGAGTGATCGAGGCGTCGAGACCAGCCATGCTCACGTGACTTTCGAAGCAGGTCCGGAGAGCGTCCGCCGACATGCGAGAACCTCGTGTCGAGAGGAAGAGCGCCCTGGTCGGACGACCCGCCTTCTTCGATGATGCGAGAGTGGGACGAGACTGGTCGAGGTAGCGGCGGAGCCAGTCGAGGGCGCTGTCGTAGAGGGGGACGATTCGCTCCTTCGACCCCTTGCCGAAGAGCCTCACCTGTCTGCCCCGGAAGTCCACCGAGTCCACGTCGAGGCCGGAGACCTCCGAGATCCTCGACCCGGAAGCGTAGAGCAGTTCGAGAAAGGCCCGGTCGCGGATGCCATTAACGCTCTCGTCGCAGGTCGCGAGGAGGGAGCCCACGTCCTCGTCCGTCATGGTGACGGGCAGCGAGCGCGACATCTTCGGACTGGCGAGCGCACCCGGAGGGTCGGCATCGGTGATTCCCTCGGCCACGAGCCATTTGTAGAGGTCCCTGATCGCCGAGAGGTGTCTGTTGACCGTCCTCGTGGAATACCCGGCTCGCGAGAACTCGGCGAGATACGAGCGAAGCTCCCGGTGCGTCACCGCAAGAGGCTCGATTCCCTCTCGGCGCATCCATGCGCAGTAGGCTCGGAGGTCCGCGTCATACGCCCTCACCGTGTTGGGCGAGAGGTTGCGAACCGTCGCAAGGTACCGAGTGAACTCCTCGACGCGGGCCTCGAACTCGTCCTGCCTGGCACGTCGCTCCTCGGCACGGGAATTGTGCGTCTCGTCGTCTCCCATGAGCTAGGCCCCGTCCACGCGGCAGAAAAGGTCTGGCCTCGACGAGACATACTCCTCCGAGTCCTTCCTCGCGCGTTCGGCGAGACGCTCGCGACGCTCGTCCTTCTTGCGAGGCGCGTCCGGAAGCGGAGGGAAGACGCCGAAGTTGACGTGCATGGGCTGATAGTCGGACGTGGACGGGTCGGTGGCATAGGCGACGAGGGAGCCGAACGAGGTGGTGTCGGGCAAGGCGACCGGTGCAGCCCCCTCAAGCTCTGCGTAGGTGTTGAGCGCAGCGAGAAGGCCGGACGCGATGGCCTCGACGTAGCCCTCGGTGCCCGTGATCTGGCCCGCGAGACGTACGGACGTCCCCGGTATGGCGAAGGTGGCGTCGAGCGCATGGGGCGCGTCCACGAAGGAGTTGCGATGCATGACGCCGTAGCGGAGGAACTCCGCCCCCTCGAGCCCGGGAATCATCCGGAAGACCCTGCGCTGCTCAGGCCAGGTGAGGTTGGTCTGAAAGCCCACGAGGTTGTAGGACGTTCGCTGGGAGTTCTCCGCGCGTAGCTGGACGGCCGCCCAGGGTCTTCTCCCCGTCCGCGGGTCGGTGAGCCCCACGGGCTTGAGGGCGCCGAACCTGATGGAGTCGCGTCCCGTGCGTGCGACCTCCTCGACGGGCTGGCAGGCGCAGAACAGGTCTGCCTGCTCGAACTCCCTCGAGACGACGCGCTCGGCGCCGAGGAGCTCGTCGACGAAGACCTCGTACTCGTCGCGCTCCATGGGGCAGTTGAGATAGTCCCCGCTCCCCTCCTCGCCATAGCGCGACTGCTCGAAGATGACCGAGCGGTCGAGGCTCTCCGCGTCCACGATGGGCGCGGCCGCGTCGAAGAACGACATGCGCTCGCCGCCTACGAGGCCGGAGACCGCCGCAAAGAGGCTGTCGGAGCAGAGGGGACCCGCCGCGACCACGACCCTCCCCTCGGGCAGGGACGTGGCCTCCTCGCGCACGACCTCGATCAGGGGGTCGGCCGTGACNNGGGAGAAGGCCGTGCGGTCGACGGCAAGAGCCCCGCCGGCAGGCACCGCATGCTCGCGAGCGAGTTCGAGGAGGACGCTCCCCATGCGCTCGAGCTCGTGCTTGAGAAGCCCCGCGGCGCTGTCCTGCTTGGTCGACTTGAGCGAGTTGGAGCAGACGAGCTCCGCGAAGAGGTCGGTGTGGTGGGCAGGCGACGGATGGACTGGCCGCTGCTCGACGAGTCGGACGCGCACGCCTCGTCGCGCGAGCTGAAGCGCGCACTCGCTCCCCGCGAGTCCCGCCCCGATAACCGTGATGTGCTCGTCCATGTCCCTCCCCCGTCGTCGTCCGCCGGAACATGGTATCAATATTCCCCCTTGAAGTACTCCCGCGTCGGCGAGTATCTTCCGTCCGGCAGCTTGACCACAATACCTCTCAGCTCATAGTCAGTCAGTGTGTGCAAGAGGGTGAGGACGTCCTCATTGAGACGTTCCGCGAGCTCGTCAGGCCTGCTCGGTGACGCGACGAGGGCGGACATGACCCTACCCTGAGGACGCTCGCCGCCCTCACCTCCCGAGAGTCTGGCGATGCCATAGTCGAGCGAGAGCGAGAGCTCGAGGGAGGGCTCGTCGGGAATCATGCGCGCACCCTCCGCGATCAGCCGGTTCGTGCCGCTCGAGTTCGGGGAGAAGA
>DCZG01000067.1:5234-8684 GCA_002331575.1 Atopobium sp. UBA2090 | reverse complement strand
TCTTGCCCGTGCCGGGCGGGGCGGAGAGGAACGCGACAACCCTTCCCCCGCGCTCGTCACGCAGGCTCGTCCACCGCTGGAGGATGGGCACGAGAACCCCCTCGACGCAGGTGTCGTCATACGCCGCCCGCACGCGCAGGCCGTCGACCTCGAGCTCGTAGTCCCGCCTCATGTGCCCCTCCCCGCCCGTCATGACCGTTTCCACCTCGGAGGATACGCTCGAGCCGGGACGCCAATCCGCCGGCGGCCGATAGGCGTCCGCTCGCGGCGGAGCGCTCCGGCAGAGCGCGACTACAGCGTGTCGAGCGCGAGCTGGCGCATGCCGACCGAGCCGTCGATCTCGTGGGCGAGCACGTTCACGTGGGTGAAGCCGCACTCGATGGCCTTCTCCACGGCGACGTCGAGGCAGCCGTCGAGCCGCTCGGCCTGATGCGCGTCGGAGTTGATGAGTATCTCGCCGCCGAAGTCGTGCAGGGCACGGAGGAGTTCCGTGCGCGGGTAGGGCTCGGACTTGCGCCCGCGGTTGATGGCCCCGCAGTTGATCTCGAAGGGCACGCCCTCCTCCACCAGGTACTCCATGGCCTCGAACGCTGGTCTGAGGTAGCGCGGGTCGAGCTCGTCGAGAAAGTGCAGGGAGTCGTTGAAGCGCGTCACGAGGTCGAAGTGACCGACGAACGTGCAGCCCAGACGGTCGTTGACCTGCGCCTCCAGCCCGTAGTAGGCACGGGAGAGCGCGTACCAGTCCCCGCCGAAGTACTGGTCGCAGAGGGCGCGAGTCTGCTCCTCGGTGCCGTCCACGCTCATGGGCACGGGAGAGTCCACCTCGAGGAAGTGCGTGGAGCCTATCACGTACTCGGCACCGGGACAGCAGGCCGGGTCATAGACGGAGTCGAGTTCGACGCCCATGATGATGTCGAGACGGTCGGCGTAGCGCTCACGGAGATCGGAGATGGTGCGCACGTAGAGGGGCCAGTCCATGTGGATGTCGGGATCCATGTGACCCGAGAAGCCGAGGTGCAGAAAGCCGAGCTCGAGGGCGCGGTCGACCATCTCCTGCGCGGTGCTCGTCCCGTCGCAGAGCGTGGTATGGGTGTGGTAGTTCGCTCGCAGCATGCTCGGCTCCTTGCGAGGTTCAGGGGAAATACGCCTGTAAACATTCTCGCCGACTTGCGAGGCCGACGAGCCGGGAAGGCTCGGCAGCTCGAAGAATCGGCCCCACGCTCACGCGAGGAGCTCGACGCCCCGCTCGGTGTCGCGCACGTGGGTCGCCGTCGGGTGCGCGACGATCTCGCGAACCATGAGCAGGTCTCCCGAGCAGCCGGAGAGGTGAACGGCGCAGCAGACGAGTCCGAGGTAGGGCACCCCGAGGGCGAAGCCGCCCACGACGAGCGCCGCGTCGACGAGGACGGTCGGTGCGAGCAGCACGCAGCACATGCGGTCGCGCGTGAGCACGACGCCGTTCGCGTTGGTGTAGAGCATGCCCGCCTGATAGCCGAACGAGATCGTGCAGGAACTCCCGCCGAGCAGCTTGAAGAAGGCGGCGTGCACGAGCTCGTGAACGGCGAACGACACCACGATCGCCACGAGGAGGAGACCGAGCCAGCCGAGCCCGACCTTCTCGCCAGGCATCCCCACCACGAAGCACGCCGTGACCACCACGGCCACGCCCGCGAAGAGCCAGCACGAGAGCACGACCATCCGCCGCTGGAACACGGCATCCTCGAGTACGTCTATGTCGGCAATCGTTCTCATGGGAGAAATCATAGCGGTCGCGCACGTGCGCGGCGTTGTGGGATAATCACGGGGTTTACGGACACGCACGTCGAGAAGGACCTCCTCATGGCCTCAGGCATCACCGAGAACCGCCCCGCATTCCCAAAGCGCGCCGTCATCACCGGCGGCATGCCCTACGGCAACAAGAGCCTGCACTTCGGGCACATCGGGGGCGTCTTCGTCCCCGCCGACTTCTTCGCGCGCTTCCTGCGCGACCGTATCGGCGAGGAGAACGTCATCTTCGTCTCGGGCACGGACTGCTACGGCTCCCCCATCATGGAGGGCTATCGCAAGAAGGTCGAGCAGGAGGGCTACGAGGGCACGATCGTCGACTACGTCTCATCCAACCACGAGTCGCAGCGGACGGCCCTCGACGCCTACGGCATCTCGCTCGACCTCTTCGCCGGCTCCGGTCTCGAACCCGCCAAGCGTTTCCACGAGGACCTCACGTCCGAGATCATCCACCGCCTCCACGACCGCGGCTACCTGCACAAGATGAGCACGCGCCAGTTCTATGACGCCAAGGCGGGGCAGTTCCTCAACGGCCGACAGGTCATCGGCCGCTGCCCCGTCCGCGGCTGCAAGTCGGAGAAGGCCTACGCCGACGAGTGCGACCTCGGCCACCAGTTTGACCCCGAGGAGCTCCTCGACCCCGTGAGCCAGCTCACCGGCACCAAGCCCGAGCTCCGCCCCGTCGACAACTGGTACTTCGACCTCCCGGCCTTCAGGACGGCACTCGAGGGGCTCATGGACGAGTGGGACATCGACCCCCAGGTCAGGCCCATCGTCACCAAGACGGTCCGCGAGTCGCTCGTGGCACCCGTCATCTACGTCCAGAGCAAGTTCCACGACGCCTTCGACGAAGTCGAAGCCTCGCTCCCCTCCCACGTCACGCACGAGGCCGAGGGCAGCCAGCAGTCCTTCTCGGTGGAGTTCGCCGACTGGGAGGCCCGCGACAAGGCACGCGAGACGCTCGAGTCCGCGGGAGTCCGCTTCCGCACGGGCAAGACGCTTCTGCCCTTCCGCATCACCGGCAACATCGACTGGGGCGTTCCCGCGCCCGAGCTCGAGGACACGCATGGCCTCACCGTGTGGTGCTGGCCCGAGAGTCTCTGGGCGCCCATCTCCTTCACCCAGACCGTCCTCGCGAACGCCCCCGAGGGTCGCTACTCCAGCGCCGACTGGCGCGACTGGTGGAGCGCGGACGACGCCCGCGTGTACCAGTTCATCGGGCAGGACAACATCTACTTCTACTGTGTGGCCCAGCCCGCCATCTGGGACGCTCTCGACTGGGGCCTCTTCCAGGACACCCCCGTGGCCAACTACCACATTCTCTTCATGAACAAGAAGGCCTCGAGCTCGGGCGCCATCAAGCCGCCCATGGCCGCCGAGCTGCTCGACCACTATACCCCCGAGCAGCTGAGGTGCCATTGGCTCTCCCTCGGACTCGATGCCAAGGCCGTGTCCTTCTCACCGAAGGCATTCGACACGTCCGTGAGCCACAAGGACAAGGCAACGGGAGAGGACGTCCTCGTGAGGGACGACCCGCGCGTGGTCGACCCCGCCCTCAAGGAGTCCGCGTTCCTCACCAACATCTTCAACCGCCTCGCGCGAAGCTGCTTCTACGGCGCCGCCAACGTCTGCGGCGGCTGTCTGCCGACGGCCGCGGCGCATCCC
>DCZG01000067.1:3826-5218 GCA_002331575.1 Atopobium sp. UBA2090 | reverse complement strand
GCGAGCGCTGCGCCCACGCGTTCGACGCCCATGGAGCGCTCGCGGTGGCGGAGGACTTCGGTCGCGCCGCCAACAAGCGCTGGGACGACGCGTCCAAGGCGTCCAAGAACGATGACGAGGCGTATGCGCAGGCCCTCTCCGACGCCTTCGCCGAGCTGCGCACACTAACCCTCCTCATGCACCCCGCGGCACCGTTCGGCTGCGAGAAGATCTGCGAATGCCTACGCATCCCCGAGGCGACGTTCTTCTCGTGGGACCACGTCTTCGAGACGCCCGCCCAGATGGTGGAGGCGGTAGGCGAGAAGCCCGAGGAGCACGAGCTCGCGACGCTGCCTCCGCGCTTCGACTTCTTCGAGAAACTCAGCGGGCAGAAGTAATGACGCCCGTCCCGCCAGGCCTGCACTTCCCAAGCCCGTACGCTCGACCCTCCATGCCCCCGTCGAAGGCCGTCCTCGTGGACATGCCGGACGGGGCGCGGGTCGCGACGTTCGTGTACGAGCCGAAGTGGCCCACGGACTCCGTGGCGCCCGTGCTGATGCTCCACGGCAACGGCGAGGAGCACGGGATATTCGGCCCGACGATCGACGCCGTGCTCGGAACGGGCCACCCCGTCATCGCCGTGGACTCCCGCGCGCAGGGCAAGTCGACGCGCGGAACCGCGAGGCTCACCTACGAACTTCTCGCCGACGACGCGCTGCGCTGCGCGGACGCGGTAGGCGCCTGCAGGTTCCATCTGCTCGGATTCTCCGATGGTGCCATCGAGGCNNGCGCTCATCATTGCCCGCGACCATGGCGCATGCGTCGCGTCCCTCGTCGCAGTGGGTGCCAACCTCACGCCCGACGGCGTCATCGACGACGGCTGGGACATGGAGGGCATAGCCGCGGAGAACGAGGGATGGGCGGAGTGGGCGGACTCCCCTGAGTGCCGCCTGCCCTCCGAGCTCCTCTCGCCAACCCCCGCCGAGGCGCGCTCCACGGCCGACCTGCTCCGGCTCATGGTCGAGGAGCCACATCTCGAGGCAAAGTCGCTCTCGGCGATACGCTGCCCCACGACGGTGATGGTGGGCGAGCACGACTGCATCGACGACTGGGAGACGTACCGTATCGTGTCCTCCATACCCGGCGCCACGCTCTACGTCTCGCCGGAGAACGGTCACAGCCTGCCCAAGCACGCGCCGGGCGAACTCACGCACGTCCTTCTCGACACGATCGCGAAGGCCGAGGGCTGAGGACGGCGCTTCGTCTGCCGGCTGTGTCGTGCGATACGTTTTTGTAGATAAACCTATCGTGCGACACAAACCAGGGCTTCAGATGTGTCGTGCGATAGGTTTTTGTACATTAACCTATCGTGCGACACAGCCGCCTCGCTGCGCCAACGTGCTCACGCGCCTG
>DCZG01000067.1:0-3787 GCA_002331575.1 Atopobium sp. UBA2090 | reverse complement strand
CAGAGGTGCACGCTCGCACCATGGAACGCCGCCGCGTGCTTGACGATGGCGAGTCCCAGGCCCGTGCCGCCCTTCTCGCGCGAGCGGCCCTTGTCGACACGGTAGAAGCGCTCGAAGACCTTGGGCTGGTCGGCCTCGGGAATCCCGATGCCGGTGTCGGTCACGCGCACGCACGGGACGCCGGCCTCGGGGAGCACCCATACGAAAACCTTGCCGTTGGGACGATTGTAGCGGACGGCGTTCTCGACGAGGTTGCCCACCAGCTCGTCCAGCAGCCGCGCGTTGCCCATGACCGTGGTCGAGACGCCCTCGACGCTCACGTGAATCCCCGCCTCGGCAGCCTTGTCGGACACCCGCTCGCATACGTCCTGAGCAACGGAGAGCAGGTCGACGGGGGACAGGGCACCGAAGAGGGCGCGATCGCCCGCCCGCTCCGACTCGTCGAGCTTGGAGAGCGTGAGGATGTCACTCACGAGGCTGGAGAGACGCTGGGAGTCGTCGTAGATCCGCCCCGCAAAGCCCTGCACGTCCTCGGGCCGGGCGATGCCGTCACGGATGAGCTCGGCAGCGGCAGAGATGGACGCGATCGGGGTCTTGAGCTCATGCGTGACGTTGGCGGTGAACTCCCTGCGCATGTCGTCGGCGTCCTGGATCTGCTCCATACGTCCGACGAGCTCTCCATGCTGCTCGTTGAGACGGTCTACGAGCGAGTCGAGCTCCTGGTAGGGCGAGACGGCCTCTCCTGAGGACGGGTCGATGGCGAGCACGGGCTTCACGAGCCTCTGGGAGAGCAGCCGAGAAACGATCCAGCTCAGGGCGATGGCAGCCGCTACGAGCACGGGAACGAGGTACGCGTTGCGAGAGAAGACCGCGAGCACGCCAGCCCTGTCCTCGGAGAGACGCAGGACGTTGCCGCTGGGGAGAAGGACTGCGTGGTAGATGCTCACGTAGCCCACCGACTCGCTCGTCCTCTCGGACGACCCCTCTCCCGCGGCGAACGCCTGCCGCACCTCCTCGCGGTCCATGTGGTTCGGGAGCGTGGACGCGTCGACGGTGGAGTCGTACACGACGGTGCCGTCGGGATTCACGAGCGTGGCCCGAACGTTCCCGAGGTCGAGCGACTCGAGGGACGCGACCTCGCCGTCGTCGGCGTCGATGAGGCTCGCGACCGCGTTGCACTCTGCCCCGAGCTCGGTCTGGGCATCAGCCACCGCGGCGGCCTCGTACACGAGGAAGGCGGCAATCGTCACAGCCACCGCCACGGTCGTGCAGACCACGGCCATGGCGACGAAGACGCGACCGGAAAGAGTCCTCGTGCTCACGACGTCACCTATCCTCGGACTCGGTAGCCCACGCCGCGAACGGTCTCGATGAGGTCCGCCGCATCACCGAGCTTGGCTCGCAGCTGCTGCACGTGGACGTCCACAGTGCGAGAGCCGCCGTCGAAGTCCCACCCCCACACGCGCTGGAGAAGGACCTCCCGGGAGAAGACGACGCCCGGCTCCCTCATGAGGAACTCGAGCAGATCGAACTCGCGCATCGTAAGCTGGAGCTCGCAGCCCCCGACCGTGGCCTCGCGGCGCTCGGGCCAGAGCGTGACGTCGCCCACGACGAGCGCCGGACGCTCGTCCTCGGAAGGCGTGCGCCCGGAACGTCGCATGAGAGCGCGCGTGCGGCTCACCATCTCCATGATTCCGAAGGGCTTGGAGAGGTAGTCGTCGGCACCGGAGTCAAGCGCCTGGACCTTGTCGAGCTCAGCGTCCTTGGCGGTGAGCATCATGACCGGAACGTTCTTCAGCTTGGGGTCCTTGCGAATGCGTGCGAGGATGTCAAGACCGCTCGCGTCGGGCAGCATGATGTCGAGCAGCACGGCGCTCGGCACGCGCTCGGCACAGGCCACCCGGAACTCCGCGTCGTCGGCGCAGCCGCGCGCATCGATGCCCGCCTGTTTGAGGGCGTACACCGCGATCTCGCGGATGTTCTTGTCGTCCTCCACGTAGTAGACCATCTAGCTTGTCTCTCCCATCTGCCGACCACGATAGGCACCCGTCGCGCGGAAGATCGCCCAGTCGGCGATGCTCTGCGCATGGTCTCCCATGCGCTCGTAGTACTTCGCGATGGTGAGCAGCTCCGGTGCGGCGGACGCCGGCTCGCCCCCATCGCGGAGAAGCTGCACCACATCGGAGCGCACCCGGTCATAGAGGGCATCCGTGGTGTCGTCGAGCGCGAACACGCCCTCGGCGGATGCCACGTCTCCGGTGTGGAACGCGTCTATCGCCTGCTCCACCATTCTAGCCGCTTGGGAGGCGAGCTCGTCGAGTTCGTCGGAAAGCACTCCCCTGCACACGTCGTCCTCGACGGCGAGCAGGGCGATCTCGTAGGACATCTCGTCGATGCGAGCCAGATCAGAGATCGCGCGGAAGGCCGAGGTCACGAGACGGAGGTCGCCGGCGAGCGGCTGCTGGAGCAGCATGAGCCCCATGCAGGTGTCCTCGACGGAGCGATTGAGACGATCGGAGGCCACGTGTCCGTCGATGNNGATGACGTCGTGCGCCGCCTCGAGGTCACCATGGCACACGGCCTCCGTCGCCGAGACGATGTCGTCGACCGTCGCGCGCCCCATGGTGGTCACATGTCCGTCGAGCTGGTCGATCTTCTTTCGGTACGAGGTTCTCATCCGATAGGTCCTTTTCGTCTGGTCCATTAGCCAAACCTCCCCGTGAGGTAGTCTTCGGTCCTCTTCTCGCGCGGTCGGGCGAAGAGCTCCGCCGTTGGTGCGCACTCGACCATCTCGCCCAGGTAGAAGAAGGCGCACCGCGTCGAGACGCGCGTGGCTTGCTGCATGTTGTGGGTGACGATGACGACCGTGTGCTCGTGGGCCATCTGGCTCACGAGCTCCTCAACGAGGCCGGTCGAGATGGGATCGAGCGCGCTCGTGGGCTCGTCCATGAGCAGGACGTCGGGGTTCACCGCCAGCGCCCTCGCGATGCAGAGTCGCTGCTGCTGGCCGCCGGAGAGCGAGAGTCCCGAATGTCCGAGCTTGTCGGAGACCTCGTCCCACAGCCCCACGCCGCGTAGCGTCGACTCCACGATGGCGTCGAGCTCGGAGCGCGTGGGACGTCCGTGCTGGCGCGGCCCGTAGGCCACGTTGTCGTAGATGGAGAGCGGGAACGGGTTGGGGCGCTGGAACACCATGCCCACGCGTCGACGGAGCCCGTACACGTCCATGTCAGCGTAGACGTCCTCGTCGCCGAGCGTGACGCGGCCCTCCACCCTGCAGCCCTCGATGCGGTCGTTCATGCGGTTGAGACACCTGAGCAGCGTCGACTTCCCGCAGCCGGAGGGTCCGATGAAGGCGGTCACCTCGCCGGCGGGCATCTCGATCGTCACGTCGTGCAAGGCCTGGTGGCTGCCATACCAGAGGTCGAGGGCCTCCACGGCCATCTTCTGTGCCATTATCCGAACCTCCCCGTGAGGTAGTCGTCGAGGCGTTGGTCCTTGGGCGCCGAGAAGATCTGGCTCGTCTCCCCGCACTCGACCATCTCCCCCAGGAGGAAGTAGGCCGTCCTGTCGGAGACGCGCGCGGCCTGCTCCATGTTGTGGGTGACGATGATGACGCAGATGCCCCTCGACGCCATGTCACGGATGGAGTCCTCGATGGCGAAGGTGGCGATGGGGTCGAGCGCCGAGCAGGGCTCGTCGAACAGAATCACGTCGGGGTTGAGCGCCAGCGTGCGCGCGATGCACAGGCGCTGCTGCTGACCACCCGAAAGCGCATAGGCGCTCT
>DCZG01000112.1 GCA_002331575.1 Atopobium sp. UBA2090 | reverse complement strand
GAGCAATGCCAAAGGGGGCTCGGAAGCCATCGTGTCCGTCCATAAAGCCACGTTTGCGAAGCCGCTGATAGCCGATGAGCATGAGGATGTAGGGGAAGACGCTCCCGATAACGCCGCAGCTCAGAAGGCTGAAGAACAGATCGGATGCACTGTCAGCGACAAGTGCGTACAGGAGAAGGAAAACCGTGCCGCAGACGCTCGTTGCCAGGACCGCACCCAGGGGCTGAGAGTTCGCCTCTTTTGCCAGGAAGGCTGGCAACTCCCCGCTCTTCGCGCTCTCGCACGTACCGCGGTTATCGCCGACCATCCAGACCAGGCATTGGGCGAAGATCACGAACAGCGAGCAGGCGCCCACGGCGCGATAGAGAATCGAGGATCCGAACGCCTTCTGAACGAGGCGGAGGATTCCCAGGTTGAGATCAATGTCATCTACGGGCACGGTGACTAGCATTCCCCAGCCCGCAAGGGTGTTGAGGACGATGGTGAGAAAGGCGACGCCAATGACGACCTTCGGAAGCATCTTTGCGGGATTGTCCATCTGCTCGGCTGACGCTGAGGCGAGCTCCATGCCCGTACAGCAATACACAATGACGGGAAGGTACACGAGACCTTGGTCAAACGAGGGGGCGAGCGTCTCGAGCGAGACGTCGTTCGCCATCGTGTTTCCCTTCGCCAGATAGTAGACTCCCGCGGCAAAGGCAAGCGCGAATATGCCGAGCTTGATTAGTCCGGCGAGGTCAGTCAACCACGACGAGTCGGCCATGGGTAGCATGGATGCGAGCGCGAGCAACCATATGAGGGCGATTGCCACCCCGATGCGTGCGAACAGCGTGGCCTGTGGATAGAACAGAGTGAACAGGATGTCACTGCACATGACGAACGAGGACACGGGGACGAACAGGCCACACGCGAAGAAGATCCACGAGACGAGAGCCGCCCACTTCGGCCCGAGGCTCTCATAGACCCAGACGTAGATGCCTCCCTCGTTCGGTAGGACGCTTGAGAGCTCACCGATGATGAGCCCCATGGGAATCATGTAGAGCACGCCTAATATGAGCCACCAGCTGAGAGAGGAAACCCCTGCCGATGAGTTCGTGGCAACGGCATCAGCAAACAGAATGCCGCACACCAAGAGCATGAGCGCATCAAAACCGCCAAGCTTCTTCTCCCCCGCCGCCATTGTCATCATTCACCGTGATTAGCGCTGAAACGAGCAGCAGGATGCGAGGGTCTGATGCGGCGACGGAGACACCGAGCTCGGCTTGTGTGGCACGTCTGTTGCTCATCGCACTTGGAATCCACGTGACTGGACGAGGAGCTCCTCGCCTTCCGCGCGTTGAGCCTTCTCTCGGGTCCCCTGAACCGATAGAGCTTTCGGCCGTTCATGGTTAGAAGGTGAACGCCCCGCCTCAGATTAGGCTGAGCTCCCATAGCCTCTCCTTAGCTATTTATACGCTAATAATTTTGTTTGCGTACAATTTCTAAGAGGAGGATACGTCCGAGAAAAGCGAGATGTCAACATGAATCTTATACGCGGTCAATTTTATTTCGACAGGGGTCAGACTGATGCCCGGTCCATGGGGAACACGATGCTCAGACGTTCACGATTCTGCACGTAAACGTGTCATCGCAAACCATCGTCAGCCCTTCGGCCAGACGGAAGGCATCGTCAATCCAGCGCTGGACCTGGTCGCTCTCCGCGCCGATGAGAAAGAAGCAGCAGGAGACGTCACGACGGACCATGTCCTCGATGCTCTCGTTGAGCAAGCCGCAGAAGACCAGCCTGACAAGCTCGCGCTCCGTTCCCTGGACCATCGCCGTGACAGTGTTCAACTGGGATTCGGAAATCTCGACGCCGCAGTCTGCGGCATATTCTCTCATCACGTTGATCTGGATCTCAAAGGTCGAGTCCTCGAAAGTGAAGGCCTCGGACTGGATTTCGTAATAGAAGCGACAGATGCTGTGGTTCGTGGAGAGGAGCCTGAACATCATCAACTCGACGAGCGTGTCTCGAACGGCATGCTCGCTCACATCGGTGCCCCAGCGCTCCTCCACCGCATCAACCATGCTCTTGACAAAGTCCCTCAGGACCAATTCCGCAATCGCGCTCTTCGACTTGAAGTGATAGCTGATGAGGCTCTTGTTCACATTCGCCGCGTCGCCGATGTCTCTGCAAGAGGTGTCGTCGATGCCCTTCATGTAAAAGAGGGTCCTCGAAGCGCGATAGATTGCGTTACGCGTGGCAGCGCTTACGGAGTATTCGCCCATGATCGCCCCCTGCTCGTTATTTTACGTGGACAATTTTAGCTGCTTTCCCCAGGTGCGCAACATGAGAGGGATGGCGGGGGAAGCTGCCTGGTCATGTCACGATGGAGTAGGTCGCGGGACGCCACCCCGAGGAGCAGCCACTTTCACAAGGTCGCTGTCCAGAGTATCTCTTCTCGAACGACAAGGCGCAAAGCGCGGTCTTCTCTCCCTCCTACCTGGCAAATCATCGTGTCTCTCCCCTCCTCGTGTGTTCCGCGAAGTGTACGACTTCGAGTCGACTTCACGTCAATCGACACGCGGAGGAGCTCTGGCACCCAGGATGCGGAGTCCCGCGAGACCTACTCGCCAAGCTCGAGAATGGCCTTCGTCATACCAGTGGGCTCAACGGGCATGAACTGGCTCATGAAGTCATTCATCGCGCGGCCGAGGGTCGTGTTGAGCTCGACGAGAATCTCGTTCTCCCCTTCAACGAGGGCGTCACCCAGGCAGAAGACATAATCCGGGACGATCCTGGTACCGACTGGGGTCCCGTTGACCGTAACGGTCGCGCCTTCCCTCACGCCACCAAGTGCCAGGCGTGCCGAACTGCTGGCCTGGGCTGCGTCGAGCACGGCCGAGAAGCGATAGCGGATACGACCGGCAAATCCCTCATATCCCACCATCGAACTCACGTAGACGGGCTTATCAAGGGCAATCGGGCTCCCCCACTCCTTGCAGCACGACTCCATGGGCGCGAGCGTAAGTTCGCAGGGACCGAGCTCCATCGTCTCCGAGATGCAGAATGCGGCCCGGGCATCCGATGCACCACTGACGATCGTGTGACTCACCACGGCCAGTCGCGACCCATACGGAGGAAGGTCGAGCGTGAAGGCATCGTCATCAGGGACGAGCGTGTTCTCGAAGGCATCGTAAACGTAGGTCGTGCCGCTCTCGGCACCCATGACCTTGGTGATGACACGAGTTCCAGGGTGCTCGTTCACGAACAGGTAGAGGTCCGCATCCTCGTGACGGTAGTGGTAATACCGCAGATAGGGTGAGTCTTCCGAAACGGAGAGCTCGGAAACGCCGTCGGCACGCAACGTCGAGACAAGCCCCTCTGTCGAGACGACCTTGCAACGTGTGGTGACCTTCTCGGCGAGGTTCTGAGGATCGATGCCTTCGGACGTGCGCAGGGGAAGACCGTCCACGAAGTAGACGAGCAGGCCGGAGTCCGCGAACTCGACGATTCTGGCGAGAAGGTCCTGAGGCAGCGCCTCCGAGAAGGGAACGACCAGGGCCCGGAATGTCTCGCCGTTGATATGCAGGCTCCCGTTGGCGCAGTCCGCACCGAGCAGGTAGTCGCGAGAGACGACGTCATAGTCCACCTGTCCGCGAGCAAGCTCGGCAGCAGGCCTCTGAGCCGACGAATACTCGCCCGACCACTCTGCCTCCGCATGGAAGAGCAGTGCGACGGGAGCCACGTGGATGCCTCCCGAAAGCAGGTCGCACATCCTGTTCGCATAGCCCATGAGCAGCTTGAACTCGGGATACTGCGGATTGTGCCCGTGCGCCCAGAAGTGAGGGGGACAATCCCCGTCTGGGAACGGCGCGGGGTCGAACGCGTGGGGTACGAGCTCGTTCACGCCACGCACCAGCATGTAGTCGCAGATCCACTTGGCAAGACGGTTGCCCTCTGCCCAGCCGTAGGCACCAAAGACCTCCGCCATGCAGCGACCGCGCTTCTTGGGGTCGATGTGCGCGAGGGACCCGCCAAGCTTGCCAAGCAGGTAGGTGAAGAATTCGCCATCCCAACCAGGCTTATGGAATGCCTGGTACATCCCCTTGTCCTGACCGGGCATCAGCTGCTGGATGACGACGTCGATGCCTGCCATGTCGGCATTCGCCATGGCACGGTAGAAGTGGCCTGCTCCGTAGCCCAGACGAGCGCACGCGTCATTGTCCTCGATCGTGTGGCCGATGTGCTCGACCGAATGTCCATGGCACCAGGTCGCTATGACCTGGTCGAAGTTCTCTGAGTAGAGCCTGCTCACGAGCTCCATGTATGCGAAACGAATTGCATGGGCCTCGACCCCCTCCCCCGAGAAGAGCAGAGGGAGGTAGGGCATAATCCCCTCGGCATCGAGGCCGCCGAGGATACCCCCATCGCATTCGGTGGCGAGAAGGCCCGCGAGGTCATCGCGCCACGGGAGCGGCATGGCGGGATTGCGTCCGATTGAGGCGTCCTCGGAGCCATGGATGTTGCCGAAGCGCGGCTCGTCAGAGAAGAACCCCCTGAAGGTCTTACCGAAGTCGGCAGAGAAGTGTTCATAGACGGGCTGGTAGACGGTATCGAGCAGGACTTGGGTGGCCGCGGGGTCTATGGGATTGAGGTACCCCTCGGTCTCCTTCTCACCGCCGCTGAAGCTCACGGTGAGAACGTTCAGACACCAGTCTCCATCGGGAACATCAAACGATACTGTCGTGCAGGCGCCCTGCACACCAGGCAGAGCATCGCCGATCGGATTCACGTTGGGACGGCCCGTGTTGTAGTCGTCATAGGAGTGGACGGATGCGGTGACGTCGATGGTCTCGTCTGGATTCATCTCACCGAAACCGATGCGCCTCTGGAGCAGCACCGCTAGGACCACGTCTCCAGGGCCAACACAGTACTTGAGGTTCACGCCAGCAGACTCGACGGGTCCCACGAGGTCGAACGTCGTGAGCTTGAGGTGCTTCTTGCAAAGCTCAGGATGGTTCCTCATCACCTCGCCGTTGGCAAACCCCGTCGGGAAGTGGGAGTCGTCGAGAAGCCACATCCCCATACCACGCGTACGGCATTCGTCGAGAATAACTTCCAGGTCATGGAACCAACCCGGACCGCCGAAGTCCTTGTGGGGACGAGCCTCGACGCACAGGGCGCCAATGCCGGAATCCTGTATGCGAGCTATTTCCTCGCGAAGGGACTCATCGTCCTCGCCGTGGATCCAAAGGAACGGGGCGATGTGATTCTCGGCCTTCCCGGCCAGCACTCGCTCGATTCTCGAAGTCTCGTCACTCATCGCCGTTCCTCTTTCTTCTCCGCCAGTGACAAATCCAAGGGGCCTTTGATCATGCTGTCGTAGCTGCTTGCCATCGTGATACCTCCCGTGTTGGAATCAGTGCGATGCCGTTGTCCGTCGCATCCGGGCCCTGACCACGACGTTGGTATCAGAATGCCATCTGCTGCCCGCGCTGAAAAGAACGGCACTTCACGAGATGGATGACCATACTTCAGTGCTCGATGTAGTATCTCCTCAGCACACCCGCTGGCCAATCGCCCCATCGAATGGAGGGTCCCTTGGAACCTGAAGAGCTGAGTTCCCGACTTTTTCGGCATTCGCCGAGCGAGGAAGAGAACCTGAGAGGTAACGCGGCAAACGTATTCGAGGGAAGACCAAAACGGGTTGTCAACGGGATTGATTCGTTCGTTCTCTCGACCGAGCGGATGGAACGGATGTTGGATGAGGTCCCCAGCTCGCCCGACATTGACACCGCAACGCTCCTGCACGTAAAGAAGACGACCCGCTTCCAGTATCATCCGATGCACGTTCACAACTGGATCGAATTTGGATACGTCTTCTCCGGCACCTGCCGCCAGCACGTCAACGATTCGACCTATGACCTTATCAAAGGCGAGGTCATACTCATTGACACTAACGTCCCCCATTCCATCGAGCCACTTGGGGAGGATGACATCTACCTCTCCCTGGTTGTCGAGAAGAGCTATCTAAACGCGAGCTTCTTCAATCGGCTCGCAAGGAAGAGCATCCTCTCCGAGTTCTTCGTCAATGCAATCAACGACAGTGCAAGACACAACAGCTATATCATCTTTCATTCAAGCGACAGCCATCGCGTTCCACTCTTCTTCAACGAGCTCGTATGCGAAATTCTTGACCCCTCTCTCAACTCCGAGAGCATCGTCGACAATCTGCTGTCCCTCATCATCAACGAGCTCATCAACGTCTACCGACGCGACTACTTCAGTGAGACCAAAGAAGGGGGTCGCTTCTCGATACTGCCCGTCCTGGCCTACATCGAGAAGAACTATCGCGATTGCACGCTCGAAAGCACTGCGGAGCATTTCGCGGTAAATCCGAACTACCTCACCACCATGCTCAAGGAGCAGACGGGGCAGTCGTTCAAGCCGCTCGTCCAGACGCAGCGACTCAACACGGCGGCTCGACTCCTCTCGAACTCGTCCATCTCCGTCGAGGAGGTCGCCTCGAGGGTGGGCTATGCCAACATGAGCTTCTTCTACCGGAAGTTCTCAGACCGATTTGGGATGACCCCGAAGGAATACCGAGACCAGGCGCTCATCTCGGCATGAGTCGACACGGCTCGATCGAGCCCAGGTAGAGAATGACGCGCGTTGCCATGTTCAGGAGTATCGCCGCGTGTCGTGGAGACTCGTACTGCTGTGATGAGCATACGAGGTCAGGCCACGACACGCGGCAAACGGCGTACAGCCTCTGCGACCCTACGCAATTCTGGTGAGTCGGATGGCGAGAAGGTTCATGAGCTCGCCCGCTCCGGCCGCGAACGCGGCACGATCTCCACGCGCATACTCGTTGTCACACGAGAGCCAGTCGGACCATGCCTCTTCAAAGCAGCCCTGCTCGGAGATGTCGTCAATCCTCACTGAACTCGACCTGCCGAGAAGCTCGGCCCATTGGTCGCGGGTCCAGATGTAGTCCATCTGCTCTCGGGTCCACGATGCCGAGAAGACCTTCATCATGTCGTCGTCGAGGGGACGGACGAGACCTGGGACGGAGATGAGGATCGGAGATCCCGGCCTGACGGATGCTGCCACGCGGTCGATCACGCCCTCCTCGCGACCAAAGAAGTTGTACGAGTCGACGCTCACGAGCGCGTCGAGCGAGCTGGGTTCGAACGGCAGCGCGAGGGCGTCGGCGTGAACCGCCTCAATCCGCCCGGCATAGCCGTGCGAGTCGAAACGAGCCTGGTTCTCCTCGGCCTCGTTCCAGAGGTCGACGGCGAAGACGGTCCTCGCAACGTGGTCTCCGAGCCACATGGAGGTGAGGCCGTTGCCGCACCCTAGGTCGCACACGCGGCGGCTCCTCTCGGGGAGCCAGCCCTCGCAGAGGTCGGAGACCAGAATCGCGGCGTTCGGGCCCATGAGGTTAGAAAGGATGAATTCCCTGGTGAGTGTGGTCATGATGTTGTACTCCCTGTTCGTTGTCTGGGCATGAAAGAATCGACGGTCTTGCCGTCGGTGGTGCCCGCCGCTTCGCGCGGCGAACGAGCTAGAGAACAATGACCAAAAAGACATCCCCTTCGAGGAGGTCGGTTGCGTTGACCCGATTGTAACACCTGGTACGAGGGGAAGACGTGGGTGCGACTATGCGGGGGCGCAACCTGGCCAGACGACGCCTAGCTCGTGCGCGCTGCCCGGCGGTGTCCTATCGAGAAGGCAGCAATCAGGAGGACACCGTCGGAAATCATGCAGAGGATTCGATAGACTCCCACCCTATATCGCCATTCACCTGAGCGATTGCCCTCGAGCCCCTTGCCGTGGATTCGTGGGTCATCGCACCCCACGAGATTCTTTCCTATCCACGACGTGATGAGCTTCACGTCGAACCGGTCCATCTTCTTGAGCTGCTTGAGAGCTCCGTCGGTGTACTCGACGTGCCATGTCATCTACAGTCCCAACTCCGCGAGCACATCCGCCTGGCTGTGCCTTCCGCCAGTATCCTGTGCAATAGCGTCACATCATCTGTCCGTGAGTCGTATCCTCGACACCTCTCTTGTCGAACAGGTCGGCGTAATAGCTGACACAGTCCTTCCGTTCGCCCATGGTCATCTCCATGGCCTGGGGCTTCTCGCCATTCGTCAAGACCATGGTGTCAATCCAAGAGGCCCAGAGCAGGTGGTCCTCGCACCGAATCATGTACATCCTGAACGGGTCGTCGCGAAAGGCGCTGTCGACGTAGTCCCATTCCTGGGTGTCGGAGGAGAGATTCTGGACCTCGACGCACGTGATGGTCTCCCCGAGTATCGGACGAAGGATGCCCGAAACGTTGACGAGACCCTTCCCCTCTCGATGCTCCGCCACACGCTCGAAGTCGACGAGGGCGCAGC
This sequence comes from Atopobium sp. UBA2090, assembly GCA_002331575.1. Lineage (GTDB taxonomy): Bacteria > Actinomycetota > Coriobacteriia > Coriobacteriales > Atopobiaceae > Olsenella_D. The sequence goes on along the minus strand of DCZG01000112.1, from coordinate 3,368 downwards.
TCGCATTCGTCATCGTGAGCTCGAGCGCCGAGCCGTCATCTAGGCCGACGATGAGCGGACCATCTGTGGAGATCAGCCTTGTCCTTTGCGCGGCAAGGGGAATCTCGTCCTGGTAAATGGGCATGGAGCTACGACGATACGGCTCTCCAGGCCTTCTGACTGCACTGTTGTAGAAGTCAATCATCGAGCCCCTGTCGGCAAAGCGAAGCTTCCCGATGATGTCAATCGAGGTAATCCTGCGGCCGATGAGCGGAAGCTCGGAAAGGGTATTCCTCAATTCCGTCGCGCTGTGAATCTCCCTCATCAGGTCCCTCCCCTGACGGTGACGCCGATCCGGCCGATTGCCGCGCGTCGGTATCAGTATGGAAGAGGGGGCGGACACGATTTGCAGGGCCCATTAGGCGACAACCATCCCGAGCAGCAGACCCCCGTTCCTGTCCCGTCCCCAGCCTACAATCTCCACCACAGGCCAAGCACCACGTCAGAAGTCCAGCTTTGGAGATGGGAGAGCCACTCTTCATCGGCATCGTGAGGAAGCCCTGAGCGTCAAATTCCCGCTAGCACCGCACCCTACTTTTCTTCCCCACCCTTCGGCTGGGGCAACGTTCGACTTAGGGAGAATCGCTCCCGTCACAACGGGATGTCTCCGTCGGGCACGATGGCAGCTGGCGCCGGAGACTCTGGCACCGGCACATTTGGCTGGGAACACTCCCTCGCCTTGCGGTAGGCCTCGTCCGTCTCAAGGTCGTACCTCTCGACGAACCTCGCCCTGCTCCCCCTCGTGAGGAGGATCGCCTTGTCAGGCGACATCTCAAGCACCCTGGTCGCAGGCTTGTCAAGACGACGGGCAATCGTCCTGGCCGTCATCTCGTCGATTCCTCCCAGGTAGAGCCAGGTGTCGCAGTTGTTGGCGATGGTGGTTGCCTGCGAGTCCCGGTAGAGGGAACGCAGCTGCGAGAGATCCTGAATGATGAGGCTCACTGCGACGCCGCGAGATCGAATCGTGGTCACGACCTTGTCGAAGTCCGGGATGACGGTGTTGGTGGCGAAGTCGTCGAGGATGAGTCGCACCGGAACAGGGAGCCTGCCGTCTTCGCATCGGTCCGCCTCCGCGACGAGCTCGTGGATGGCCTGGGTGTAGAGAAGGTTCGCGAGTCGGTCCATGGAGCGGTCGGTATCGCTCACCGTGAGGAAGACCACCGTCTTCTCATGCCCCATGCGACGAAAGTCGACGCGCTCGTTCCGTGTGAAGAGATGTCGCGCCCCCTCTGTGGAGAGGGGGTTGATAGCGTTCACGAGAATCCCGCGGACGCTCGCAACCATCTTCTCGGCCTCATCGTTGATGTGCACCATGCGGTACTCACGCGCCGCGAAGGACTTGGGGTCCACGTCAGAGAGGTCTTTGAAGAGGGTGGCGAGCTCCTTCGAGCCAGAGAGTTCGGCAAGCCTGCTCACCGAGTGCATGTTGCGTTCGGACGCCTTGAGGCGCGTGAGCACGAAGGCGATGAGAGCCGCCAATGACATCTGCGTCGCCTGATTCCAGTAGGGCTCCCAGTCTCCCTTCTCGCTTGGGCAGAGGGCGCACGCCACCGTGAGGACGTCCTGCTCGCTGGGCTGCCCAGACTTCTCGTCGATGGAGATGTAGCCGAGCGGGTCATAGCCGCAGGGACTGTGAACCATGTCGGTGAGGTCGACGTCGAACACGCGATAGCCGCGAGATCTGAGGTAGGGGCCATACTTCCTGCGAAGATTGCCCTTCGTGTCGGTGATGAGCATGCTCTCCTGGGAGTGCAGGAGGTTCGGGATGACGTAGCCGCGGGTTTTGCCCGCCCCCGTAGGACCGATGACAAGGTCGTTGTTGTTGAGCTTGGTCAAGCGGGTGTCGTTGCTGATGGACACTCCCTCGGCGAGGATGCGCACATCCCCCTCGGGTGCGAATTCCTTCTTGGTCGTGCTGGTCGTGATTACCATCTGGTAATGCTTCCCTTCTCTAGATGGACTTGGTGATTTCGTCGGCGAGACCGAACTCGACGGCTTCACGCGCGTCGAACCAGGTGTCGCTCGACGTCTTCTCGAGAACCTCGTCTACCGTCCTGCCGGTGTGAGCGGCGAGAATCTCGGCCATGGTCTGTCTCGTATTCATAAGGTTCTCCGCCGTCTCCTTGATGCTGGTGGCACTCCCGCCGATCGACGTCATGAGCGGGTCGTGTATCATCACCCTGCCGTGGGGCAGGATGGAGCGCTTGGCCCCTGCTGCAAAGATCACGGCTGACATGCTCGCGGCCGTCCCCATGCAGACGGTATTCACGGGACAGCTGACACCCTGCATGACGTCGTAGATGGCCATGCCACTGTCGATGGAGCCGCCAGGGCCGCTCACGAGCATCGTGATGGGAGTCATGGGGTCCTCGCTCTCAAGGTGGAGGAGCTGCTTGATGGCAGAGGACGCTGAACTGGCCTCGATCTCTCCGATAAGCGTGATCTTCCTGTCCAGGAGCATCTCGTCCTGAATGGCGACGGTGTAGATGCCGTCGCTCGTCTCCTTGATGATCCTTGGGGCATTGTCATAGAACATATGCTTCCTTCTTTCCGGCGAAGCCTCTTGCCACACCAAACTACGTGCCGTCTCTCGGACTCTCCTCTCTTGAAGTGAGATTCTCTTCCCTGTCTGCCGTCCCCCGCCGTCATCGCATCCTCGGCGTCGTCGCGCGCTACCGCTCGACCCCCTCCCGGGACCCGGCCGATGCCGGGCGGGACGCTCCGCGCGGGGCGGCTATTCGGCTGTCAAGGTTCGTGCCGTGCCGCTGCACGACGTCAGCATTCCGCATGGGTTTTTCCATGTTCCGTAGTCATTACTGACGCATACTGCCCAGACGAAACGCCATGACACGCGAAGGCGTCCCCGGGCCAGAAGGGAGCGAGGCCCGAAGGCCTCGCCGAAAAAAAGCAAGGCCCAGCGACGTCTTCGTCACTGGGCCTCTATTGAGTTGTATCGCGCACGGCTCTTGCCGTGGAATTGGGATACTACGCGTGCGTCATAAGGATGTCAAGGAGAAATTCTTCTCGCAGGTGGGCCAATCCTTCTGAGTCAATCTTCGCGGACCGCGAACCTCTTCTTCTCTCTTCTCGGCGTTCCCAATCCATCACAAAACCCCACAAGTTGTCCCAAGTGGCAGAAATCCTGCCAGTTCAAGCAACCTGTGGGGATTGAAAACCCCACAGGTTGTCCCAAGTGGCAGAAATCCTGCCAGTTCAAGCAACCTGTGGGGTTTTGGCCGCCTCCGAGCCATCCCCGCCGCACCCATCCGCTCCGCACCTCCGAACCGGGCGCCGCCGAGCCCCTCGTCTGAGGCCTCGATTTACGCACG
>DCZG01000014.1:851-11465 GCA_002331575.1 Atopobium sp. UBA2090 | reverse complement strand
AAGCTCAACTACCCCGAGGCGGTGGCCCTCATCAGCTCGGAGCTGCTCGAGCTCGCGAGGGACGGACACGACGTGGCCGAGCTCATGAGCCTGGGACGCCACATCCTCACGGCCGACGACGTCATGGACGGCGTGGCCTCGATGGTCGGCGAGATCCAGGTCGAGGCCACGTTCCCGGACGGGACCAAGCTCGTGACCGTCCACGATCCCATCAGCTGAGTCGGGCGAGAGGAACCATCCATGAAACCAGGCGAGGTACTCTGCGCCGAGGGCACGATCGTCCTGAACGAGGGACGCCCCACGCGGACGGTGACGGTCACCAACGTCGGCGACCGACCGGTCCAGGTGGGTTCGCACTTCCACTTCTTCGAGGTCAACCGCTGCCTGTCCTTCGACCGGGCGCAGGCCTTCGGCTACCGGCTCGACGTGCCCTCCGGCAACTCGGTCCGCTTCGAGCCGGGCGAGTCCAAGGAGGTTCGTCTCGTCGAGCTGGGCGGGAGGCGGCTGGTGCTCGGCCTCAACGACCTCACGCAGGGCGTAGCCGACGGCGAGCACCTCGCGGCCGCGGTCGCGTGCGCGCACGCCAAGGGGTTCAGGTTCGCTGACGAGGGGGGACGGGCATGAGCGTCGAGATATCGCGGGAGCTCTACGCGGCGATGTACGGACCGACGACGGGCGACAAGGTCCGTCTCGGCGACACGAACCTCGTGGTCGAGGTGGAGCGCGACTTCACCACCTACGGCGACGAGGCCAAGTTCGGGGGAGGGAAGACCCTGCGCGACGGCATGGGCCAGTCCGCGTCGACGACCCGCGCCGACGGGGACCTCGACCTCGTCATCACGAACGCCCTCATCCTCGACTGGACGGGCATCTACAAGGCCGACGTCGGCATCCGCGACGGGCGGATTGCGGGCATCGGCAAGGCCGGCAACCCAGACGTCATGGACGGCGTCACGCCAGGCATGACCTGCGGCGCGTCCACCGAGGCGCTCGCGGGCGAGGGGCTCATCCTCACGGCCGGCGGCCTCGACACCCACATCCACTTCATCTGCCCCCAGCAGATCGACTGCGCGCTCGCGAGCGGCATCACCACCATGATCGGCGGCGGCACGGGCCCCGCCGACGGGACCAACGCCGTGACCTCGACGCCCGGTGCCTGGAACATCGGCATGATGCTCAAGGCGGCCGAGGAGTACCCGATGAACCTCGGGTTTCTCGCCAAGGGGAACTGCTCCACCACGGCACCGCTCGCCGAGCAGATCGAGGCGGGCGCCATGGGCTTCAAGGTGCACGAGGACTGGGGCGCGACGCCGGCCGTCATCGACCGGTCGCTCTCCGTCGCCGACGACTACGACGTGCAGGTCGCCATCCACACCGACACGCTCAACGAGGCCGGCTGCGTGGAGGACACCATCGCGGCCATCGGCGGGCGCACCATCCACACCTACCACACCGAGGGAGCCGGCGGCGGCCACGCCCCCGACATCATCCGCGCCGCGGGCGAGCCGAACATCCTGCCCTCGTCGACCAACCCGACGATGCCCTTCACGGTGAACACCCTCGACGAGCACATGGACATGCTCATGGTCTGCCATCACCTCGACAGCCGCATCCCCGAGGACGTCGCCTTCGCCGACTCGCGCATCCGCCCCGAGACCATCGCCGCCGAGGACGTCCTCCACGACATGGGGGTCTTCTCGATGATGAGCTCCGACTCGCAGGCCATGGGCCGCGTCGGCGAGGTCATCACGCGCACCTGGCAGACGGCCCACAAGATGAAGGCGCAGCGCGGGCCGCTCCCCGAGGACGAGGGGCACGGCAACGACAACTTCCGCGTCCGCCGCTACGTGGCCAAGTACACGATCAACCCCGCCATCACGCACGGCGTTTCCTCCTACGTGGGGTCGGTCGAGGTGGGCAAGTTCGCCGACCTCGTCCTATGGAATCCCGCCTTCTTCGGCGTGCGCCCGGACATCGTCATCAAGGGCGGCATGATCGCCCTCTCCAAGATGGGCGACGCCAACGCGTCGATCCCCACGACGGAGCCGGTCACGTACCGGCACATGTTCGCCGCCCACGGCCTCGCCAGGAGCGCGAGCTGCCTCACGTTCATGTCGAAGGCGGCCATCGCGCGCGGCATCCCCGGCGAGCTGGGGCTCGCGAGGACGGTGGTCCCGGTCAGGGACTGCCGGACCATCGGCAAGGCGGACATGCGCCTGAACGACCGGGCGCCGAGGATCGAGGTCGACCCCGAGACCTACGTCGTCACGGTCGACGGCGACAGGGTCACGTCGGAGCCGGCCGTCGAGCTGCCGCTCGCGCAGCGCTACAACCTCTTCTAGGACGAGAAGGACGGGTGCATCGAGATGATCTGCGAGAACGTGATCGGCAACCTCACATACGAGGAGGTCGCCGCGAGGTTTGCCGGCTACGAGGTCGACCCCGTCGACTTCGACTGGCACGAGGCCTTCGGGAAGCTGCACCGGAAGGAGAGTCGCGGCGGTCGGACGATCGGCGTGAGGCTCGGCGACTGGGTGCTCTCCCACGGCCTGCGCGAGGGAGACGTGCTCGGCGTCGACGAGAAGGGCGCGGCGATTCTCGTCGTCCACATCCTCCCGTGCCGGGCGGTCGTGGCCGACGTCGCGCCGGACCACCCGTCGTCGCTCGCGCGGGTGGCCTACGAGGTGGGCAACACCCATGCCGCCCTCTTCTTCGGGGAGAGCGACTTCCAGCTCGTGACGCCGTACTCGGAGCCCCTCCTCACGGCGCTCGGCGCCATCCACGGCGTCACGGCGCATGCCGAGGACGTGACCTTCGACCTCGGTCGCTCCCTCTCCACGACGGCCCACCACCATCACCACTGAGGCCGCCATGTCCACGGACGCCACAGACGACCTGCGCCTGCTCCTCCAGATCACCGACTCGGTGTTCCCGACCGGCGCCTACGCGCACTCCTTCGGGCTCGAGACCTACGTCCAGGAGGGCGCTGTAGCCGACGGTACGGGAGCCAGGAGCTTCGTCGCGCACAGCATCGCCTACCCGCTCGCCTTCACGGAGCTGCTCTCGATGCGGCTCGCGTACGAGGCGATGGCCGAGGGCGACCTCACCGGGGTCGCGGCGCTCGAGGCCGAGCTCAGGGCGACGCGCGCGCCGTCGGAGGTTCGCGGCGGCCTCGAGCGGATGGCCTCGCGCTTCGCCAAGACGGTCGACGGGTTTCTCGAAGGCGACGCCCGGGAGCGCTTAGCGGGGTTTCTCGCCACGTCGAGCGTCCACCTCGTCGCCGTGTCGTACGGGGCGTTCGCCCAGTGCGCGGGCATCGACTTGCGGCTGACGCTCGAGTGCTACCTCTACAACCAGGTCTCGGCCATCGTGGCCAACTGCGTGAAGCTCGTCCCCCTGAGCCAGACCGAGGGGCAGCGGATCCTGCGCGAGTCGTCCGGGCTCCAGGGGCGAGCCGTCGAGGCGGCGCTGAGCGCGCCGCGCGACCTTCTCGGCATCTCGTCGCCCGGACTCGACGCACGCTGCATCGAGCACGAGACCCTGTATTCCAGGCTCTACATGTCATGAGGGCCCGTGCGGCCCGGAGAGGAGCAGGTCATGTCCTTTGTGCGCGTGGGGGTCGCGGGCCCGGTGGGCTCGGGCAAGACCGCCCTCATCGAGGCCCTCACGAGGCGCCTCTCGGACGACTACAGCATCGGCGTCGTCACGAACGACATCTACACCAAGGAGGACGCGGAGTTTCTCGCCAAGAACAGCGTCCTGCCGCTCGACCGCATCGTCGGGGTCGAGACGGGCGGCTGCCCGCATACCGCCATCCGCGAGGACGCCTCGATGAACCTCGAGGCCATCGACCAGATGGTCGCCGTCCACCCAGACATCGAGCTCATGTTCATCGAGAGCGGCGGCGACAACCTCTCGGCGACCTTCTCGCCGGAGCTCGCCGACGCGACCATCTTCGTGATCGACGTCTCGGAGGGCGACAAGATCCCCCGCAAGGGAGGCCCGGGCATCATGCGGAGCGACCTTCTCGTCATCAACAAGATCGACCTCGCGCCCTACGTGGGCGCATCCCTCGAGGTCATGAGGCGCGACTCGCGCAGGATGCGCGGCGAGCGGCCGTTCGTGCTCACGAACATCCGCTCCGGCGAGGGCGTCGACGAGGTCATCGACTGGCTCAGGCGCAACGTGCTGCTCGAGGACCTGGCGTAGCCATGGGCGGGGGAGACGTCGTGGGAGCGGGGGAGAACCGCTTCGGGAGGCTCTCCGAGCTTCGCCTCGTCGCCGAGAGGCGGGGGCGGCGCACCGAGCCGACGGACCTCTACTCCTCGATGCCGTTCAGGGTCATGCGACCCTTCTGGCCGGACGAGCTGGGCGAGAAGGGCGCGGGCGGCCCCGCCTGCCCGCCGGGGCTCATGCGCGTGATGGTGATGAGCGTCTCGGCCGGCATCATGGCCGGCGACGAGCAGCGCGTCGACGTCACCGTGCGCGACGGAGCCGTGGCCGAGGTGACGAGCCAGGCCTTCGAGAAGGTGCACCGCATGGAGGGGGAGGGCTCGGCCCGGCGCGTGACGAGGCTTCGCGTCGAGGGCGACGGCTTCCTGCGCTACTCCCTGCTGCCCACGATCCCCTTTTCGGGGTCCGACTTCACCACCGACCTCGTGGCCGACCTCGAGGGGCCGTCGTCGCGGCTCGTCCTCTCGGAGCTCGTCTCCGCGGGCAGGGTCGCGCGGGGGGAGCGCTTCGACTTCCGGCGGTATCGCAGCCGCGTCGTCGTGCGGTGCGGCGGCGTGCCGGTCTACGTCGACAACCTTTTCCTCTCGCCGTCGCCCGTGGGGGTCCTTCCCGGGATGGACCTGAACTCCATGGGCTTCTTCGAGGGGTTCACGCACCTCGCGAACCTCGTCCTCGTGAACATGGGCGTCTCCGACGACCGTCTGCAGGCGACCCGCGACTACCTGGGCGGGTTGCGGGAGCAGGCCGCTCCGGGGTCTGCCGCCGAGGTGGCGGGCGGCGTCACGAGGCTCGAGTCGGGCGATCTTGTCATCAGGCTCCTCGGCAGGAACGCCCAACACCTCCAGCGCGTCCTCTCCCACCTGGAAAAGGGGACAGGTTGATTTTCCATGTCCGACTTTCCGAGGTTTCGGCAGGCGGCATGCCTGGCGAGACGAACGCGCGAGCAGCCGGCGCTATTTCGTGCCATGCGGCTGCCGCGTAGGGTCCCTCCGCACACGCGTAGGTCGACTTCGTCCGGAAAAACTGCGTTCACGCGTGCCCCGAGCCCCCCCTGCGACACGCGTGGGTCGACCTTGTCGCGACAAACGCAGCGCACGTTGCATTTGTCTGGTAAAACGCAGCTTACGCGTGTCGAGAAGGCCCTCGGGACACGCGTGCCTCGACATCGTCGCGACAAACGCAGCGCACGTTGCANNAAACTCAGCTTACGCGTGCGGCCAGGTCCCCCGCGCGTCCGCCTCGCCCTGCGCGCCGCCCGCCGAAATCCGGGAAAGTCAGACCTGGAAAAGCAACCTGTCCCCTTTTCCATCTGCGCAGCTCTGGTATTTGTATGAGAGGCTGTGCTCCGTGGTACGATTTCAAATTGATTTGTCTGGCGGTCGCAGGTCGGCAGTCGCATCCAGGAGGAATCTTGAACCAGGACAGTGGCGTCAAGGAGATGGCCGCACCCGGCGGGCTCGGGAGCGTTCAGGCCAACAACAGGATTGCCAAGGATCGCTTCATCCTCCAACAGCTCGTCTCGAAGGACTTCAAGCTCAAGTACCGTCGCTCGTTCCTCGGCGTGCTGTGGAGCGTCCTCAACCCGCTCCTCATGATGATTATCATGAGCTTCGTGTTCTCCTACATGTTCAGGTCGACCGTCGAGAACTACCCGCTCTATCTCATCGTGGGCAACATCACGTTCACGCTTATGAGCGACGCGACGAACGGTGGTCTCCGTTCCATCATTGACGCGGCGTCGCTGCTCAAGAAGGTCAAGGTCGACCGCTGGGTCTTCCCCGTGCAGAAGGTTCTCTCCGCCGTGGTCAACTTCGCGTTCTCGCTCATCGCGGTCGTCGTGGTTATGCTCTGGTACCGCGTCGTCCCCACCTGGCACCTTCTCTGGATGTTCGTCGGGCTCTTCCTCCTCATGCTCTTCTGCATCGGCATCTCGCTCTTCATCGGTGCGCTCGCCGTGTTCTTCCGCGACATGATGCATCTCTGGGGCGTCCTTCTCACCGCGTGGACCTACCTCACCCCCATCTTCTGGGACCTCTCGCTCCTCACGACGAACCCCAGCGTGCCGCACTACGTCATCTGGGTCGTCAAGGCCAACCCCATGTACAACTACCTCGACATCATGCGCTGCGCCATCGTCTACCAGACCTCGCCCTCGGGCACGGTGCTCCTCATCGCCGCCATCTCCTCGCTCGTGTCCATCATCCTCGGGCTTCTCGTCTTCCGCCGGACCCAGCACAAGTTCATCCTCTATATCTAAAAGGTGACTCATGACTGACACCGCCATCGAAAAGCCCGAGTCCGAATACGTCATCGAGGTCAACGACGTCTCGATGATCTTCAACATCGCGAGCGAGCAGCTCAACAACCTCAAGGAGTACTTCATCGCGATCATGCGCCACGAGCTCCACTTCAAGGAGTTCCGCGCCCTCAACCACATCAGCTTCAAGGTGCGCAGGGGCGAGGTCGTCGGCCTCGTGGGCACCAACGGCTCGGGCAAGTCGACGATGCTCAAGTGCATCGCGGGCGTCCTCGAGCCGAGCGAGGGCAACTGCATCGTCCGCGGCAACATCGCGCCGCTCATCGAGCTCGGCGCCGGCTTCGACCCCGAGCTCACCGCCATGGAGAACATCTACCTCAACGGCGCGCTCATCGGCTACTCCAAGGCCTTCCTCGATGCCCACATCCAGGACATCATCGACTTCGCCGAGCTCGACGGCTTCATGGAGATGCCCCTCAAGAACTACTCCTCGGGCATGGTCGCGCGCATCGCCTTCGCCATCGCCACCGTCGCCAAGCCCAACGTCCTCATCGTCGACGAGACGCTCTCGGTCGGCGACGTCTTCTTCCAGAACAAGTGCGAGGAGCGCATCCGCTCCTTCATCGAGTCCGGCGACGTCACGGTGCTCTTCGTGAGCCACTCCATCGAGCAGGTCGAGCGCATCTGCCAGCGCGCGGTCTGGATCGAGAAGGGCGAGCAGCGCATGGACGGCCCCGTCGACGAGGTGTGCGAGGCGTATCGCGGGCAGTTCAAGTAGGCGCGGACTTGTTGTCTTCGTGACTCGCGGAACGTCCTTGTCCTCGACCGCCTTTCGTCGTAGAGTGATACCCGACCTTTAAGCGCGGTACGAGATGCCCGCAAGGCTCGCAACATATGCCTTCCTCCCGGTGTCTTGTGCCGTCGACCGACGGACAGGGCACTTTTTTTGGAAGGAGCGGCATGGATCAGCCAAGGCCAAAAGCGGTCATCATGGACGCGCAGGCGATGGACAGGGCACTCACCCGCATCGCGCACGAGGTGGTGGAACGCAACGAGGGCGCTGACGACCTCGCCGTCGTCGGCATCATCCGCAGGGGAGAAACCCTCGCGAACAGGCTCGTCGACGAGATCGAGAAGATCGTCGGCACGCGCCCGCAGATCGGCTCGCTCGACATCAGCTTCTACCGCGACGACGTCATGCGCACGATCTCGCCCGTGCTCCACGGGTCCAACATCCCCTTCGACATCGACGACACCCGCATCGTCCTCGTGGACGACGTCCTCTACACCGGCCGCACGGTCCGCTCTGCGCTCGACGCGCTCATGGACTACGGCCGCCCCAAGTGCGTCCAGCTCGCCGTCATGGTCGACCGCGGCCACCGCGAGCTGCCCATCAGGGCCGACTACGTGGGCAAGAACGTGCCGTCGTCCCACGAGGAGGACGTGCGCGTGTGCATCCGCCCCCTCGACGACCATGACGCCGTCGAGATCTGGGACATCGAAGCCGAGAAGAACGCCGGAGGTGCCAACTGATGCTCTCCGTGAAGAACCTCATCGACACGAACAGCCTGACCGCCGATGACATCAACCAGATCCTCGACACGGCCGCGTCCTTCGAGTCCATCAACAACGGCCGCACCATCAAGAAGGTGCCCGCGCTGCGCGGCCGCACGATCGTGAACCTCTTCCTCGAGCCGTCGACGCGCACCAAGAGCTCCTTCGAGCTCGCCGAGAAGCGCCTCTCGGCCGACAGCCTCTCCATGGGCGGCTCCACGAGCTCCGTCGTCAAGGGCGAGAGCCTCGCCGACACGATCCAGACCATCGACGCCATGAACGTGGACATGTTCGTCTGCCGCGCCCGTCTCGCCGGCACGCCCGAGAAGATCACCGAGAACACGGACGCCGTCGTCATCAACGCCGGCGACGGCAAGCACCAGCACCCCACGCAGGCCATGCTCGACCTCTACACCATCAGGANNNACGGCCTCAAGGTTGCCATCGTGGGCGACCTCGCCCACAGCCGCGTGTGCGGCTCGCTCGCCCCTGCGCTCAAGACCATGGGGGCAAACGTCACGCTCGTCGCGCCCCCGACCTTCCAGGTCGATGACCCCGAGTGGTTCGGCTGCCCGCAGACGTCGAGCCTCGACGAGGTCATCGAGGACATGGACGTCGTGTACATGCTCCGCGTCCAGCTCGAGCGCATGGAGGGCGCGGCCATCCCGTCCCGCCGCGAGTACAACCGCCTCTACGGCCTCGACATGAACCGCGTCAACCGCATGAGGGAGGGCGCGATCATTTGCCACCCGGGTCCCATGAACCGTGGCATGGAGATCAACGCGGACGTGGCCGACTGCGCCCGCTCGAGGATTCTCGACCAGGTCAACGCCGGCGTCCTCACGCGCATGGCCGAGATGTACCTGCTTCTGGGAGGAGAGAACAATGGCGTTTCTGCTTAGGGGTGCCCACGTCGTCGACCCGCAGGTGGGTCTTGACGACGTCCGTGACGTGCTCATCGACGACAAGCACATCGTCGAGGTCGGCGTCGGCCTCGAGCCTCCGGCGGACGCCGAGGTCATCGACGCGACCGGCAAGTACCTCGTCCCGGGTCTCGTCGACATGCACGTGCACTTCCGCGACCCCGGCTTCGAGTACAAGGAGACCATCGAGACGGGCAGCCGTGCGGCGGCCCACGGCGGCTTCACCGACGTCGCCACGATGCCCAACACCGACCCCGTGACCGACACCGGCGCCGAGATCCGCTACCAGATCGACCACGGCAGGCGTGCCGGCCTCGTGCACGTCCGCCCGATCGGCGCCCTCACGCGCGGCGAGAAGGGCGAGGCGCTCTCGGAGATCGGCGACATGGTCATGGAGGGGGCCTGCGCCTTCTCCGACGACGGCCACGGCGTGCAGAGCGCCGGCATGATGCGCACCTGCATGGAGTACGTCTCCCAGTTCGACCGCGTCGCCATCGCCCACTGCGAGATCGAGTCTCTCACCTCGGGCGGCGTCGTCAACGAAGGCCGTGCGAGCACCCGCCTCGGCATGTTCGGCTGGCCGGCGCTCGGCGAGGAGCTCGAGATCTATCGCGACATCGAGCTCTGCCGTCTCACCGGCTGCGCCCTGCACATCGCGCACATCTCCACCGCCAAGGGGCTCGATCTCGTCCGCGGCGCCAAGGCCGAGGGCCTGCCCGTGACCTGCGAGGTCACGCCCCACCACCTCTTCCTCAACGAGGAGGACATCACCGACCAGTACGACACCAACCTCAAGATGAACCCACCGCTGCGCCTCCGCTCCGACATGGAGGCCCTGCAGCAGGGCATTCTCGACGGCTCCATCGACTGCGTCGTCACCNNNCCCCACGAGAAGGACTGCGAGTGGGAGATCGCCTTCTTCGGCACCGTGGGGCTCGAGACGTCGCTGCCGCTCATGCTCACGAAGCTCGTGCTTCCGGGCAGGATGAGCTGGGACCGTCTCGTCGAGGTCATGGCCGTCAACCCCCGTGCGGCGCTCCGGCTGGCGCCCGTGCGCGTGGAGGCCGGCTCGGTCGCCGACCTCACGCTCGTCGACCCCTCAGCCCAGGTGGACGTCACGCCCGAGTACTTGCAGGGGAAGGCGAAGAACTCCGCCTTCCTCGGCGCGCATCTCAACGGTGCCGCGACCGACACCTTCGTCGCCGGCAGGCACGTCCTCGCCGACGGCGCCATCGCCTAGAGAAGCGCCACGAGGAGGACATCGATGGTACCCAAGGGGTCCGCGCACCTCCTCTCGTTCGACGTCGTGTCGAACGAGAGGGTCGCGGACGGCATCTTCAAGCTCGTGATCCACGCGCAGGGCATCGCGTCGGGGCTCGAGCCGGGGCAGTTCGTGAACCTCGCCGTCCCCGGCGACCCCGCGCAGATCCTCCGCATTCCCCTCTCGTTCTCCCGCGCCGACGAGGCAGCCGACACGATCGAGATCGAGTACGCGGTCGTCGGTGACGGGACGCGCCGTCTCGCCGCCATGGCGCCCGGCTCCACGTCCACGGTCGTCTCGCCCTGCGGGCATCCCTGGAAGACGGGCGACTGCAGGGGGAGGGCGGTCCTCGTGGCCGGCGGCATCGGCGTCACGCCCATCGTCGG
>DCZG01000014.1:0-836 GCA_002331575.1 Atopobium sp. UBA2090 | reverse complement strand
GACGCGGTCGTCGGCGCGCAGACGGCCGACAGGCTCTGGGGCGTCGACGAGCTCTCCGCGCTCGGCGCGGGCGAGGTCGTCGTCACGACCGACGACGGCACCGCAGGCATGAGGGGCTTCACCACCGACGCCCTCTCGAACCTCCTCGCCGGCGAGAAGTACGACACGGTCTTCACCTGCGGTCCCGAGGTCATGATGCGCGGGGTCGCAGCCATCGCCCGCGAGTCCGGAGTCGGCTGCCAGGTCTCCATGGAGCGCATGATGTCGTGCGGCTTCGGCGCCTGCGGCACCTGCAACGTGGCGATGAGGGCGGNNCCTCCGCCTGCATGGACGGTCCCGTCTTCGACGCCGGGGAGGTGGCATGGTGAGCAGCGTGAGCATGGCCGTCGACCTGGGCGGCGTGAGGATGAAGAATCCCGTCAACACCGCGTCGGGCACCTTCGGCTTCGGCTGGCAGTTCGAGGGGTTCTACGACGTCTCGCAGCTCGGCGCCATCACGACCAAGGGGACCTCGGCCGTGCCCTGGTCGGGCAACCCCGCGCCGCGCCTCTGCGAGGTCACCTCGGGCATNNCATGAACTCCGTCGGCCTGGCCAACCCCGGCGTCCGCGGGCTTCTCGCCACCTGCGGCGAGTACTTTCGCCAGCTCGAGGAGGGCGGCTGCCGCGTGATCCTGCAGGTCGCAGGCCATACGCCGCAGGAGTTCGCCGACGCCGTCGAGCTCGTCGAGGAGCTCGCGCCAGAGGCGAGCGCCATCGAGGTCAACATCAGCTGCCCCAACATCGCCGCGGGCGGCAAGCTCGTCGGCGGGACTCCCGAGGACGCCGCCGAGGTCAT
>DCZG01000064.1:10857-11019 GCA_002331575.1 Atopobium sp. UBA2090 | reverse complement strand
CAGGTTGCTTTTCCAGGTTTCACTTTCCGACGAATCGGCAGACGGCAGCCCTCTTACGATGGGATCGGCATCCCCCCGCAGTCAGAAGAGCAAGTCTCGACGAGGAGATCTGAAGCTTCCATCCACTGGCGATCGACAACCGTCCGGCGAAGTCCCGGAAAG
>DCZG01000064.1:0-10844 GCA_002331575.1 Atopobium sp. UBA2090 | reverse complement strand
ACCTGGAAACACAACCTGTCCCCTTTTCCAGGTTAGAGGCGGTCGACGAGGTCGGACTCCGGCTTGCGCTGGAAATGCCGCGGAGAGGGTTCCGCGTCCTCTGCGGGGTAGCCGATCGGGAAGAGCGCCACGAGATCGTAGCCGGCGGTCTGGGGTAGGAGCTCCTTCATCGCAGGGGCGTCGAACTTGCCGACCCACGTGGTGCCCAGCCCCTCGTCGGCGATCTCGAGCATGAAGTGCGTGGCGGCGATCGTCACGTCGACGTCGGCGAAGTTGCGTCCGTCATAGCCGCGCACCCACGCCTCGTCCGCCTTCGCGCCGAAGAGCACGAGCTGTCGAGCCCCGAAGGTGAAGGGAGTGACCGCGTCGAGCTTTGCGACGATGTCGGGATCCGTGATGAGCCAGGCATGCCATGGCTGCCTGTTCACTGCCGTCGGGGCGACAATCGCCGCCTCGAGGGCGCGGTCGATCTTCTCGACTTCCACGGGCCTGTCGGAGAGCTTCCGGCACGAGTAGCGGTCGTGTGCGAGCTGGATGAAGTCGGTCATGCGAGCCTCCGTTTCGTGTGTCCGCCAAGAGCGTCTCGAGCACATTCTGGCACAGGGAAGGAATCCCGTCGCGTTTGCCTCCCGCCAAAGGGACAGACGCCGTCCGTATGGCCTCGAAGCCACAGCTGCCTGCTGGCGTTTGACGCCCGTCCGCCGAAATCCCGGAAAGTGGGACCTGGAAAAACAACCTGTCCCCTTTTCCAGCTAGGGCATCTTGTTGACGCGACGGTCGTAGGTGAGAAGGCCGTTGACCTCCTCCTCGACGTCGGTGAGCTGCGTGTACACATAGCCGGCGAGCCCCTGCGCCTCGAGCGCGTCCGCCTCGGCGAGCTTGTTTCTGACGGCGGCGGAGAAGTCCGTGGTGCTGTCGTAGGTCTCGTATCCGTAGTCATGCGGCAGCGAGCTGTGGTCGTCCACGTGGCAGGCGAGGCCTCCGAACTCGCTGATCACGAACATCCGGTCGCTGTGGTTGGGGTAGACGCGAAGGTGCCGGAAGTAGTTGTGAATGCCGATGACGTCACCGGCACCCTGGTCATACCAGCCGCTGTTCGAGAGGATGGGACGGGTGGGGTCGAGGTCCCAGACCGCTTGCGTGTTGGCGGCGGAGTCGAACTGCCCCCACGACTCGTTGAAGAGCACCCAGGTGATGACGCTCGGGTGGTTTCGCAGCGCCGTCACCGTCGCGGCGCAGGTCTCGCACCACTCCTCCTGGTAGGAGGGGTCGTCTGCCGCCATCGCCCGCTGGTGGGTGGGCGTCGTGTCGTCATAGCCCGCCTGGGCATGGCGGAGGAGCGTGGGCAGGTTGAGCGAGCGCCAGGGATCGAGTCGGCCGCCGCCCGAGGGGATGTCCTGCCAGACGAGCAAGCCAAGACGATCGGCGAGGTAGTACCAGCGGTCCGTCTCCACCTTGATGTGCTTGCGCACCATGTTGAAGCCGAGGTCCCTCGCCGCCGAGAGGTCGGCAGCCATGGCCTCGTCCGAGGGAGGGGTGAGAAGTCCGTCAGGCCAGTATCCCTGGTCGAGAAGACCGCGCAAGAAGAGCGGCCTGTGGTTGAGCATGAGACGCGGCGTCCCGACGGCGTCGCGCTCGACGGCTATGGTGCGGAAGGCGCAGTAGCTGCGCACGCGGTCCTCGCCATAGGTGATCTCGAGCGGATAGAGGTAGGGGTCGTTGGGCTCCCAGAGTCGGGGGTCGGGGACGGAGACCGTCACCTGCGCGTCGTCTCCGAAGGTCGTCGGTCCGCCCGCGACGGAGACGCCGAGTCGCTCACCGCCCATGGAAACCTGTGCCCTCACCGTCAGGGTTTCGGCGTCGGGGTCGACATCAAGCATGAGCTGCTCGACGTGGGCGTCCGGAACCTCCTCGAGCCAGACGGGCTTCCAGATTCCCGATTGGGCGGTGTACCACATCGTGCCGCTCGCGAGCTTCTGCTTGCCGCGAAGCTGAGCGCCCGTCTCGCTCGGGTCCCAGACGCAGACCGCGAGCTCGTTCACGCCCTCGCGGAGCGTATCGCTGATGTCGAGAACAAACGGCAGGTAGCACCCCCTATGCTCGCCGACCTTCTCGCCGTTGAGATAGACGGAGCAGGCGAAGTCCACGCCGTCGAGGTGGAGCAGCACGCGTCTACCCGCGGTGGGCGATGAAGCCTCGAAGCTGCGTCGGTACCAGAGCAGCTGGCTCGGCTCGAGCTGCCGCTCGACCCTCGAGAGCTGCGACTCGGGCGAGAAGGGCACCACGATTCGGCCGTCCCACCGGGAGGGGAGAGGCGAGTCCCGCCAGTCGGTCCCCTCGACGAAGGCATAGTCCCACCAGCCGTCAAGCGACTGCCATGACCTGCGCTCCATTTGGGGGCGCGGGTGCGACTCGCGCAGCTGGTCGGGGTCGAGCGCATCGCCCCAGACGGTGGTGAGGTGCGCGAGCTTCTCGCCCGGCGTGCGTTCGCCGGGTCTGCTCGCCGCCACCCTGTGAAGGTCGAGGTCCATCGCGCTCCTCCCGCGTGCTTCGCTTAGAGTCGAGTCTACCCTGTGTTCCGACCTCCGCTCGCGAGCGGTATCCTTATGGACGAGAAAAAGCTCGAACGAGGGGGGTCACATGGGCAAGGGCAGGCGCAAGGAGGCGGCGAGGGCTGCGGAGGCCGCGCGCGTCCAGGCGTGGAAGGCGGACAACGCTCCCGCCTCCGACGGACGTGGGCTCGCCGATGACGACCTCATCAAGGTGGCCAAGAAGAAGATCGAGGCCAACCCCGGCGACAGGGACGTGACCAGCAAGGGCGAGATGCGCACGCGCTTCATGCTCGACATCGTCCTCGTGGTGGTGACGGTCGCGGCGGCCGCGGAGGGCGTCAACCAGACGCTCGGCATCACCGAGGCCACGTCCGACATCCCGTTCTACGGAAAGGTCGGGGCAATCGTGGTCTTCGTCGGTCTCGCCGTCCTCTTTGGCATGCGCGCCCGCGAGTGGAAGGGCAAGATGTAAGCAGGTCCGCTGGGCCGCTACTCCGTCTCGGGTATCGGAATCATCAGGTTGAGATGGAAGATGCCCTGGCTCGCGCTCGTCGTGAGCGTTCCGTCGTAGCTGCTCAGCAGTTGCAGCATCGACCTGATGCCGACGCCGTGGTTCAACCANNCTCGTAGTAGTTCTCGATGTGCGCCGAGACCATCTCCCCCGAGCGTCTGATGACGAGCGAGATGCTGCGCGCGCTTGTATCGGCGATGGCGCGCGTGGCGGTGATTGCGTTGTCGAGCGCGTTGCCGAAGAGCGCATACACGTCCGCCTGGCTCATGAAGTCGAGCGCGTGACCGTCGGCGATGCAGCTCAGGCTGATGCCCTCCCGCAGGCACAGAAGCTCCTCTTCGGTGAGGATGGTGTCGAGGGCGTCGTTGCCCGTGTGGATGGTCGCATCGTACACGTCGAGCTCTTTCCCGAGCGCGTCGAGTCGCTCGCGCCCCGCCGATCCCTCGAGCGCTCGTATGCGGCTGATCTCGTGCCGTAGGTCATGGCACATCGCGTTGATCTTCTCGACCGATTCGCGGCTCAGCTCGTATTGACGGCTCCTGTTCGTGATCATCGCCTGCGTCATGGCGACCTCGACCTCAAGGGAGTGATTGTAGAGCATCTCGTACTCCATGAAGAGGATGGCCAGGCACACGAGGGTGTGGGCAAAGATGAGGGTGAAGCTGTAGACGGGGTTCGTGATGCCCGCATTCTTTCGAGCGATGTCCGAGGCGATGCATACGACCGCGACCATGACGACCACGAGGGCCATTGCCCCGTGGTTCTCGGCCGACTGGACGAGCATGGCCCGTCTCGACGAGATGGCCCGATAGACGACGAACAGCATCACGGCGAGCACTACGAACTCCATGAGGAAGCGAACAAGGTTATTTACTTCGGAGATGTTGAGTCTCGCAGCCCCGAGATCGACCAGCGAGAAGAGCCGCTGTGAGAGGTTCTGGATGAGATACCCCGTTGCCGAGCAGGCGGCGGCTGTCGACGGCGAGACGTCATAGCAGAACTGGAGCAGGGGGATGAAGACGAGGATGAGCAGCGTGAACGCGACGAGCTGACTGAGCGGCTGATAGGTGGTCGAGAGCACCGGCCACACGAAGTAGCAGCACCAGATGCATACTGCGCAGGTGACGGCGCAGAGGGTCAAGACCGCGCCCATGCGCAGCCCGAACCGCTCCCTCCGGGGAAGGATGAGCGACAGGGCGAGAATGGCAAGAATCATCCTCGTGACCGCGAGCGCGATTCCTGTCCATGTCGGCAGCGTCATCAGATGGTTCCTCCAAGGTAGTTGTTGATGACCGCAAGTGCGGCCTTCCTCTTGTTCCTGCTCAGCTCGAATGACTCACCGGTGTAGAGACGCATCTCCGAGCCGCGGACCGACCTGATGAAGGCCATGTTGACGATGATGCTGCCGGAGATGCGCACGAAGGGCCCGTCCGAGAGCTGCTTCTCGAGCTGGGCGAGACTGCCCCGGGTGATGACGGGCTCCTCCGAGTCGATGCAGTGGAAGGCGACGTCATGTCCCGACGTCTGGATGTAGACGATCTCCGAGTAGGGAACCATCCGAAGGGAGTCTCGCGCTCCCAGCTTGAGACATGCGCTCCGGTTGCGCCCGATGATGCGCATCGCCTTGTCCATGCGCATCCTGAAGTCGGAGTAGCGAATCGGCTTCAGGATGAAGTCTATGGCGTTGACCTCGTATCCCCGAATCGCATACTGCGCGAGGTTGGTCACGAAGACGATGGGGGTCTCCTGGTCGTACACCCTGAGCAGGGTCGCCGCCTCCATGCCGTTCGTGAGCGGCAGCTCGATGTCCATGAAGATCAGGTCGGCGAGCCGCGAGGAGCGCGAGAGGTCGAGCGCGTCTCTGTCCCATGAGACGGCGACGTCGATATCCCGTTCCTCGCAGTATCTCTCGATGTAGCCGCGCAGCACGTCGGCCGCGTCCGGCTCGTCCTCGACCATGAGTATCCGAAGCATGCCGTCCCCTTCCCCCTGCCGAACATGATACGGGGAACGACGTTTCCGCGCCCTCCGCTCGCGGTGGGGCAGCGCAGAATCTCCCACCTCTGAAGCCACTTTTGACAAGATGCCGGCGGCGGGATGCGGCGTCGGTAATCTCCGAGTCATGTCAATGCCAGGTACGACCGTCCTGGCGAATAGAGGAGGGGCAATGTCGAACGTTTCGAGAAGGAACTTCCTGGAGGGTGCGGCGGCAGTCGGGATGCTTGCGGCGCTCGGAGGCTGTGGCACGTCGACCGACGGTAGCACGAGCACGGCGGCGGGCGAGAAGGCACCTGACGCCGGCTCGTATCCCATCGATCCTGACGGTGACTCCGTCAAGGCGAAGTGGTCGAGCGAGACGATGAAGGACGGGTGGACCAAGGTCACCCAGGACGGTGCGCCCACGCTCGGCTACACCGACGGCACTGGCGTGAACATCATCCAGGTGGACGGCTACGCGTTCAAGGACCTCAACCGCAACGGCAAGCTCGACCTGTGGGAGGACTGGCGTCAGACGCCCGAGGCACGTGCCGAGGCGCTCGCCGCCGAGCTGCCCATCGAGTTCTGCGAGGGCCTGACCATCCATGACACCACGTCCGCCCTCAACGACGACAACACCGACGCGACCGCGCAGAACGGCGAGAACGAGACCGACTGCATCAAGAACCGTTACTTCCGCACCATCCTCGACCGCGCCGTGCAGCAGGGAACCTGCACCGTCAACGCCCACCACCACGGCCAGTGGGTCAACAACGCGCAGGCCGTTGCCGAGGCGCAGGACTACGGCGTGCCCATCAGCTTCAGCACCGACCCGTCCACGCTCGTCGGCTGGTCGACGAACAACCTCTCCTACGCGGCCACCTTCGACCCCGACTACGTTCGAGAGGTCTGGAAGCTGCAGGCGAAGCAGTACCGCTCCGAGGGCGTGACGATGCTGCTCGGGCCTCAGGTCGACGTCGCCTCAGAACCTCGATGGACGCGCGTGAGCGGGACCTTCGGCGAGGATCCGGCCCTCGTTCGCGACATCTGCAAGGCTGTCATCGACGGCTGCCAGTCGACGTATGACGACAACGGGAACGACCTCGGCTGGGGAACGGACTCGCTCGTGTCCATGATCAAGCACTGGCCGGGCGACGGCGCGGGCGAGGGCGGCCGCGAGTCGCACAACGCCGCAGGAGAGTACACCGTCTATCCGAACGAGAACTTCAAGACAGGTCTCGTCGGCTTCATCGACGGCGGATTCAACCTCGACGGTGAGACCGGAAAGGCCTCGGGCGTCATGGGCTCGTACTCAGTCGCGTACTCCGACGACGGGGAGTATGGCGAGCTCGTGGGAACCGCGTACAGCGACTACAAGATGAAGCTCCTCCGCGACACCTATGGCTACGACGGAACCGTGAGCACGGACTGGCGCGTCACGGCATCGAGCGCCTGGGGCATGGCTGACGTCGCGACCGACGAGCGCTACTCGCTCATCTACCAGAACGGCATCGACACCATCGGCGGAGACAGCAGCCCCGACCCTGCTTCGGGGTATGCTCGGCTGATCGAGGACGTCGGTGCGGATGATGCCGAGAGCATCATGCGCCAGCACGCTCAAAGGGTGCTGCTCGACCACTTCCTCGTCGGCGTCTTCGAGAACGGCTACGTGGACACGTCCCTGATCGCCGACCTCTTCGAGGGCGACGACGAGACGAACGCCCTGCTCGAGAGCCATCTGAAATCGATCGTCATGCTCAAGAACAAGGCCGGCGTCATCAAGAAGGACGGCTTCGGCGACAAGCCCACGATCTACATCCCGATGACGTACACCCCGACGACGACCTCGAGAGGTGTCACGACACCCGCCTCGTGGGGACTGCCCTTCAAGGTGGAGGCAGCTCCGGAGGGCGTCACCATCGTGACCGACACCGTGGGAGATCCCACCGGAGACGGCGGTGCCTATGCGGTCTCCGACATCGTCCGCGCTTCCGCAGCAGAGATTGCCGGCTGCGACTTCGCGCTCGTCATCGTCGACAGCCCCACCAATGGCGGCGGCGACGTGACGAACCAGGACGGCTCGGTCACGTTCCAGCCCATCTCGCTCCAGTACGGTGAGTACACTGCGGACGGCGCGTCGGTCCGCACGCAGTCCATCTCAAACGTCGCGCTCGACGGGATTCCCGCCAACCGTTCCTACTACGGACAGTCCTACACCGCCACCAACACCGAGAACCTCAACACCATCCTCGACACCGTAACCCTCATGGGAGGCAAGCCCGTCGTCGTCGCCGTCAACGTCAGCAACCCCCTGGTCTTCTCGGAGTTCGAGGACAAGGTCGACGCGATTCTCGTCGGGTTTGGTGCTCGTCAGCTCTCGTTCATCGACATCGCCTGCGGAAAGACCGAGCCCTCGGCGCTGCTCCCCATCCAGATGCCGAAGGACATGGACACCGTCGAGGCCCAGGCGGAGGACACTCCGCGCGACATGGACCCCTATGTTGACAGCGAGAAGAACTCCTATGACTTCGCGTTCGGCCTGAACTGGTCGGGAGTCATCGACGATGACCGCACGGCCACGTACAAGGTCAGCCCCATCCTGAAGCCCGAGACGGTCTAGGGACATCACTCGGAAACCGCATCCGAGTGCTCTCCCGAATCTTCGCCTTGGATGTCGTTCCGCGCCCCGCACTCTCCCCTTGTGCGGGGCGCATTCTTGTTTTCGTTCGAGGATGGGTGGCGAGAAGCCCTTTGGCCGCCCGGACAGGTCTCTCCTACCGTGCCGCCTCCATGATCATCTCGGAGACGGTGGGGTGGGGATGGATCGTCGCCGCGACGTCTGCCGCCGTGGCGCCGAGGTGGATGGCCAGCGCGACCTCGGCCACGAGGTCGGTCGCACGCGGGCAGACGAGCTGGGCTCCCAGCACCCGACCGGTCGCCTCGTCACAGAAGAGCTTGACGTAGCCCGCCTCGCTCTCATCCACGAGGCTTCTGCCATTGGCGCCCGTGAGCTGCTTGGTGCAACGCACCGCAATGCCCGCCGCCTTCGCCTCGTCGGCGGTCATGCCGACGGAGGCCACCTCGGGGGAGGTGTAGACGCAGCTCGGCACCACGGACTCGTCCACGGGCGGCTCCTTGCCGCAGATGGTCGCGACCACGTTTCGCGCCTGCGCGCTCGCCACGTGTGCGAGCTGGATGGTGTGGGCGCGGACGTCGCCGATGGCGTAGAGATGAGGGACGCTCGTCCGTCCCGCGGCATCGGTCACCACGGCGCCGCGCTCGAGCTCGGGCTCGGCTCCAGGCGCGAAGAGACCCTCCGTCATGGGGCGGCGTCCGGTCGCCATGAGGACGACGTCGCCCTTGGCCTCGTGGACCGCACCGCGCTTGTCCTCGTAGGTCACGACCATGGAGCCCTTCTCGCCCGCGATCGACTGGACGCGTGCCTTGGTCTCGATGGTCACGCCGCGCCTCTTCATGAGCATGGCGACGCGCTGCGAGATCTCACGATCCATCGGCGGCAGGATGCGTTCCATGGCCTCGAGAATCGTGACCTCGCAGCCCAGGGACGCGTAGATCTGCGCGCACTCGATGCCGATGACCCCGCCGCCCACGATCACGAGGGAGCGCAGATCGACTCCGTCGCCCTCGAGCAGGTCGTCGCTCGTGCAGACGCCCGCGAGATCGGCGCCGGGGATGGGGAGGCGGTTGGGGCGAGCGCCGGTGGCGATGATGACGTCGTCCGCCTCGAAGGTCTCGCCTGCACAGGTGACGACGCCTCCTGCTCCGACCTGGGCCGTCCCGTGGACGACCCGCACGCCGTCCGTGTGCATGAGCTTCTCGATGCCCTCGCGAAGCGTCGCCATGACGGCGTCCGCGCGCTCGTGCATGGCGCGCATGTCATAGGAGACTCCGGTGCAGCTCACGCCGAGCGAGTCGGCCCCGCGTGCCGCGGCGTAGGTCTCGGCGGCGTGGATGAGCGCCTTCGTGGGGATGCAGCCGCGGTTGAGGCAGGTCCCTCCGATGAGGGCGGCCTCGAAGAGCACGACGGAGCGTCCCCGCAGGGTAGCCTCGTGTGCCGCTGTGTACCCGCCGGGTCCTCCGCCCACGATCGCGATGTCAGTCCGCATGGTCGTCTCCCTCTCCTCGTAGTGCCAGACGTGCGAGGTCCTCCGCCATCGGGCGAGAAAGACCTGCTCCCGCCAATAGCGCATTCGTGATTCGTGTCATGTCGAGCGGTACGCCCGCAAGCACCTGCGGGGCGGTCTCGAGCTCGTCGGCGTCGAGTCCGTCCGACCAGAGCGCGGCACGTGCGATGACGCCGTCTCTCTCGGAGAGCTCGAGCCGTACCGTCCCCCAGGAGAAGCGCGCCTCGCGGGAGACGCCTAAGGGCTCGGCGTCCCGATAGAGCCACTCGCGAGACGAGAATCGCCTCGCGGCGGCGTCCAGCCTGTCCGTGTCAACGTCAGCCACCTGCAGCCGGTCCGCCCGCATTCCATGAGTCTCCTCGAATGCCTCGCGCAGGGCGGCGGCAAGCCGCTCCACCGTGAGGCCGGGCACGAGGTCGACGAGGTTGCACACGCGCGAGCGCACGGAGCTCACGCCCTTGCTCCCCAGCTTGAGAGGGGAGACGTGCAGGTAGCGCGCGAGCGGCTCTGGGTCCACGTCCACCATGAGCGTGCCATGGTGGTAGCTCTTGTCGCCCGTGTGGTAGTAGGCGTGACCGGAGAACTTCCTGCCGTCGACCACGAGATCGTTGCGACCGGTGCGCACGGCGTCCACGCCCATCGCGCGCACCGCCCCGAGAATCGTCTCGGTCTGCGCCCGCTGGTCGTAGTCGGCCGTGGGGACGAGGAAGGTGAAGTTGAGGTTCCCCAGGTCATGGTAGACGGCGCCACCGCCGGAGAGGCGACGGGCGAGATGCCCGCCGTCTCTCTCCAAGGCTGTCACGTCGCACTCGTCGAGCGCGTTCTGGTTTCGCCCGAGGACGACGGTCCTCTGGTTCTGCCACAGGTAGAGGATGCACTGACCCTGTCTGACGTCGTGAAGCAGACACTCCTCGAGGGCGATGTTGCGGTAGGGGTCGGTGCCGTCGGCGTCGATGACCGAGATACGATCGATCACTGCGCTTCTTGCCCGTCCGCGAACTCGTAGCGAAGCTTGGGGTGACGTGCGGCGGCGACCTCGTCGGGACGGCCGATCGCGCAGTCGAAGGGCGCGCCGTGCAGCCTCTCGCCATCCTCGTGAGCCTCGTCCAGGATGCGCAGCATGGCGTCGACGAACGCGTCGAGCGTCTCCTTACCTTCGGTCTCCGTGGGCTCCACCATGAGCGCCTCGTGAACGATGAGCGGGAAGTACATGGTGGGCGGGTGGATGCCGAAGTCGAGGAGTCGCTTGGCCACGTCCATGGCCGAGACGCCCGTCTCCTCCTTGAGCGGCCCGACGTCGATCACGAACTCGTGCATGCAAGAGTCGCCGTAGGGGACGGCGAAGTGGCCCTCGAGACGACGGAGCACGTAGGTGGCGTTGAGGACGGCGTTGGCCGACGCCTCGGAGAGGCCTTCCGCGCCGAGCGTCTTGAGGTAGGCGAGGGCTCGGACAACGACGAGGAAGTTGCCGTAGAATCCGCGAACCTTGCCCATGGAGGTCTCGGGCTGCGCGAACGCGTAGCCGTCGTCGTCGCGGACCACGGTGGGTCCGGGGAGGTACTTCGCGAGGAAGTCCCTGCAGCCTACGGGGCCAGAGCCGGGACCGCCACCGCCGTGCGGCGTGGAGAAGGTCTTGTGCAGGTTCACGTGCGTGCAGTC
>DCZG01000097.1 GCA_002331575.1 Atopobium sp. UBA2090 | reverse complement strand
ATCACGATCAACCTCTCGAAGCCGGAGAAGGACCCGCGCGACATCGCACGCGCCGGTGCCGCGCCGACGGGCGACATCTACCCTGCCTGCCAGCTCTGCATTGAGAACGAGGCCTATTCCGGCCGCGCGGCGAGCGCGGCGGGCGGCGCGCACCCGGCACGTCAGAATCTCCGGATCGTGCCCATCGAGCTCGAGGGGGAGCGCTGGGGATTCCAGTACTCGCCCTATGCCTACTTCAACGAGCACTGCATCGCCATGAGCGCCGAGCACCGGCCCATGCACGTGGACGAGAAGAGCATGGGCTGCCTTCTCGACCTCGTCACCATGTTTCCGCACTACTTCTTCGGCTCGAATGCCGACCTGCCGATCGTCGGTGGGTCGATCCTCTCGCACGACCACTTCCAGGGCGGGCGTCACGTCTTCCCGATGACGATGGCCAAGGAGGTCGAGAAGGTCGTGCTGCCGGGATTCACCGACGTGGACGGCGCCATCGTCGAGTGGCCGCTGAGCGTGGTGCGGCTCACGTCCGAGAGCAGGGACTCCCTGCTCGCCGCCGCGACGCACGTCCTCGACCTGTGGCGGGACTGGGACGACGAGACGGTCGGGGTCGTCTCGCACGACGCCGACGGCACGCGCCACAACACGATCACGCCCATCGCGCGGCGCGTCGGCGAGGCGTACCAGCTCGACCTCGCGCTTCGCTGCAACGTGACGTCACCGGAGAACCCGCTCGGCGTCTTTCACCCACATGCCCAGTGGCACCACGTCAAGAAGGAGAACATCGGCCTCATCGAGGTCATGGGCCTGGCGATTCTTCCGCCGAGGCTCGTCCCCGAGCTTGCCGCCGTGCGAGGGCACCTGCTCGACGGGACGTCACTCGAGGACGACCCGCTCTCCGCCTCGCATGCCGCCTGGGCGCGCGAGCTGGCGGCGAGGCATCCGGAGCTCGACGAGAAGAACGCCGACTCGATCCTCAGGGACGAGGTGGGCGCCGTCTTCGGTCACGTGCTCGAGGACGCAGGCGTCTTCAAGTGGGACGATGCCGGCCGCGAGGCCATGGGCAGGTTCGTCTCCGCGCTGTAGGCGCGTGTGAGAGAGATGACGAGGAACGAGGCCCCATCCGCGCATGGCTGCTCAGACAGCGAGCGCGGATGGGGCTCTTTGTGTCCGGCGTGACTCACACGTATCGCGCGTAGTCCCTTCCGCCATAGAAGAGGTGCACGAGACGGACGAGCTCCTGCCGCTCGTCCACTCGATAGAGCAGCACGAAGTTGCCGATCACGCTCTTCCGGTACCCTCTGCTCGCGAGCCGAGGGTCGTGTGAGTAGGGTCTAAGCTCGGGATACTCCCTGATTCTGGCGATCTCGGCGTCCAGACCATCGAGAAGGTCTGCTGCCGCACGCGGGCTTCCGAGCGTGTTCGCAAAATACGAGACGGCCTCGTCGACGTCCTGCATGAAGTCGGGCGATGCGAGGGCGCTATAGGCCATGGCGGTTCCTGAGCTCGGCCATGCTCGTGTCATAGTCGGTGCAGGCACCCTCATCGAACTGGGCCTCGCTGTGCTCGAGGCGCGCGTAGAGCGACTGCATGGCCAGTGCTCGTTCCATTGCGTCCATGGTCTCCGGCTTTACGAGGAAGAAGGCCGTGCGGCCGTTGCGAGTCACCTGAACGGGGTCATCCTGGGACTGGCAGAGGTCAGCGACCCCGCTCGTGTCCTTCAGGTCCTTGATGGGGATCGTGATCGCCATGGTCTCCTCCTCGTTGAGCCACTGCCGTGAATGGCCATATTATGGCCCCATATTCCAGAGGTGGCAAGAGGCCGGCGTCGTTCCCTCCGAGGACGCTGCTTGGTGAGAAGGCGTCAGGAAAAAAGACGGCCGCCCATGACGAGCATGGACGGCCGTGCGAGCTGATGTCGTCAGTGATTACGAGAGGCGAATCGAGAACCCTCGCTCGACCGTCTCGCCAGGGGCGGCGACGATGCAGCCGCGCTTGTGCTCGAGGACGTCGTCCTCGTCGGAGCAGGTGGAGAGACCGCTCCAGGGCTCGATCGCGACGAAGTCGCCCGTGGGCTTGCTCCACACGATGAGGTAGGGCATGTCGGGGAACGTCTCGCGCAGAAGGACGCTGCCGTCTGCGTTGGAGAGCGTCACCTCGCGGCTCTCGAGCCTGTCGTAGATGGTCTCGGCGACCGAGAAGAGCTCGTGGGCGAGGGGAAGCGTCGCTCCCTTCTGCGGGCCCGCCATGCGGTGCGCCTCGTCGATGAGGCCGGTGTCGACCTCGGGCGTGGGCACGTCACAGGTCTCCTCGTGCTCGAACTCGATGCGGTAGTCGTCGTAGCTCTCGCCGTCGCGGACGGGAACCCTGAACGCGGGGTGGCCGCCGACGAAGAAGGGCATGGGCTCGGTGCCCGTGTTCGTGACCGCGTAGGTCACGCGGATCCCGTCGCCCTCGAGCTGGTAGCGCGCGACGAGACGGAAGGGGAAGGGGTACTGGGCGAGGGTCTTCTCGTCGCTCTCGAGGACCAGCGAGACCGATCCGTCGTCCTTCTCGCCGAGCGCGAACTCGTGCTTGCGGGCGAAGCCGTGTCGTGGGAGCTCGACCTCCTTGCCTGAGAGTGTGGTGGCGTGTCCGTCGCGAAGGCCGCCGCAGATGGGGAAGCAGATCGGGGCCTGGCCGGTCCAGACGTCAGGGTTCGGCTGCCAGAGGCGCTCCGTCCCGGCCGCGTCGCGAATGGACGAGAAGGTGCCGCCGAGCGTCGTGAGCGTGACCGAGATGCGTCCGTTCGAAAGGGTGTATTCCATGGTCGGCGCCTACGCCCTGTTCGAGCTGCCGAGGTTGTCCATGTGGCTCGCCACGACGGCCTGGATCTCGGCCATGCCGGGCCTGGACGGCTTCTTTGGGTCGAAGCAGTCGGGGTTCTCGGCCATGTAGGCCATGTAGCCGCGCGTGAACGCCTGGCGCAGCTCGGTGGCGTAGTTCACCTTGCAGATGCCGTTGGCGATGGCCTCGGCGACCTGGTCGTCGGGCACGCCGGAGGTGCCGTGGAGCACCAGGGGGATGTCGAGGCGCGAGCGGATGGCCTTGAGGACGCCCTGCTCGATGTGGGGCGTGCCCTTGTAGACGCCGTGCGCGGTGCCCACGCCGACGGCGAGGCTCGTGCAGCCAGTGCGCGCGACGAACTCCTCGGCCTGGTCGGGGTCGGTGTAGGGGTTCTCGCCGGCGACCGCGGGGCCGTCGTCCTCCTTGCCGCCGACCTTGCCGAGCTCGGCCTCGACGGGGATGCCGATGGGAGCGGCGACCTTGGTCACGCTTGCGGTGAGGGCGATGTTGTCCTCGAAGGCGACGTGGGAGCCGTCGATCATGACGGAGGTGTAGCCGGCGTGCATGGCCTGAATGCAGCGGTCGAAGCCGTCGCCGTGGTCGAGGTGGATGGCGACGGGCACGCTCGCGGCCTCCGCGGCGACCTTGCACATGGCGGCGAAGTAGTCGAGGCTCGCATACTTCACGGTGCCCGGCGTGGTCTGCATGATCACGGGCGAGTGCCTCTCCTCGGCCGCCGCGATGACGGCCATGACGAACTCGAGGTTCTCGACGTTGAAGGCGCCGACCGCGTAGTGACCCTCCTGTGCCTTGAGCAGCATGTCCTTGGTGGTGACGAGCATGTGAGACCCCTTCCTGACGTATCCGACGCGGTCGCGCCGGGCTCTTTCCTCTGATGGCACCCATTGTACGGGGTTTCTTTTCTGGCGTTTGGGTTGCGGTGACGGCATTTGAGGAGAAAGCGAAAGTCAAAGCAGCTCACATGGGTTGAAATGGCATCGGTTTCGGGAATCCGAGTATCGATTTCGGGAGAAAAGAAAGCAGAGAATGGCGCTATACTTGCTTCAGAAGAAAGCAAAGGAAACACAATTCGTGCACAATCGGAGGTTCCATGGCCGGGGAAGGAAATCGTCCCGAGCTCTACGCGGAGGAGCGTCGCGCGGCGATACTCTCGATGCTCGACCGTAGCTCGTCGGTGCAGGTGGCCGAGGTGTTGAANNACGTGTCTCGCGTGACCGCCCGCGCCGACCTCGACGCGCTCGAGCGGGACGGCAAGCTCCGCCGCACCCACGGAGGCGCCGTGTCGCTCTCGAAGACGCTCACGGTCTCGATCCAGGACACGCGCGTTAACGTGAACGTGAAGGCGAAGCGGGCGATCGGCGTCGAGGCGGCGAGGCTCGTCTCGGACGGAGACTCGATTCTCGTGGACTCCGGGACGACCGCCCTCGAGTTCGTGCGCTCGCTCGGCGGCCGCTCTGGCGTCACGGTGGTGACGGACGACTTCACCATCGCGGACTTCGTCGACCGCTCCATGCCGGCGATGGACGTGGTCATGCTCGGCGGCGCCCTGCGCAAGGGCCACCGCTACACCTGCGGCCCCCTCGCCCTCGCGGCGCTCGAGATGCTCCATCCCGACAAGGCCTTCGTGAGTCCCACGGCCTACGTCCCCGGGCGCGGCCTCATGACCAACTATCCGGCCATGGCCGAGCTCAAGCATGCCTTCCTCGACTGTGCGGGGAAGACCTATGTGCTGCTCGACTCCGCCAAGGTCGGGGCGTCGGGGCTTCTGCGCTTTGGCTCGCTTGCAGACGCCGATGCCGTCGTCATGGACTCCGACCCCACCGGCGCCGTCGGCGCCGACGTCGCCGAGATCGACTGCGAGCTCGTGCTCGCGAAGGGTTAGGCTCAGAGGGACTTGTCGGCGAGGACAGCTCGACGACGAAGGCGATGCTGAAGGAGCGAACATGGCAGTCAAGCTCATCCTCACGGACATCGACGATACGATCATGCCCAAGGGCACGATGTCCGTCTCGCCACGTACCGTTGCGGCCTTCCACGCTGCGCAAGACGCAGGCATTCACGTGGGTCCGGCAAGCGGGCGTGGCTACGAGTGGATTCCGCCCTTCTTCGGGGGCGACCGGGCGTGCTGCTCGACGATGCTCGCGACCAACGGCCTGCAGGTCTACCTCGAGGGCGAGCTCATCCACGAGGAGCATTCGCCCCATGACGCCCTCGAACAAGTGAAGTCGCTGGTGGAGACCATTCCGGGCGCAGGGCTTCTCGTCTTCGAGGGCGGTACGCCCCTTCTCGTGGCAGGTACGCGGGAGGACCTCGCGACGTCGTTTCCCTCGTATGCCGAGAAGTGCGTCGCCGTCGACGGCGTGCCCGACTTTCCCGTGATCAAGTCCAACGTCTTCCTACACGGAGATGACGAGGCGACCTACGCCCTTATCGACCGGCTCAACGAGGAGGTCGACGGGCTGGACTTCGACTACGGCAGGACGGGCTTCGCGAACATCATGCCGCAGGGATACAACAAGGGCTCGGGCGTGCTCGCGCTCTGCGAGGCGATGGGCATCACGACCGATGACGTGGTGGTCTTCGGCGATGCGGGCAACGATCTCTCGATGTTCGCGGTGGTGTCAAATTCAGTTGCCGTCGCGAACGCGCAGCAGGTGGCGAGCGATGCCGCGCGGTGGCACATCGGCCGGTGCGCGGACGACGCCGTCGCTGTCGCGATCGAAGTCCTCGCGGCGGGGGAGTGGCCGTTCCAGGAGTGAGACAGGAGTCCTTGTCGTAGGCGAGAGGACGAAATACCGATATTGGTACCATCCCAACTGGGCAAACGTCACCGAGACAAAATGACGTTATTGGTACTCCCAGGTAGATGACCTGCGGGTTGTGCCAATAACCGGAAAGGATCCTTTGCCGTTTTTGGCATCAGAGCCTGCCTGCCAAAGGTGCCAACGCCCTTTGGCAGCCAAAGGGACAGGTGCCGTAAAGTGCTGAGAATATTGTCGTTGCCCCCGAAATGGTCCTCTCGCCCCGCGAACGGTTCTGCGGCATCCAACCGTGCTGGGTTTGCTGGCAGCTAAGGAATCCCAAAAGTCCCTGAACAATGTTTGGCTCATCAGGACCAACCACAGGAAGGGGATTTATGAAAAGAATGAATGCGGCCACTCGTGTGGCGAGGATTGTCGTTGCCACGCTCTGCGCGGTGGTGCTCGCGGTCGGGCTTCCGGCGTGCGGTCGCTCGAGCTCGAGCAAGTCGGACAGCGCGACTTCCGAGGTGAGCAGCTCAACCGAGATACCCACCAAGACGTTGACGTTTGCTGGTTTCGACTTTGCCATCCCCGACCATTGGCAGGGCCCGTCGAGTAAGTCGACGGACACAATGAAGTACTTTTACGCTGGGACGGAGAACCGTCCTCCACTACTCATGTTCACGGCAAACTCGGTAAATCTTGACTCGTCAAAAGCGGACTTCACGTCTGAGCTTAGCTCCGTGCAAGACGGTCTTATCAAGAGCAAGAGCATCAGCGGAGCGAAGCTGGTCAGTTCGACCGACATGACAATCGCCGGGCTTCCCGGAAGAGTAATCCAGTACTCCGGTACCATCTCCAATATGGATATGAACCTGAGAAGCGCAATCATTATTGATACATCGAACAACCAGATAGCCTGCATCACTCTTAGCGAGGAAGCTAATGCCGAGACCAGTTACTCGGGGGACTTCGACGCCATCGTCTCATCAGCCACTGTCTCGTCTGCTGCCCCAACTACCACGACCACCACGACAACCCCAACTACCACCACGACCCCGACCACGACGACTACGACGAGTACCAGCAGCGAGACGACCTACGAGGACATCTACAACGAGTACACCCAGAAGCTTCAGGATGCGACGCCTGGTCTTATCGACGAGTACGACCAGGAGGCGGCAGCAAACACCGACGGCGTGACGGGGCTGGCAACCATCTGCGACAAGAAGATCTCGAAGCTCGCCGCAATCAGCACGGAGGGCACCGAGAAGATGGCTCAGCTCATGTATACCTCTGGCAGCGGTTCGTACCAGGACTACGAGGACTGGGCGACCAAGCTCAGCGACGTCTATACGACTGAGGCGCAGAAAATCACCGACGCCTACATGGACTCGGCCATGTAGCGGCGCGGGATTCTCGACAGCTTCGAGCGTGGATGGTCGTCGGGCGTCAAACCCGGCGGCCATCTCTGCACCTGTCAGAGGCCCGCGAAGTTGAAAATTGCATCACGAACGGCCGTCAAAGTGACCGTAACGAGGTAATGCAGCCCTTCGTGATGCAATTTTCAGTAAATCGGCCTTCTCGACAGCCGCCAGGGAGCTGGTGCCGCGGCGGCCACGCTGGAGGATTTCTCGCGATTTGGTAGCTCGCGTTCTGTGCCTAGATGAGGCTGCCAACCGGGCTTTTGTTCTGCGTCTTGCACGGGCATGCACGCGCACGCCACGACGGGTGCCCCTTTGGCTGCCAAAGGGCGTTGGCACCTTTGGCAGGCTGAAAGACAGCCGCCCCCGCCGCGCTCTGCACTTCTCGAAGAGATATGTCTAAGACCCTCGAAATCGGCTATCTTCTTGGTAGCAGAATACCATCGCGCGCTGCGTGGTCGGCATCCGTCCGGCCCTCCGCACGCGCCATGTCGAAGGGAAGACTCATGCTTACAGCAGTGCAGATCAAGCCCGACGTGTACTGGGTCGGCGGCGTCGACTGGAACGCCCGCAGCTTCCACGGCTATACCACCGAGGACGGTATCACCTACAACGCGTACCTCATCATGGACGAGAAGGTCACGCTCATCGACACCGCCAAGATCACCTTCAAGGACGAGCTGCTCTCCCGCATCTCCTCGATCGTCGATCCGTCGAAGATCGACGTCCTTGTCGCCAACCACGTCGAGATGGACCATTCGGGCAACGTGCCCACCATCAAGGCCGCGGCGCCCGACTGCGAGATCTACTGCTCAGCGCCGCAGGGCGTGAAGGGGCTCACCGCGCACTACGGCGACCTCGGCTACCACGGCGTCAAGTCGGGCGACACGCTCTGCATCGGTAAGCGCACGCTCGCCTTCGTGCAGACGCCCATGGTCCACTGGCCTGACAACATGGTCACCTACGACGCCTACGACAAGATCCTCTTCTCCAACGATGCTTTTGGCCAGCACTTTGCCAGCTCCGCCCGCTTTGATGACGAGAACGACTTCAACGAGGTCATGCGGCAGGCGCGCAAGTACTACGCGAACATCGTGCAGCCGTATGGCAGGCAGGCGGCTGCCGCACTCGCGGCCGTTCGCGGGCTTGGTCCGGATGCCATTGACCTCATCGCCCCCGCGCATGGCGTCGTGTGGCGCAGTCACGTCGCGGACATCCTCGACGCCTACGACGGGTTCACCTCGGGCAAGCTCGAGGAGAAGGCCATCGTCGTCTACGACTCGATGTGGAACTCCACCGACCTGATGGCCCGCGCCGTCGTTGACGCGTTTCTCGCCAAGGGCATTCCCTGCCAGCTCATGGACCTCAAGGTCACCCACGTGTCCGACTGCATGGACGCCTTCCTCGACTGCAGGTACGTCTGTGTCGGCTCGCCCACGCTCAACTCGCAGATGCTGCCCACGGTCGCTGGTTTCCTCACGTACATGAAGGGCCTCTCGCCCAAGAACGCCGACCGCGAGGGGCTGGCGTTCGGTTCCTACGGCTGGGCGCCGCTCGGCCCGAACAACGTGGAGAAGGCCATGGAGGAGGCGGGCTTCCAGATGCCCGTGGGTAAGGCCATCACCGTCAACTGGATTCCCGACCAGACCATCCTCGACGAGACGAAGGCCAAGGTCGAGGCATTCATCGGCTAGACGTCCCGTTTCTCGGTTGCACGAACCGCACCCCGAGAGGTTCGACCGGCGCGCTCGGTCGGGCTCTCGGGGTGTATTTTTGCGAGAAGTCTGACCGTGCCCCCAAAAGCTGTCGTGAGGTGGCCCTTTGGCTGCCAAAGGGCGTTGGCACCTTTGGCAGGCGAGAAGTCCGGTGCGCCCCCGACCGCTGGCCGACTCCCGCCCAGGTCGTTCCTCGCCGCGAGCCAGAACGCCTCGCGCGCGATGGCGCATACTAGGAGCACGCAAGCCCGTGCACTGCGCCGGGCAGATCGTCCGTCCCCATCAGCAAGGAGTCATCATGCCCGAGAAAACTCCCTCGAAGGTCTACTTCACCGACTTCCGCACCTATGGAAGGCAGAGCACCCTCGTCAAGCTCGACCGTCTCTGCCGCAAGGCCGGTATCGAGACCATCGACTTCGACAACAAGTTCGTGGCGATCAAGCTGCACCTCGGCGAGCCGGGTGGCACGGCCTACCTGCGCCCCAATTACGTCAAGGTCATCGTCGACCTCATCCGCGAGCTCGGCGGCAAGCCCTTCCTCACCGACTGCAACACCCTCTACGTGGGCGGCCGCAAGAATGCCCTCGACCACCTCGACTCCGCGTACACCAACGGCTTCAACCCGTTCTGCACCGGCTGCCACGTCATCATCGCCGACGGTCTCAAGGGCACGGACGACGTCGAGGTGCCCGTCGTGGGCGGCGAGTTCGTCGAGAAGGCAAAGATCGGCCGCGCCATCATGGACGCCGACGTCTTCGTCTCGGTGACGCACTTCAAGGGCCACGAGCAGGCCGGCTTCGGCGGAACCATCAAGAACATCGGCATGGGCTCCGGCAGCCGCGCGGGCAAGATGGAGCAGCACTCCGCGGGCAAGCCCAGCGTCGACCAGGACGAGTGCATCGGGTGCCGCCAGTGCGCCAAGATCTGCGCGCATGACGCCTTCTCCTTCTCGCCCGACCCCGTTCGCGGCGGCAAGCACGTGCTCGCCTTGATTGACCATGACAAGTGCGTCGGCTGCGGCCGCTGCATCGCGGTGTGCAACCAGGATGCCATCCAGACGGACTACGACGCAGCCGTCGACGTGCTCAACGACAAGATGGTCGAGTACGCTAAGGCCGTCGTCGACGGTCGCCCGTCGTTCCACGTGTCGCTCGTCATGGACGTGACGCCCAACTGCGACTGCCACAACGAGAGCGACTCGGCGATCGTTCCCAACATCGGCATGTTCGCGAGCTTTGACCCCGTCGCTCTCGACCAGGCCTGCGTCGACGCGGTGAACGCCGCGCCCAAGCTGCCAGGTACCGAGCTCACCGACATGGAGGCCAAGCACCCTGACGATGACCAGATGGATGACCACTTCCACATGGTCCATCCCGACACGCGCTGGCAGGAGATGCTCGCGCACGGCGAGAAGATCGGACTCGGCACCCGCTCGTACGAGCTGGTTACCATCCGATAGCGATTTCGTCGCGCGTTCGCCGCCCTGCTATAGTTGTCAAAACGTCTGAGGAGGCCTACTCCGTCCATATGGACATTGCCATAGCGATCATCGTCACGTTCTTGCTCACGTTGGCCAACGGCTACTTCTCCATGGCAGAGATGGGTCTTGTCAGTGCCCGGCGCTCGCTCCTCGAGCCCGAGGCGGACGAGGGGGACAGGAAGGCGCGCCTCGCCCTCGACCTCTCGTCGGACACGTCGCAGTTCCTCGCGTCCATCCAGGTGGCGATCACGCTCGTGGGGTTCTTCGCCTCCGCGATTGCGGCTGACATCCTGTCGGAGCCCTTCTCGGAGTGGCTCTCCGGCCTGGGCGTCCCCGGCGCGCGTCTGCTTGCGCCCATCCTCATCACGCTCGTGGTCTCGTTCGTCTCCATCGTCATCGGCGAGCTCGCCCCGAAGCGCATCGCCCTCGCGGACGCCGAGCGGTGCGCGAAGAGCGTCGCCCCCTTCATCGCGGGCTTCTCGAAGGCGGTCAAGCCGCTCGTCTGGCTCACCTCGAAGTCGTCCGACGGCATCTGCCATCTCATGGGCATCAAGGGCACCGACGATCGCCAGGAGGTCTCGGAGGACGAGATTCGCTACCTGGTCAAGGACTCCGAGGAGCTCTCCGACGAGGAGAAGTCGATGATTCACGACGTCATCGACCTCGGGGACACGATCGCGCGCGAGGTCATGATTCCGCGCGTGGACATGACGGCAATGGAGGACGACGCCACCATCAGCGAGGCGCTCGACGTCATGAGAAAGACGGGCTACT
Source organism: Atopobium sp. UBA2090 (assembly GCA_002331575.1). Taxonomy (GTDB): domain Bacteria; phylum Actinomycetota; class Coriobacteriia; order Coriobacteriales; family Atopobiaceae; genus Olsenella_D. The sequence goes on along the minus strand of DCZG01000097.1, from coordinate 7,102 downwards.
CGAGGCTGCCCGTCTACCACGGGTCGGTGGACCGCGTCGTGGGCATCGCGCACATCAAGGACCTCATCACCCCGATCCTGGACGAGGACGAGGGCGACGAGCCGATTTCCAAGCACATGCGCACTGCCAGCTACGTGCCCGACACCAAGGACATCATCCCCCTGCTCTCCGAGATGAAGGGCAGGCACGACCAGATGGTCATCGTCGTCGACGAGTACGGCGGGACGGCGGGCGTCATCACGATAGAGGACATCGTCGAGGAGATCGTGGGCGAGATCGAGGACGAGTTCGACCCCGACAACCGCTACATCACGAAGCTGTCGGACCGCGAGTGGGTGGTCGACGGCCGCTTCTCCATCGATGATGCCATCGAGCTGGGCTGGCCGATCGAGGACAGCGACGAGTACGAGACCATCGCCGGCTTCGTGCTCGAGCTCGCCGACAAGCTCCCGCGCCACGGAGACGTCTTCGAGAAGGACGGCTTCAAGTTCAGCGTGCAGTCCATGTATGGCCGCAGGCTGAGGTCGATTCGCGTGACGGCGCCCGAGGCCGTCGCCATGGACACGGACCGCGAGGAGACCGACGAGGAGTAGCCCTGCTGCCGCTCGCGTCTGGTATCCAGGTGGCACCCGCCCCTTTGTGCCATGTCGTCAAGTCAGAACAACTACAATGGGGCAGGAGAAGCGTTCGCCCGTCTCCGAGATGGGCCCGAGTGAAGGGGAGCTTGCCCATGGCTCAGGTTGTGGAAATCAAAAAGGTCACCGTCGGTCCCAAGTACCTCGACGCAGTCGTCGAGGCCGGCGAGTCGGCGCCGCTCATGACGAGCGATGACGCCGAGGGCACCGCCCGCATCATGGACCTCATCCCCGAGCTTGCCGACCACGTCTGCCTGGGTGACAACGCGCCCAAGTTCGGTGACGTCGTCGATGACACCGAGGTGGCGCACCTCCTCGAGCACGTCACCGTCGAGCTTCTCGCCCGTACCAACGTCGCCGGGGACATCACGAGCGGCCGCACCGCCGAAGTTGGCGAGAGGACCTATGTCATTCGTCTCGACTGCCCCGATGACGTGCTTGTCATTGGTGCTCTCTCGAGCGCGGAGTGGGTGCTCGAGTGGGCGTACAACGGTGGCGGGGACCCCGTGCCCGACATCGATGCCATCGCGAGCGGTCTTGTGGGCCTCGTGCAGAGCCTTGGTGACGACACCGATGACGGTGACGGCCAGTCGGCCGAGCCCGAGGAGCCCGTCGATGAGGAGTACCCCGAGGGAGAGCACGTTGAGGAGCTCGAGTACGAGGACGCCGTCATCGAGCCGGCGGACTCCACCGACCCCGGCTCCACGCTCATCTCGGAACCCATCACGCTCGACGACGCCCCGGAACCCGAGCCCTCCGCCGACGAACTCGACGAGCCGGACGACGTCACGCCGCCAGAGCCCGAGCAGCCTGAGCAGCCCGAGGTATCTGAGCAGCCAGCCGCTCCCGCAGCTCCCGTAGCGCCCGCTGCTCCAGAGTCCGGGCACGACATCTATGACGACTCCCCGGCCATCGACGACTGGGACATGGTTGACGTTCCCAAGCCGCGCCCCGTCCGCTAGGACGTCGCTCGCACCTATTGGCAGAAGGTCTGACTCACAGAATCAGACCGAGGGTATATAGCGTACGTGCGCCGTTGGCGCCCACCCTGACAGGAGGACCTCATGAGTAGCAAAGCGCTCCACTTCGCCATTGGCAGCATCATCGGTGCAGGTGCGGGTCTTATCGCGGGCATGATGCTCGCCCCGCGCTCCGGCGCCGAGAGCCGTGCCATGGCCGCAGACGCCATGAATGACGCCTGGGATTCCGCAGTCGATTCGTACGAGCGCGGCACGCGCGTCGTGAACGACAAGATCGGGGAGGTTCGCCCCAACGTCGACGCCACGACCGACGAGCTCCGCGCCAAGGTCGACCTCGCCCGCGAGCGCATGGACCAGCTCCGCGACTCGCTCTCCGATGCCGTCGCCACCACGTCCGCCCAGGTGCAGGACACCGTGACCTCCGTCACCGACAAGGTCGCCTCCATGACCGACGAGGCCGTGTCCGCCAACCAGTCCGAGGCCCAGGCCGTGCACGTCGAGGTCGTCGAGCCCGAGACCAAGGCCGACGAGCAGTAGTCCTTCTCGCCGCGCCCGCGCGCCCCATGCTGAACCTCGAGACGGGTGCCACGGTTCGTGGTGCCCGTCTCTGCGTTCCCGCCGTGCCCTTCTGAGAGGAGCAGTCCGTGCCCAAGGTGTCCGATCTTTCCGGAGTGAAGGTCTTCGTCGTCAAGGACGTCCGCCGACCCAAGGAGGGCCAGCCCACCACGAAGCTCTCGAAGCTCGGCAAGGTCCACATGGCCGTCTTCACCCCCGACGGTCGACGCGTGGTGGGCTTCCTCGTCAGGCGACCTGACGTGGCGGGCATGGTCAAGCGCGAGGACGTCTTTCTCGCCATCGACTCGTACGCGCCCGTCGAGAAGGGCATTCGCGTGACCCGCGGAGATGACGCCTTCGACGATGCGGCTCGCGAGCGCCTGCATGTCAACTGGGACGCCTGCATCATGTGGGCGGGCATGGACGCCAAGACGAGCGACGGCAAGGTGCTCGGTTACGTCAACGACGCCGAGTTCGAGCAGAAGACCGGCAAGGTCACGAAGTTCCTCGTGGGTGACGGCGGCATGGCCCGCGCCCTCGTGGGCTCGCTCGAGATTCCGCCATCGATGCTCATGAGCTACGCCAACGGGTGCATGATCGTCTCGCCCGAGGCCGCCTCGCTCGCCCTCAACGGCGGGCTGGCCGCAAAGGCTGGTGAGGCGTCCGCGAAGGCCAAGGTCAAGAGCGCCGAGTTTGGCGAGAAGGCCGGTGCCGCCACGTCCGAGGCCGTGGACAAGGGCTCGTTTGCCCTGGGCAAGGCCATCGGCAAGGCCAAGCGCGCCATGGAGGAGGCGCAGGCTGAGGATGCCGAGCCCGAGGCGCAGCTGCCCGCGACGGAAGCCGTCGACGTTCGTGTCTCCGAGCCCGTCGGGCAGATCGCCGACGGAGGCTCCGCGGGAGAGGCCAAGACCTACAAGCCGACCGCGACGTCAGCGCCGGCGAGTGCTGCCAAGGCCACCGGAGCCGCCAAGACCTCGGGCACCGCCAAGGCCACCGGGGCTGCCAAGACCTCGGGCACCGCCAAGAAGAAGGCTTCCGCCCCCAAGGTCGACGGCGACCGGATGGCCAAGGACATGGGCCGCCAGCTCGGCAAGATGGGCAAGATGTTCGGCTCGTTCAAGGACGAGTTCGACAAGTCCAGCAAGTAGACCCCGGTTACTGCTCTCGGCGAAGGTGCTAGACGCCCATCGCCTGGAGGACGAACATCACCACGGTCAGGATGATGACGGCGATGACGGTGAACCACGTGAGGCCAGTCCACACGCGGCTGTTCGCGTTCTTGCCCATCACGTGCCTGTCACTCGCGATCTTGACCATGAAGACGAGCAGCACGGGCAGCAGGATGCCGTTGATGACCTGCGCGACCATCATGATGCCGAAGAGGTTGACGTTGGGGATGAGGACGATCACGGCCGAGATCAAGAGGATGGCAGTGATGATGCCGCGGTAGACCGGTGCCTCCTGCCAGGTGCGGTCCGATCCGCGTTCCCAGCCGAATGCCTCGCAGATGGCGCTTGCCGTGATGCCGGGAAGGACGCAGGCGGCGAGGAACGACGCCCCGACGAGTCCCGCGCCAAAGAGCATCTCCGCGTAGGGGCCGGCGAGCGGCGCGAGCGCCGTTGCCGCGTCCTCAGCCGAGTTGACGATGACGCCGGCGGGATGAAGCACCGCACCGGTCGCGAGGATGATGAACCAGCTGATGGCGCTTGCCACGACGGCGCCCGTCACGGTGTCGATGCGCTGGTAGGGGAGGTCCTCCTCGTGCGCGTTCTTCTCGACGACGTTGCTCTGGGCGAGGAAGACCATCCAGGGGGCGATGGTCGTGCCGACGTTAGCAACGAGCAGCGAGAAGTACTGCGGCTCGAACACGAACTTGGGGATGAGGGTGTCGTTCATCGCCTCGCCCCAGTCGGGGCCGACCATGATGCCGGCGATGACGTACGTCACGAAGATGCAGCTGATCGCCAGCAGGATCTTCTCGATGCGCGCGTATGACCCGCTCATCGCGATGAGCCAGATGGTGATCGCGGCGAGAGGAACGGAGAGGTACACGGGCACGCCGAAGAGTCCGAGGCCAGAGGCGATGCCAGCGAACTCGGAGAGCGTGACCGTGGTGTTGGAGACGAGCAGGGCGAGCATGGCGAGGGCGCTCAGTCGCACGCCGAACTGCTCGCGGATGAGCGAGGCGAAGCCCTTGCCCGTGACGCAGCCCACGCGGGCGGCGGTCTCCTGCGCCACGATGAGCAGGAAGCACATGACGGGGACGGTCCAGAGCTGTCCGAAGCCGTAGGTGGCGCCTGCGGTGGAGTAGGTCGCCACACCGCCGGCGTCTGCGCCCGCGAGCGCTGCGACCATCCCCGGCCCCATGGCCATGAGGATGCGGCGGCGGTCGAGCTTCTGACGCTGCGGCTTGTTCGTATCGCGTCCCATGGCTACACCAGAAGGACGCCGGGTCCGGCGATGGTCGCCGCCACGGCGGCGAACACCACGAGGGCTACGACCATCGAGATGAGTGAGAGCGCCGTGCCCGAGGTCTCGGCATTCTGATCGTCTCGGCGTCGAAGGATGGCGAGGTAGACGGGAGTGAGCGCAAACGAGACGATCGTCGAGGCAGCCGATCCGGCAAAGCCGGCACCCAATGCGCGGGCGAACTCGGAGTCGGCGGCGGTCGGGAGCACGGCTCCGTTGAACACCGTGACGAAGAGGATGACGATCGCGGCGAAGACGAGGCCGAGCGCGAGACTCTTGAGCGTGAACCCGAGCATGGAGGGTGAGTCCTCGTCGTCGGGGTCGTTCTCGATGAAGAACTTGGTGACGTAGCTCACCGAGTCATCCGCGAGGATGAGCGCGATGGGCAGGGCGGCGCAGGCGAGAAGTACGTTGTCGACCGAGACGCTCGTCCTCGAGATGGCCGCCAGGAGACCGACGCTGAGAATCCAGAAGAAGAACCAGAGCTCGTGGCGGAGGAGCCATCCGAGGTCGTGGCTGCTCTCGTCGTTGGAGCCGCTCGACCCCACGCCGGCGATCTGCAGGTCCTCCTCGTGCTCCTCCTCCATGACGTCGAGGGCGTCGTCGACGGTCACGATGCCGAGGAGGTTCTGCTCGTCGTTGACGATGGGTAGCGCGAGCAGGTTGTACTTGGAGATCGAGTCGGCCACGTCCTCCTGGTCGTCATCGGGTCCGGCCGTGATGAGGTCGTCGGCCGCGATGTCCGAGAGCTTGGTCGATGCCTCGTTGACCAGCAGGTTATTGAGGGTTACGGCACCGGTCAGGCGCTTGTCCTCGTCCACGAGGTAGACGTAGCGGACCGTCTCGAAGTCCTCCTCGAGGTTGCGCAGCGCGTCGACGGCGAAGGCGACGGTCTCGTCGTCGGGCAGGGCTACGAACTCGGAGGTCATGATGCGGCCAGCGGTCCCGTCGCGGTAGCCGAGCAGCTGGCGAATGGCCTTCGCGTCCTCGACGCCCATGAGCTTGAGGAGCTTCTCGGCCTTCTCGGCACCCAACTCGTCCACGAGCTCGGCGGCGTCGTCGGGGTCCATGGCCGAGAGCATGCGCGAGGCGTCGGTCTCGGACATGTCGCCCATGATCTCGGCGGCCTTGTCGTCCTCGAGCTCTGCCATGGCGTCGGCGCGCTGCTCGTCATCGAGCTGGGCGAACACCTGGCCGCGCAGGCGCGGGTCGAGCTGCTCGATGATGTCGGCGACGTCGGCGGGGTGCATGTCCTCGAGCGTCTTGTGCGAGATGGAGAGCTTGACGTTGGAGAGGTCGCGCTCGACGAGGTCCATGTAGCTCCAGGCGATGATACGCTCCGGAACGGGGTGGCCGAAGGTGCGGGCGATGCGCACGCCGACCTTCTCGACCTTGGGTGAGAGCGAGCGCAGGATGCCGCGCATGCCCACCTCGGCGCCGAGGAGGCGCAGCTGGGAGGAGCTGGTGTCGGAGAGCTTGAGGTCGTTCACGCGGACGACGCGCATGCCGCGCGTGTCGACGATCTGCTTGTTGAGGATGTCGCGGGCGAGCAGGATCTCGTCGGGCTGGAGGTACGAGAAGCGGATGTCGGTGGAGGGGACCTTGAGGTGCACCTCGTGCTCGTCATAGGTGTCCACGTACTTGCGCCACGAGATCATGATGGGCGTGCGGCCGGGGCCCATGAAGGCCAGGCTCGTCACGCGAGGAAAGACCTCGCCCGTGGCGATGCCGAGGTCCGAGACCGTACCGATCTTCTCGCCGGTGGCGTCGAGGACTGGGTTTCCCACGAGTTGGGAGAGATAGATCATGCGTGCTCCTTACCATTGTTGCGTCGCGCAGGGGACGCGCGCGCATTGTGCCTGACTTCGGCACCGGTCACACCCCTCACGGTGTGGCCTGACGGGGGCACGCCGCTGGGGTCATCGACTGTGAGGTCGAGGTTTCATGAGGACCCTTCTCTTAGACTGCAGGCGCGGCGTCGTATGAGGCGACAGTCCGCTAGCGCTTGCCATTGTACACGACGGGGCCGCGAACGCGCCCTTGCCTGCGTAAGCTCTTGGAAATGGAATAGGGGACAGGTGTATATTCCATGTCCACTGAATGGGAGTGAATGGCGCGCGCGGCGGCGCGGAGCGGAGGCTGCCGGCTGAAGCGAGATGGGCGATGCGCGGCGGGCATTTTCACACGAAGGGCGTTATCTTTGCCAAAACGCCGAAAAGGCCCCTTCGTGTGAAAATCAAAAAATCATCGATGCCAGCCGGGGTCCGCGAAGCTGAAAAACGCTACACGAACGGTCGGATAACGTCGCCATGAGCGCTTTCGGGGCCGTTCGTGTAGCGTTTTCAGCTTCGCGGACTTCTCGCCAGGTGGCGGGCTCCGGTCAGCGCCCCGGCTCGAATGTCCACTTTTGATAACGCACATTTTGCCACGGCACGAACGCGTCAACTGGGGCGGATTCTCGCG
>DCZG01000031.1 GCA_002331575.1 Atopobium sp. UBA2090 | reverse complement strand
GTGTTGCCGGTGGACGGCACGGCCGGCTCATAGTTGGCCGCGTAGGGCGACGAGGGCTCGGGCTGAGCGTAGGAGGAGCGGCTCGGTCGGGGCTCGTCGTAGTCGGCGGCAGGCCGCTGCGAGCTCACGGGGCGGCCGGAGCGGGTGTAGACGGAGACGCTCTCGGCCTCGGGACGCGAGGTGTTGCCGAGGAGCTTGGCACGCGACCCCACGGGAGGGACTTCGTCTGAGCTGCGGCCGCGGCCGTCGGGATCCTCGTCGTAGTAGTCGTCATCGTCGTAGTAGTCGTCGCCGCCGCGGAGCCGGTCTCTGATCGAATCTAGAAAGCCCATCGTGTTCTCTCTTTCCTCTCACGCCCAGCGGCGCGAAGCCAATCGAGCTATGCCTATTGTATTACGTAGTTCGGGTCAAATACCGTTCTGCCGAGCCTAACGATGGTGGAGCCCTCCTCGACCGCGATGGGATAGTCGTCGCTCATGCCGCAGGAGAGCTCCTCGAGTGGGAGCCCGGTGCGCACCCGCAGGTCCTCCGCGAGCGAGCGGAGCCCCGAGAAGGTCCTTCTCGCCTCGTCCGCGTCATGCGCGGGCGCCATGGACATGAGACCGCACAGGCGGATTCCCGGAAGGGCGACGATGCCGTCGAGGGCCTCCGAAACCTCCGCCGGCGAGAAGCCCGACTTGGTCTCCTCGCCCGAGACGTTGATCTCGAGAAGGACGTCGCTCGTCACGCCGTGCGTGACGGAACGCTTGGAGACCGCCTCGGCGAGATGGGCCGACGAGATGGAGTGGATGAGCGTGACACAGCCCACGACCTGGTTGATCTTGTTCTTCTGCAGGTTGCCGATCATGTCGAAGCGGGCACCGGCCATCTCGGGGACCGCGGCGAGCGCCGTGAGCTTCCTCGTGAGCTCCTGGGGTCGGTTCTCGCCGAACGCACGATAGCCCGCGCGCCAAGCGAGCGCGACCTCGTCCGGACCGACCGTCTTAGAAACCGCGAGGAGGAGGACGTCCTCGGGATTCCTCCCCGCCCTGACGGCGGCCTCGGAAATCCTCTCGAGGATGGCCTCGCGACGCTCGACGAGAAAGCGCCCGTAGTCCTCACTGTCTTCACTCACCATCAAAGAGCCTCGATTCGCGTGCACGTTCCCTCACTCCCGCCTCGGATGGCGGGTCAAACCTATCTTCCCCTGCCGGGGTCGTTGACATGCCATCTCCGCAAAAGTGTCAGCGAGCTGTAACGTCTCCCGCCGACCTCATGCAGGCGATGGCGCCGTGGCGCCCGCAGGCGCCGCCCGACGCGCGGTACGAGTAGAACCGGTCCGTCGCCCGGACCGTCGAGATGCCGCAGTCGACGACGCCCCGCGAGGGGACTCCCGCGTCCTCGAGTGCAGCGAGAACCGCGAACCCGAGGTCGAGACAGCGCCCTCCCCCGCGCACGCCGTCGCCGAACTCGGCGACGAAGCGGTCGAGAAGCTCCTGCGAGACCTCGTAGTCAGCCGCGCCGACATGCGGTCCGACGTATGCGGAGACCTCCCGCGTCGAGGACCCCGCGACGTCCGCGAGGATGCGCGCCGCCTTCCCGGAGATGCGCGCGATGGTACCCCGCCACCCGGAGTGCACGACGGCGAAGCCGCCGGGCGCCACGAGGACCACCGGGACGCAGTCCGCGTAGCAGAGCAGGACGGGCACGTCGGCGGTCGTGCACACCACGGCATCCGCCCCCTCCCGCGCCTCGACGCGAGCCGCCTCGACCTCTCCGCCGGCGTCGATGACGACCACGTGGTCGCCATGGACCTGTTTGGGGTTCACGAGCTCGTCGACGAGGTCGCCGCAGCCGAGCGCCGCGAGGGCGCGGCGGCGGTTCTCGAGGACGTGCGCGGGGTCGTCGCCGCAGGCGTCCCCGAGGTTGAGCGACGAGAAGCCGCCCTCGGAGACGCCACCCGTCCTCTCGGTAAAAGCGAGCGTGACCCCGCACGGGACGTTCTCGTCCCAGAGCAGGGTCACGCCGTCGACGCTCGACCTGGTAAGCGTCGGGTCGCTCATGCTAGATGCGACTGCGCTTGAGGAAGTCGGGGATGTCGAACTCCTTGTCGTTGTTCGAGGACGAGGGAGTGGGGTGCGCCGGGGTCGGTGCGACGGGCGGCTGGTAGGCAGGACGGGGCGCCGGCTTGGGGCTGGTCTTGGGAGCGCCCTTGGCTGGACGCGTCACGGTCGGGGTGATGGTCGGCAGCGACTGCTGGACGTTCTGGTCGTTGAAGCCCGTGGCGATGACGGTCACGCGAACCTGGTCACCGAGGGACTCGTCGACGACGGTGCCGAAGATGATGTTGGCCTCGGGGTCGACGTTCTTGGCGACGAGGTCGGCGGCGTCGTTGATCTCCTGGATGCCGATGTCCTTGTTGCCCGCGATGGAGAGCAGGACGCGGGTGGCACCGTCGATCGAGGTCTCGAGCAGCGGGCTGGAGATGGCCTCCGCGGCGGCGTCGGTGGCGCGGCTGTCGCCGGAGGCGGTGCCGATGCCCATCATCGCGTTGCCGGACTCGCGCATGATCGTGCAGACGTCGGCGAAGTCGAGGTTGATGAGGCCAGGGACGGTGATGAGGTCGGTGATGCCCTGGGTGCCCTGGGAGAGGACCTCGTCGGCCATGCGGAAGGCCTCGAGCATGGTGGTCTTCTTCTCGGAGAGGTCGAGCAGGCGATCGTTCGGGATGATGATCAGGGTGTCGACGTTCTCGGCGATGTTCTTGATGCCCTCGGCGGCCGAGGAGGAGCGCTTGCGGCCCTCGAAGGTGAACGGCTTGGTGACGATGCCCACGGTGAGGGCACCCACGTCGTTCTTGGCGATGTCGGCGACCACGGGAGCGGCACCGGTGCCGGTTCCGCCGCCCTCGCCGGCAGTGATGAAGACCATGTCGGAGCCAGCGAGCGCCTGCTTGATCTCGTCACGGGAGTCCTCTGCGGCCTCCTTGCCGACCTCGGGGTTGGCGCCGGCGCCGAGACCCTTGGTGATGTCGGTGCCGATGTGGACCTTGATGTCGGCGTCGGAGATGGCGAGGGCCTGCGCGTCAGTGTTGATGGCGACGAACTCGACGCCGCGGATGCCCTCCTCGATCATGCGGTTGACGGCGTTCGTGCCGCCGCCGCCCACGCCCACGACCTTGATGACGGCAAGGTAGTTGCTGAGGGTGTCCGTGTCCTTAATCATCGTTTCCTCCTCGTGTGGCGCCTGTGATGAGGCAGCGCCGCTAACCTCTCTTTGTTGGTGGTGCGTTGGTCGGGTACGTTCGTGCTTCGGTGCTGCCCTCATAAAGCCGCTGGTAGAAACTCTAAACCTCAAGTTAAACTCAACGCTTCATGTAAAGCGACGTATAATTACACAGAAAGGTGCGTTGAGTCAACACTTTTATTTTAATTGACAAAATTGCAGGTAAAAGGCCCATAATTCGCCGCTCACAGTTTAAACCTCAACTTTAGGTTAAGAGAAATTAATCCCCCGTGAGCATCCTCTCCGCAACCCTCGGAGAGCCTCGACCAGTCCCCTACTCAGTGGTGGCGACGTCCGTGGTCGTCGTGGTGTTCGTGTCGGTCGAGGTGGATTCCGCGTCGGTTGACGTCGTGGTGGTACCGGTGGTCGTCGTCGTGGACGAGTCGGTCGCCGTTCCCGTCGCTCCGGTGCCCGCCTGAACCGTGTCGGAGTCGATCCTCCGGTATGACGGGTTCGACGGCACGCGCACGTTGATGTAGGTCAGCTCTCCCGGGTACTTGTCGAGAAGCCCGAGAACCACCGACTCCTTGGACGAGACGTTCGTCGCCGCGCCGAGAGAGACCTCCACGCCGCTCGAAAGGTCACAGCTGATGCTGTCCACGCTCGAGGCCGAGAAGCTCACGATCTGCGAGGAGAAGCCGCTCGAGAACTCGTTCAGGAAGGTCGCGACCGCGTCGAGGACGGCGTCGTTGGCCAAGGAGCCCGCGACCGGCTGGACCGTGGCGGGAAGTCCCGTGATGAGGAGCTCACCCTCCGAGGACGCCTTGGTGAGGGCCGCGTCCTCGACGCTCTGGTTGGCCGTGGTGGCGATCTTGGTGGGCTCCATCCACACGTTGCCCTCGCCGAGATACCAGCCCACCGAACCGCTGCTCATGGTGACGAGCGCATAGACCTTCCGCTCGGTGATGGTGATCTTGAGGGTGCCGGGAAACTCCCGGTCGTAGCTCACCGAGGCGATCCAGGGGTTCTTCTCGAGGGAGGCCGTGATGGCGTCCGTGTTGACGTTGAGCAGCGTGGTTCCGTCCTCGACGTTCACGAGGTTCTGGATGTCATCCACGGAGACGTGCGTGGTGGGCTCCGCCTCGATCGAGGTGATCGCGAAGCTCGGGGAGTTCCTGAGCACGACGTAGGCGATGAGGGCGACAATGGCGAGCGCGGCGACGACCGTGAGGACCCTGACGACGATCTTGCCCACGGGGGCGCTGTTGTGCCGCAGACGCTCCTCGCGAGCCTCTGCGCCGGTGGGCCTTCTCGCCCCAGGCGCGGGATTCGTGCCGGCTGCCGCCTTCGCGCGCGGCGACGACTTCGGCGTACGAAGCTTCGAGGGCTTGACGGGCTTCTCCCGCTTGGATGGCCCCGCGACCTTGGGAGCCGCCTTGGTTTTGGGCAGGGAGACCTTGGTCTTACGCCCGGACGGCATGGAGACGGCCTTCGTCCCCCTGCCCGCGCCCATCGTGGCGTCGCGCTTGAGCGGCGTCTTCGCGCGGGGCGTTGCCTTTCTGCTCGTATCCTTCGCCATGTCGGCCCCTAGCTCGCGAACCCGAGAAGCTTGACCTCGGGCTGGAGGTCGACGCCCTGGCGAGCGAGCACCTCGTCATGGACGTGTCGCATGACGGCCACCACGTCGGCCGCGGAAGCGCCGCCGACGTTGACGATGAAGTTGGAATGGACCTCCGAGACCTGGGCGCCGCCGACGCGGAAGCCCTTGAGGCCGCAGCTCTCGATGAGCTCTCCCGACGAGCGGTCGCCGGGGTTGCGGAAGACGGAGCCGCACGTGGCCTTTCCGGCGGGCTGGCTCTGCCTCCTGCGACGCAGGCGATCGTCCATCTCGCGGCCGATGGCCTCCTTGACGCCGGACTCCAGCTCGAACGTCGCCTCGAGCACGATCTCGGAGGGGCCGAGCGACGTGTGGCGATAGCCCCATTCGATCTCGGAGCCCTCGTACCGGCGCAGACCCCTGCCGGGATCCAGCACGACGAGGTCGCGGACTGCGCGGCCGATCCACTCGTGGCGCGTGCCGGCGTCCATCGAGATGGCGCCGCCCACGGTTCCGGGGATGCCGACGCAGCACTCGAGACCGGCGAAGGAGCTCTTGAGGGCCTCGTTGACGAGTCTCGCGAGCAGCACGCCGGCACCTGCTGTGATGACGCCCCCCTCGCCCGTCGTGATGCGGGAGAACTCCCTGCCGAGCGTGATGACGCAGCCGTCATAGCCGCGGTCGGACGCCAGGATGTTGGACCCCTTGCCNNACCGAGGATGACCCAGGCGACCCGCTCGGCGGTGAGGACCGAGAGGACCTTCGCGAGCGCGGGATAGCTGTTGACGGTCACGAAGAGACCCGCGGGGCCACCGATGCGATAGGTCGTCCTGTGCGAGAGGCGCTCGTTCCTCAGCACCTCGGCGTCAGTCGCGCCAGAGAGACTCATGTATGCGTTGAAGAGGCTCACCGCGCGTCGTCCGCCTCGCCGTTCTCGTGTGCGCGCATCGCCTCGATGAACGCCGGGCCCATCGTGGTGACGTCGCCCGCGCCCTGCGTGATGAGCAGGTCGCCGGGACGGCAGATGCGCACGAGCTCGTCGACGAGCTCGCGACGGTTGGGGACGTAGCGGACGTCGGCCACGCCGCCGCCGGACGCGACCTCGTTGGCGACGGTCTTGCCGGAGACGCCGGGGATGGGAAGCTCGCCGGCGGAGAAGACGTCCATGACGCGCAGGACGTCGACCTTGTCGAAGGCGTGCGCGAACATGTCGGCGAGCGCCTGGGTGCGCGTGTAGCGGTGGGGCTGGAAGACGCAGACGATGCGGTCGAAGCCGAGGTCTGACGCGGCCTCGAGCGTCGCCCGGATCTCGGTGGGATGGTGGCCGTAGTCGTCGACGACGGTCACTCCCGCGACGTCGCCCACGTGCGTGAAGCGACGACGCGCACCCTTGAACTCGGAGAGGGCGAGGGCGGCCTTCTCGACGTCGGCGCCGAGCGCGTCGGCGACGGCGATGGCGGCCGTGGCGTTGGCCATGTTGTGGCGTCCGGGATTGGAGTGGATGGTCACGTGGACCTCGCTCCCGGAGGGAACCTTGACCGTGAGCCTGCTCTCGATCCCGTGACGTGTCTCCTCGGGCAGGCAGACGTAGTCGTTGCCCTCGCCGAAGCCGTAGGTGAGGACGCGGCGACCCGTGGAGCGCGCGAGCTCGGCGCAGCGAGGCGCGTCACCGTTCACGACGATCGTCCCGTCGTCCCCGACGAGACCCATGAACTTGCAGAAGGTCTTCTCGATGTTCTCGAGGGTGCCGTAGTGGTCGAGGTGGTCTGCCTCGATGTTCGTGACCACGGCGATCGTGGGGTTGAGGTAGAGGAACGAGCCGTCCGACTCGTCCGCCTCGCACACGAAGTAGCCGCCCTCGCCGTTGCGCCCGTTGGTGTCATAGCCCTCCACGACGCCGCCGATGAGGAACGACGGGTCCATGCCGAGCTTGTCGAGCATGGTGGCGATCATGGACGAGGTCGTGGTCTTGCCATGGGTGCCCGCCACGGCGACCGTGACGGCGTTGAGCGAGAGGAACGACAGCATCTTGGCGCGCGGCCAGATGGGGATGCCCAGCTCGATGGCGCGGACGACCTCGGGGTTGGTGTCGGGGATGGCGGTGGAGGTGACCACGACGTCGGGCATGACGCGGTCGATGGTCGCCGCCTCGTGGCCGATGGTGACCTCGATGCCGGCGGACTCGAGCTCGCGGACGTAGTGGGAGCTCTTGAGGTCGGAGCCGGTGACCTTGCAGCCGCGCTCGTGCAGGACGAGCGCGATGCCGCTCATGCCGGCGCCGCCGATTCCGATGAAGTGCGCACTTGAGACGTTTGCCTCTGCGAGGGATTCTGTCATGGTATTCGACCTCTTCGTGATGAGTCAAAGGTGCGGGACACAGCTCACGGACTCGCCTCGGTGAGACGAGCCTGACCTCTCTACTCTAGCCGATATCGCGGCTATTCCCGTGTCGCCGCGGCACTCTCCACTTGGTCTGCGAGAGCCGAGGCCGCCCGGTCCTGCCCGAGCCCCCTCGCGGCGGCGCGCATCGCGGCACGGCGTTCGGGGTCGTCGACGAGCGAGAGCAGCTGCTCGGAGAAGACGGGGGCGTCGATGTCGCCGTCTGCCACGAGCACCGCGGCGCCGGCGTCCACGAGGTAGTGGGCGTTGGTGGTCTGGTGGTCGGCCGTCGCGAAGGGATACGGGACGAGCAGGCTCGGGACGGCGAGGGCGGCGATCTCGGCGATGGAGGAGGCTCCCGCGCGCGAGACGACGAGGTCCGCCGCCGCGAGCGCCTCGCCCATGTTCGAGATGTAGGGCATGACCTGCCAACGGGCCTTCTCGTCCTCTGAGAGGGCGAGGGAGGACACCACGGCGTCGTAGTCGTCCTTGCCCGTCGAGTGGACGATCCAGAGGCCCTCACGGCCCAGCAGCTCGTCCTTGAGTCCGCAGACGCCCCGGTTGAGGTGCATGGCGCCGAGGCTTCCGCCAAAGACGAGGAGCATCGTCGCGTCCTCGGGGATCCCGAAGGCGGCGCGTCCCGCCGCGTGGTCCGCCGTGACGACGCTCTGACGAACGGGGTTGCCCGTCACGACGATGGCACCGGGATCACCCACGCGGTCGCTGAAGGCGGGAATGGCCTGGGGCAGCGAGACGCAGACCCTGGCCGCACGCTTCGCCGACGTCTTGTTGGCGAGCCCGGGCACGGAGTTCTGCTCATGGAGCACGACGGGGACGCCCTCGGCGTGGCAGGCGCTGATGAGGGGAAGCTCGACGTAGGCACCGAAGCCGATGGCGACGTCGGGAACGCCCGACTCCCTGAAGCGCGCCAGGATCTGCGAGGTGGCGCTCCTCTCGCGCACGAGCGCCGAGACGAGCGTCCACGGCCTCGAGCGGTCGAAGCCCGTGACGACGATCGGGACGAGCTCGAGGCCCGCCTGGGGCACGAGCGTCCCCTCGAGCTTGGCCGTCTGCCCATAGAAGGTGACGTGATGCCCGCGGGAGCGGAGCTCCTCGGCGAGTGCGATCGCCGGATTGATGTGACCTGCGGTGCCTCCCGCAGCGATGGCAACCTCGAGAGTCCTCGTCATGAGCCGTTCCTCCTGTCGCTCGAACCTCTGCCGCCCCTCGACCCGCGCAGCCTCTCGGTCGCGCTCGGCCCGAGGTCGATTCTCCTCCTACCAGACGAGTCCGTGGTCACGCGTCCCACGGGAGGACGGGAGGATGACGGGCGAATCGCCTTCGTCGTCGGCCCGCCGTCGTACACGCGGAAGCCCCCGCGCGGAGACGTCCCGTCATCGCCCGACCGTCTCGCCGAACGCGGCGTCGGCGTCCCCACGAGCGAGAAGCCCCCGTCGTCGTCCTCGCCGTCCGCCATCCGCCACGAGCGGCGGTTCTCGTCGTGGACGGTCTCGGGAAGCACCGAGCGACTCGAGACGGACACCATGAGCCCCACGAGCATGAGGCAGGACATGATCGTCGAGCCGCCGTACGAGACGAACGGGATCGGCTTGCCCGTGAGGGGCATGATGCCGATGACGCCGCACACGTTGACGAGCATCTGGAAGACGATGAGCGAGGTGCAGCCCGCGGCGATGAGACGGCCGGTCAGGTCGGGAGCGTACTTGGCGATGCGGAAGCCCGCCCAGGCGAAGATCGCGAAGCCGGCGAGCATGCCGAGCGCACCGACGTAGCCGAGCTCCTCGCCGATGACGGCGAAGATGAAGTCGTTGTGCGCCATGGGCAAGTAGGAGTACTTCTGTCGGGAGAAGCCGAGCCCGACGCCGAAGAGCCCTCCCGAGCCGAAGGCATAGAAGCCCTGGATGAGCTGGTAGCCGGAGCCGTAGTAGTCGTCCCAGGGATCGAGCATCGTCATGACGCGCTGTCGGGAGTAGGCGTCGCCGAGCGAGAGGTAGAGCGCCGCCAGGACGGCCAGCACGGCGAGGCCCAAGACGACGCGTCTGTCGAAGCCGGCGAGGTAGGCCATGATGAGGAGCGTGACGCCGGCGATGATCGTGGAGCCCTTGTCGGGCTGCTTCAGGATGAGTATTAGCGGCAGGCCGACCCCCAGGGCGAGAAGCCCGAGGAAGTGCCTGAGGTCGATGGAGCGCTCGTCGAGGTAGCGCTCCGCGAGGTTCGCCCCCGTGAGGATGATGGTAATCTTGGCGAACTCGGAGGGCTGGAGCGTGAAGCCGGCGAGCGAGATCCACCGCGACGCACCGTAGGCGTCAGACCCCGCGAACGGCGTGAAGATGAGCAGCAGGAGCAGGACGGTGGCCAGCCAGATGTAGCGCAGGAAGTCCTTCGCGAACGCGCGGTAGTCGGCGCGGGCGAGGAAGACGGCGACCGCGAGACCGACGACGATGGCCTTGAGCTGCCGCTTGACGTAGTAGGCGGGGTCGTTGCCGAGGGCGGACGACGTGAGCGCGGTGACGGACGACGCGGAGTAGATCATGAGCAGCCCGAAGCACACGAGAACGAACGTGACCGCGATGAGAACGAGCCGAGGCTTCATGAAGCGCTCGGGCACGCCGAAGATCTCGCGCTCCCCTCGCCGGCGACCTTCTCGCCCGCGACGCCCTCGTTGTGTGTCGGCCGTTCTCGTCACGCTAGACCGCCCCTCCGGCTCGCTCGGACACGAGCCGCTTGAAGAGCCTGCCACGCTCGGCCATGTTGGAGAACTCGTCGAACGACGAGCAGGCGGGAGAGAGCAGGACGGTGTCGCCGGGAAGCGCGCGGGCGCAGGCCGCCTCGAAGGCCTCGGTCATGTGCGGGGCGCGGACGACGACGAGCGACGAGCCTGACGTGGCGACGGCGTCCTCGAGGGCGCGCGCGATGCGCTCCCCCGCCTCGCCGTAGCACACGGCCACGCGGCAGCGGGCGGCCACGGCCGTGGCGAGGGACGAGAGGTCCGTGGCCTTGTCGTGCCCGCCGAGGAGCAGGTCGATGGTGCCGGTCGCGAAGGCGGTGAGCGCCTTCTCGACCGAGTCGGTGTTCGTCGCCTTGGAATCGTTCACAAAGCGGACGCCGTCGATCTCGCCGCAGGGCTCGATGCGATGCTCGAGCGCCCGGAAGGCCAGGAGGCCACGGCGCACGTCGTCCGCGGGCACGCCGAGCTCAAGCGCCATGGTCGAGGCGGCGAGGGCGTTCTCGACGTTGTGCTCGCCCTTGATGGGAAGCTCGTCCTCGCTCGCCACCACGGTCTCCGCGCCGTCGATGCGCGCGACGAGGGAGCCGCCGCGACGGAACGCCGCACAGGGGGTGTCCGGCGCCTCGTGGACGCTCAGACGGCAGACGCGCAGGCCGCGCGCGTCGAGACGGTCGGCGACGGCGCGGCACCAGTCGTCGTCGACGGAGACCACGGCGAGGTCACCGGCGTCGAGGTTCGCGAAGAGCCGCTCCTTGGCAGCCGCGTAGGCCTCGAGCGAGCCGTGCCACTCCACGTGGTCGGGCGTGATGTTGAGCAGGCACGCGACGCGCGGGTGCAGGAGGCGCGTCGTGGCGAGGTGGAAGCTCGAGAGCTCGGCCACGAACCAGGTCGACTCGTCGCGGGACGCGAGCTCGCCGGTGACGATCGTGCCGATGTTGCCCACGGTCTCGGCCTTGAGCCCTCCCGCGCGGAGGAGTTCGGCGGTGAGGGTCGTCGTGGTCGTCTTGCCGTTGGTG
>DCZG01000011.1:2566-8036 GCA_002331575.1 Atopobium sp. UBA2090 | reverse complement strand
AAACCTGGAAAATCAACCTGTCCCCTTTTCCATGCACGCTATTCCATGCCGAGAAGGGCCTCGTCGGAGAGCATGTCGTACCAGAGGTGAAGTCCCCTCGAGCTCGCGTCAAGCACGCGCACGATTCCCCTGAGGTCCGGGTCTTCCGACGCCACCGCTTCTGCAGCGTCACCGCAGTCAGGAAGCTCCTCGAGCAGCGCGGGATGCCATGTGGGGGTCCTGTCGCCCTCGAAGACGGCCGCGTAGTAGATGTCCGTCTCAACGAGGTCCTGGAACATGTGGCTGCCGTACGAGAGCTCCGGCATGAAGCCCGCCTCGGCGTACGTCGTCTCCACGACGCCCTCGAAGTTGTCGATCTCGGCGAAGCTCACGGGAACGCCGAGTTCAGGAGACGAGGTGCCCGTGCGGCCGGGCACCACGAGGAGCGCATGGTCCCTGGCGCGTTCGATGAGACCGTTTGCCCTCCCCACGAGCGTCGCCACGAGCGACTTCTTCGCTTGCGGGCAGCGGTGATAGAGCCGAGGGTCGACGTAGACGACACGTCGTACGTCGACGTCTCTGGAGTTGCCCATCGACGTGCCGCGAAGTCGCAGGACGGTCCCGCGCCCATCGACCTCGGGCACCTTCACCCTCTGCGTGCCGCTGAGCGACTGGAGCGGCCTGCACTGCAGCAGGTTGACGACGAAGCTGCCACTCTCGCTCACGTTGATCGTGTACTCGACGTCCACGGGGTACGAGTAGGCGTCCTGGAGCACGCCGAGAAGGTCTCGCATGAGCCGTATGAGCCTCGTGTTGCCCACGAGTCCCTCGCATGAGGCAAAGAGCACCTGCCGCGTGTCGCCCCTCTCGCGAAGGACTGCCTCGCTCTCGCGGTCATGCTCGAAGACGGCCGCGCGCGCCTTGGCAGAGAGGATCGGTGCCAACCCCTCGCAGTCGCGTTCAACGAACGCCCCTCTTGAGAGGTCGATGACGTCTGCATAGCGCTGAGAGAAGCGGTGCTTCTCCGCGACGGTACGCGCGGTGGTCGCCCGCGGACGGTCGAGGCTCACGATGCGCGGATAGTCCCTGCCAGTGCGGTCGACCGCTCTCGTGCCCAGTCCCATGACCAGCCGAAGCATGCCTGCGTCGGGATCCATCCCGCGCATCCAGCAGTAGGCGCTGTGAGAGTAGCCCACACCGGCGGCAGTCGGCAGGAATGATCCGTCTGGATAGCGAGACCCGCTCACGCGCTGGACGAGAAGGGCCATCTGCTCCTCCTGGCGGTCGAGACCGCGCCTCCTGCGGTACTCGAGGGCGCTCGGGTCCATCATCGAGGCGTAGACATGCTTGATCGCATTCGAGAGATCCTCGTAGCGGTCCTCGGCCGAACCCGTGTTGGGGCAGAACACCGACTCGTACTTACCTGCGAAGGCGTTTCCGAACCCGTCCTCGAGGAAGCTTGATGACCTGACGATGATCGGGCTCTGACCGTAGTAGTCAAGCATCCGGCAGAGCGCATCGCGGATTCCCGGCGGAAACGCTCCGGCTTCGATGCCATCCCTCAGGGCAGGCGCCGCCGTGACGAAGCCCTCCTCACCACGCTGCGCGACGCGGAGGTCCCACAGGTCGTTGTAGACGATGAAGGTGTAGAAGACGTCAGTGCCTATGTAGAAGGAGTCGTGCGCCTCCATGAGATCCGCCACACCAGGTAGCCGCTCCTCGACGATGCGACGGGCGAGCAGCATGCCGCAGGCCTTGCCGCCGATGAGGCCCGTGCCAATCATTCTGTCGCGGACGGCGAGGTAGTCCTCGGGACGAAGGTGGTCGCGGACCATTCGCCTCATGCGGGAATCCCTCGTCATCATCATGTTGCACATCTTGGCGCAGAGTTGGTCTCCGACCTCTCCCTCCGCAAGCCGCTGTGACACGTCCATGAAGAAGCGGTCCCAGCTGTCGACGTTCTGTGCGGGCATACCGATGGGCTGGATGCCGAGGCTGTTGTAGAACCTGCCTGTTTCGATGCTGTCGGTGACTGCCTCCACGACACCAGTCGCGAGGTCAATCCGATGGGGCAGGAACATAGTCGGCGAATAGCGGTTCCAAACCTTGAGCGGTCGGACGAAGAGGCTTCCTTCTCCATCGGCCGTCACATCGACGAAGAGCTGGGTCGTCTCGCGAATCTGGGCGACCGCCTGGAAGGAATGGCCGCCTCGAAGGATGGGGAAGTAGGCGACCGTGTCGAGCACGAAGAGGTATGGGCAGGTCAGACGGAAGAAGTTCCCCATCATGAGGTCGGAGGACCAGGCCACCTGGAGCTCGCTCAGGCAGTCGAAGACATAGAAGGCGCCCCGACCCGAACGGGTGATGATGTCGTGGACCTCCATGGTGAACGGCTCAAAGCCGAGGTTGGGGCTGAGCGTGTACCTCGTGACGCCCGGGAGCTCGGGCACGAGCGGCTCCGAGGACGTGAAGCGCAGGTAGACGACGTCGCGTCCGTCCTTGAGCGCCTGTCGCACGAAGGGGTCGACAAAGGCGCGGAACTCCTCGATCGAGGCGAGTTGCCATACGACGTTGTCTCCGACGCGAATGCTGTCGAACCCCTGGTCCAGACCCTCGATGCCGCAGCACACTCTGTCAAACGCCGCCATCTGACCCTCCCAACGACAGACGAGCTCTCTCAGGAGAGTGTGAGAGGCGCATGTTGCGAGTCGCGCGCCGCTTCGTTTCGTCTGCAAGAAGAGTGGGGGAGTGGTATGAGCCCATCCGCGAGAGGTCGCGCGGTGGCATCACCCGACTCAGAGAGGAATCGGCTTCAGAGACATGATGGAGAGCGTTTCCGTGAGGAGCCTCTAGCTCGTCTGCTCCTCACGCCGAATCATCCTCACGAGCATGAGGCAGCAGACGGCCATGGCCACGCTCACGACGCCATCGGCAGCCGTCGTCATCGCGCAGGTCACGACCGCGAGCACGAGGTCGGCCACCAGCATGACCACGAAGCGGGCGAGACTGCCCTGACGGTTCGAGTACGAGACGCCGAACGCTGCGGTCACGAGGGACACGACTCCTCCCGCAACCAGATAGAGCCCCTCTGCAGCGGCAATGGTCGAATTGTCCACGGGAGAACCCGAGACTGCGGTCGAGCCCGTAAAGTAGCCAGCTCCCGTGGTGAGAAGGCCTCCCACTGCCATCTGCGCAATCGACATGAAGATGAAGACGATGCAGAAGATGCGCAGCGTCCTGCGGCGAGGGTCCTCAGAGACTGCTCTCTCCGCACGCAGCTCGGCTCGAGCGGCCCTGTCATCGGCGCGTCTTCCCATGGTTCGTCCACCTTCCGTTATCAACGTGAAAGAAGTGGCGCGCGAGACGAGGCAGTTGGAGGTCGGCCTCGCCGCGCGCGCCGTGAATCCCGACCTAGACGGTCGCCTCGACATAGACGTCCGAGCCAGGCTCGGCAACGGGAACGACGCCATCTGCGCATGGTTTGCCGTCCGCACGCACCGAGCTCTCACCCGTCTGGGTCACATGAACATGGTACGTCGCGCCGCGGAACTTTCTGGTGACGGTGTACTCGGAAAGCTCGTCGGGGATGCAGGGCTTGACGAGAAGCCCGTCGTAGTCAGGGTAGATACCCAGGATGTACTGGCTCACGGAGAGGAACGTCCACGATGCGGTACCGGTGAGCCAGCTGTTCTTGGCGTGACCCGGCCTGCCCGAGGCACGGCCCGTGACCATCTGCGAGTAGACGTACGGCTCGGTCTCGTGGATCTCGCTCTTGTCCTCGAGGTATGCCGGGCATATGCGCCGGTACACGTCCCAGGCCTCGTTGCCGCGACCGAGAACCGACTCACCGCAGATGACCCAGGGGTTGTTGTGGCAGAAGACCGCGCCGTTCTCCTTGAAGCCAGGCGGGTAGGACGAGATCTCGCCGAGCTCGACGTGGTACTTCGTGTAGCACGGCCACAGGAGGTCGACGCCGTATTCGCCGAGAAGGAGCTGACGTACCGAGTCGAGCGACGTGCGCATCTCGCCGGTTTCCTTGCCGATGCCCGCGATCGCGCAGAAGCCCTGCGACTCGATGTAGATCTTGCCCTCCTCGCACTCGTGTCCGCCCACCTTGTCGCCGTTGGCGTCATAGGCGCGCAGGAACCACCGACCGTCCCAGGCACTGTCGAGGGTGGCCTTCTCCATGGTGGCGACCTCCTCGCGCACCCCTGACGCCTCGTCGCCGAGTCCGATGCGGTCGAGGAGACGAGAGAACTCGCGACCGTACTTCACGAACATGGCAGCCACGAGAACGCTCTCCGCCACGGGACCGTGAGAGGGGCCGAAGAGCTGGAAGCTCTCGCCAGGCTCCTCGGAGAAGCAGTTGAGGTTGAGGCAGTCGTTCCAGTCGGCACGACCGATGAGTGGCAGGCCATGGGGTCCACGGTTGTCGAGAACCTCGCGTACGCTGCGACGCAGGTGCTCGAGGAGCGGCGCCTCGGTTCCCTCCTGGTTGTCGAAGGGCGTGGGATGGTCGAGAATCGAGAAGTCGCCCGTCTCGCGTACGTATGCGCAGACGGCACCCACGAGCCACAGGGGGTCATC
This sequence comes from Atopobium sp. UBA2090, assembly GCA_002331575.1. Taxonomy (GTDB): domain Bacteria; phylum Actinomycetota; class Coriobacteriia; order Coriobacteriales; family Atopobiaceae; genus Olsenella_D. The sequence continues at coordinate 3,470 of DCZG01000011.1, read as the reverse complement.
GGAGAAGCCGCCGCCGATGTCGTTGTTGCCCCGCTTGGTGAGCGGCTGGTACTGGTGGTAGGTCGAGCCGTCCTCAAACTGGATCGACGCGAGGTCTATGAGGCGCTCCCGAGCGCGCTCGGGAACGATGTGCACGAAGCCGAAGATGTCCTGGCAGGAATCGCGGAAGCCCATGCCGCGGCCGGTGCCCGTCTCGTAATACGAGGCCGAGCGGCTCATATTGAAGGTGACCATGCACTGGTACTGGTGCCAGATGTTGACCATGCGGTCGAGCTTCTCGTCACCGCTCTCGAGCTGGTAGCTTCCCAGGAGGCCATCCCAGTACCTGCGCAAATCCGCGAATGCGGCATCGATGGCCGCGGTGTCTGCGAACTTCTCCATGACTCGGTTCGCGGTGTCCTTGCGAATGACCCCAGGCGAGACGAACTTGCGGTCACGCGGGTTCTTGCCATAGCCAAGCACGAACGAGACGCGTCGCGACTCTCCCGGAGCGAGCTCCATGTGGACGCGGTGGCAACCGATGGGATACCAACCTGTGACCTGCGACTGGTAGCTCGTCTCCTCGCGTACCGCCTGCGGGTCGGACCAGTCACCCATGGGTCCCAGGAAATCATTGCGCTGGGTGTCCCAGCCGTCGGTGTGCGCGCTCGTGCCGTAGAAGGCGTAGTGGTCGCGCCGCTCGCGGTACTCGGTCTTGTGGTAGATGACGCCATCCTCGACCTCGAGCTCGCCCGTGTTGAGGTTCCTCTGGTAGTTCTGGGCGTCGTCGACGGCGTTCCAGAGGCAGAACTCCACACACCCGTAGAGCTGGACGTCCTTGGGCTCAGACCCCTCGTTGGTGAGCACCACGTCATGAATCTCGCAGTTCTCGCCGAGCGGCACGAAGAGCGTGACGGATGCCCTG
>DCZG01000011.1:0-2547 GCA_002331575.1 Atopobium sp. UBA2090 | reverse complement strand
TGCCTCGAGCACGGAGTAGCCCATGCCATGGCGGCAGGCATAGGAGTCGAGCGGGGTCTTCGTCGGGAGGTAGCCGGGGTTCCAGGCGGGCTTGCCATTCTCCTTGACGTAGTAGAAGCGCCCGCCCACGTCACCAGGCACCCCGTTGTAGCGGTACCGGAGCAGTCTCTGCAGCTTCGCGTCGCGATAGAAGCAGTAGCCTCCGCCCGTGTTCGAGACCATGCCGAAGAACTCCTCGCTTCCGAGGTAGTTGATCCAGGGAAGGGGAGTGGCTGGCGTGGTGATGACGTACTCCCTCGCCTTGTCGTCAAAGTGGCCGTAGCGCATGACACGGGCTCCTTTCACTGCATGCCTGAAGCTTCTCTCCAGAGCATAGTCGAAACTTAAACGTTTAACACGCTCGCCGAAAAGAAAGACCAAAGGTTATGGTCGGAGTTAGTATAGGACAGGAACTTCCGAGAGAAAAGGTTTTCTCGCTCACGGTCGATGGTGTCCCGCTCACAGGAAAATCCAATTTTCCTGGAAAGGTCAATTGACAGGGGAGGAGCAAGTTCTTACTCTAAGGTAAACGTTTAATTAGGGAACGGGGAATCATGGCAACGGTCACGCTCAAGACAATCGCGGAACAGTGTGGCCTCTCGTGCGCAGCGGTATCGAAGGCGCTTCACCATCTGCCGGGCGTCAGCGAGGAGAAGGCGGAGATGGTTCGCGCCACCGCGCGCGGGCTCGGCTACTATCCCAACGCGGCGGCTCGTACGCTCAAGACGAATCAGAGCCACAACATCGGCATCATCTTCGAGAACGGCATGTCCCACGAGTTCTTCTCCCAGATGCTCGACGAGATTCGCTCCTGCCTCGAGGAGCAGAACTACGATATCACCCTCATGAGCAATCGCTTCCATCGCGAGGGCGGCTACTACGGTCACGTGATGCGCAGACAGTGCGACGGCGTCATCATCATGAACCACATCTTCGACCCCGAGGGTATCGCGCACCTCCTCGAGAGCCCGCTTCCGGTCGTGTCCATCGATCGCATCTACCCCAACTGCACCTCCGTCGTCTCCGAGAACGTGGAGAGCGTCGCCGAGATCGTCCGTTACGTGCACCGCATGGGACACGAGCGGATTGCCTTCATCCACGGCGAGAGGGGCGACGTCACCAACCTCCGCATCGAGGGCTTTCGCCGCGGGTGCGAAGAGCTCGGCATCGCCGTCCCCGACGCCTACGTCGTTCAGGGCAAGTTCCAGAACACCACGTCCTCGCGTCAGGCGACGAAGGACCTGCTTTCCCTCGAGGCGCCTCCCACCTGCATCCTCTATCCCGATGACGTCTCGTATCTCGGCGGTCTGACCGAGATTACCGCCGAGGGTCTCTCGGTCCCTGGAGACGTGAGCTGCTTCGGCTATGACGGCATCAACCTCGCGTCGGAGTACGTGCCCCCTCTCTCCACCTGGAAACAGGACGCGACCGAGATCGGCAAGACGGCAGTCCGTTCGCTCCTTGAGCAGATCGCCTCGAAGAGAGTCACCGAGAAAGAAGTCATCACCATCCCCGGACGGCTCCAGGCCGGGGCGACCGTGCGCAAGATCAACTAACAGAGGGGTCACGGAATGAGAAACTACCGCTTCGAACAGGCTCGCACCCAGACGATTGATGCCAGAGACCTCGTACGCGCCGCCTTCGGCGATGATGAGGCCACGCGCTGCTCCGATGCGGAATTCCTCTCGGCAGATCGTACCGCCGCCCTAGGCGTTTCCGGACTTCCCTTCGAGGCGCCTATCTGCGAGCACCTTCTCGCCGACCCCGTCGTCAGCGCGTATCTCGACGGCTTTGCCGGAAGTCAGCTCCTCGTCATCTCGGAGAGCAAGGTCTCGCATATGGGCGAGCAGGGCGCGTCAGACGTGCCGACTCTCGTCACTGATGCCATTCGCGTCATCGCCGACCGCGTCATCGCGAGCCCGGGAAAGCTCAACGAGAAGGGTGAGCTCGTCCTCGACCTCAAGAACTATCCCGTCGGCCCCCACTATCCGGTGAACCTCCTGCTCGGGAACCGCATGGGCTATCCCTATCCCCTCGTGACCACGCCCAAGAGCGCCCTCGACGGCCTCGGACGCGGCTCGTTCAGGGGCACGGGCGGCAAGCAGGTCCTTCAGAGCCGCTACGTGCTCGCTCTCGAGGAGAACGGCGAGCCCGCCAACCGCCAGTTCTACCTGGTGGAGAACGGGCACCAGATCTTCTATTCTGCGGCCATTAACGAAAACGTTAAATCAGCCACCTGTGTCCATTCGCAGAGCAGGACGACGATCACCTACGAGACCGAGGATGGGCTCACCATCCGCCGCACCATCTTCATCCTCCCTCAGGAGGACGGGATGCCCAATGCGGTCGAGGCACAGCGCGTCGAGGTCACGAACCACACGGACCATGCCCGCGCCCTGCAGATCGTCATGACTGGCATGTTCGGCATCACCGAGGCCAACACCATGGCGAGCGACATCGTCTATGCGAACGTGGTCATCGAGAGCGAGATGCTCTACCAGGGTAACG
>DCZG01000118.1:182-7761 GCA_002331575.1 Atopobium sp. UBA2090 | reverse complement strand
CGTTCACCGCCATGCGTGCCCGCGGCGCCAAGGTCACCGACATCGTCATCCTGATCGTGGCCGCCGACGACGGCGTCATGCCCCAGACGATCGAGTCGATCCACCACGCCCAGGCCGCGAACGTGCCCATCATCGTGGCCGTCAACAAGATCGACAAGCCCGGCGCGGACCCCGCCCGCGTTCGTCAGGAGCTCGTCGAGTACGGCGTCATCCCCGAGGAGTGGGGTGGCAAGAACATGTTCGTCGACATCTCCGCCAAGAAGAAGATCGGCATCGACGAGCTGCTCGAGTCCGTCCTTCTCGAGGCCGACGTCCTCGAGCTCAAGGCCAACCCCGACACCTTCGCCTCCGGCTACGTGCTCGAGGCCAAGCTCGACCGCGGTCGCGGCTCCGTCGCCACCGTGCTCGTGAACCGCGGCACCCTGCACGTGGGCGATGCCCTCGTCGCCGGCCTCGCGTACGGACACGTGCGCGCCATGGCCGACCCGAAGGGCAACCCCGTCACCGTGGCCGGCCCCTCCGACGCCGTCGAGATCCTCGGCCTCCAGAGTGTGCCCATGGCAGGCGACGAGTTCCGCGTGTTCCAGGACGACCGCGAGGCCCGTGACCTCGCCGACCAGCGCGCGCTCAAGGCCCGCATCGAGGAGCAGAACCGCGTCAAGCACGTGACGCTCGAGAACCTCTTCGCCACGATGGAGGACGCCGAGGTCAAGGAGCTCAACCTCATCATCAAGGCCGACGTCCAGGGCTCCATCGAGGCCCTTCAGGACTCGCTGGACAAGATGGACCAGTCCGAGGTGCGCATCAACACGATTCACTCCGCCGTCGGTGCCATCACCGAGACGGACGTCATTCTCGCCGACGCGTCGAACGCCATCATCATCGGCTTCGGCGTGCGCCCGGAGGCCAAGGCACGTGCGGCCGCGGAGCGCGACGGCGTCGAGATTCGTACCTACAGCGTCATCTACAAGGCCATCGAGGAGATCAACGCCGCCCGCATCGGCATGCTCAAGCCGACCGAGCAGGAGATCCAGACCGGCGTTGCCGAGGTCCGCGACACCTTCAAGGTGCCCAAGGTCGGCATCGCCGCCGGCTGCATGGTCTCCGAGGGCGAGATCGGCCGCGACGACCTCGTTCGTCTCGTCCGCGACGGCATCGTGGTCTACGAGGGCAAGCTCGCCTCGCTGCGGCGCTTCAAGGACGACGTCAAGAGCGTCAAGGCCGGCTACGAGTGCGGCGTCGGCCTCGAGAACTTCCAGGACATTCACCCCGGCGACCAGATTGAGGCGTACCGAATCGAAGAGGTCGCGCGTACGGAGTAGGTGAGAGATGAAACAGAACCAGCACTCGCGCAGGACCAACGAGATCGCTCGTGAGAAGCTCGCCAACATCCTGCTCTTTGAGATATCTGACCCCGAGCTCTCGCTCGTGACGCTCACGGGCGTCGAGGTCTCGGTCGACAAGTCGTTCCTGCGGGCGTACGTGAGCTGCGACTCCTCTCGCTATGACGAGGTGTCGGCGGCTCTCGGACGCGCCAAGGGACGGATTCGCTCGCTTCTCGGTCACGCCCTCGGCTGGCGCGTGACCCCGGAGCTCGCCTTCCAGATCGACACGACCACCGACGACGCGGAGCGCATCTCTCGCGCCCTCGAGGTGGTCCCCCCGACGCTGGGGGTCGAGAAGGACGAGTTCGGCTATCCGATAGCGCCGTCCTCGGACGACGAGCCTGACGAACAGGGGACTGACGAGCAGTGAGGGTATCCGCCTTCATGGGGCAGTCGGCGAGATTCGACGAGTTGTCGGAGGTCATCGACGAGTCCCAGACGATAGCGATCTGCGCGCACACGTCGCCCGACGGAGATGCGATCGGGTCGACGCTCGGTCTCGCCGAGGTCATCGAGACGGTGTGGCCTGAGAAGTCGGTCACCTGCCTTCTCGCCGACCCGGGCCCGATTCCCCGCGTGTACCGGTTCCTGCCGGGGACGGAGCGGCTTNNCACGAGGACCCGGACCTCTTCATCTGCGTCGACCTCTCGCATCCGAGCAGGCTCAACGAGGCGGAGACCGTTCTTCGACGCTCGCTCAGGGTCGCGGTGCTCGACCACCATCCCGCAAGCGAGCAGTTCTGGGATGCCGGCGTCGTGCGGCCCGACGCCGCCGCGACGGGCGTCCTCATCACGCAGTTCGCCTTCCACGTGGCCCACAGCATCTCTGACACGATCGCCCAGAACCTCTTCTGCGCCGTCGTCACCGACACGGGTCGCTTCCAGTACCAGAACGCGGACTGCGAGGCCTTCGAGACGGCGAGCATCCTCGTCGACGCGGGTGCCAGCCCCTCCGAGGTGGCCCTGCGCGTCTACCAGAGCGACCGTCTCGCCTACATGCACCTCGAGTCCAAGGTGCTCGGCCGCATCACCACGTTCGAGCACGGCAGGATCGCCTACAGCTACACGACCACCGCCGACCTCGAGGCCACGGGCGTCTCGGTCGACGAGTGCGACGGCCTCATCGACATCGTGCGCTGCGTCGAGGGCAGCGAGGTCGCGCTCTTCCTGAAGGAGGTCCCCGGTGGCAAGGTCCGCGGCAACCTCCGCTCCAAGAACGACCTCGACATCTCGTCGGTCGCCCGCGAGCTCGGCGGCGGCGGTCACAAGGCGGCCGCGGGCTTCACGATCGAGGCCGACATCGACGAGGCCCTCTCGGTGACCCTTCCCAAGCTCGTGGCCCTCTTCGACGGCAACGCCGAGGACGGTGCCACCCTGTGAGGCGAGGCGAGAGCGGGATCAACGCACTTCTCGGCGTCGACAAGCCCGTCGGCATGACGAGCCATGACGTCGTCAACCACGTCCGCAGGGCGCTGGGCGAGAGGCGCGTCGGCCATGCCGGCACGCTCGACCCCGCAGCCTCGGGCGTCATGGTCGTGGGCGTCGGACAGGGCACCCGTCTCATGGGCCACCTCACGGCGGAGCGCAAGTCGTATCGCGCGACCGTCGCCTTCGGGAGCGAGACGGACACCGACGACGCCGAGGGTGCCGTCACGCGAGCCGTCGCCACGCCCTCCTGCGTGGCCGACGCAGGCTATGCCAGGAGCCTTCTCGAGTCGTTCGTCGGCGAGCAGGACCAGGTCCCGCCCGCGTTCTCGGCCATCTCGGTCGACGGCAGGCGCTCGTACGCCCGTGCGCGGGCGGGCGAGGTCGTGGAACTTCCCGCGCGCCGGGTGGAGGTCTTCTCCGCGCGGCTCGTCGAGGTCTCCGTGACGGACGACGTGACGAGCTGGACCTGCGACTTCGAGGTCTCGAAGGGCACCTACGTCAGGAGCCTCGCCCGCGACCTCGGGCGCGCCGCTGGCGCTGCCGCGCACCTGTCGGGGCTGCGTCGCACGCGCTCCGGCTCCGTTGACCTCTCGTGCTGCATTCCCCTTGATGACATTCGCGCGGCGTCCTCGCCCGACGAGGTGCTCGCGCGAGCCCTCGACCCGCTCGCCGCGCTCGGCATCCCCGCGCGTCACGCGGGTGCGGAAGAGCTGGCGGACGCCGCCTGCGGGCGGCGCATCGCGGCGGGAGTCGTGTCGATGGGCGGCGTCGAGCGCGTGCCCGACCAGGGCGAGCTCGTCGCCCTCGTCTCGGACGGGCTGCTCTACGGCATCTGGGAGTGCGTGGGCGACCTTCTCGCCTGCAGCGTCAACTTCCCCCAGGGAATCATGGGGGTGCGAGGGTGATCGACGTGCTTCCGGAGGTCTCGTTCCCGATCGGCCAGGCCGAGGCGCGCGACGTCGTGCGGACCTCGCTCCTCTCGGACGCCCGCCTCGGCGAGTCCGAGCGGCTCTCCGGCGCTCGCGTGTATCGCGCCCCGGGCTGCGTGCTCGGCCCCGACCGCGACTTCGTGTGCGTGGTCGGCGCCTTCGACGGCCTGCACCTGGGACACCGAACCATCATCGACGCTGCTCGCGCGGACGCCCTTCGCCGCGGCGTGCCCCTTGCCGTCGTGACCTTTGACCCCGACCCGTCCGAGGTCCTCTCGCCTGCCTCGCCGCTGCGCCTCCTCTCTGACGCCGACCGCGTGCGCTCGCTCGCGCTCGCGGACGCCGACGCCGTGATCGTCTTCGACTTCACCTGGGACTTCTCGCGCAGGACCTACGCCGACTTCCTTCTCGACATGCTCGGCGCGATCGTCCGTCCCGTGGCCGTCCACGTGGGCTCCGACTTCACCTTCGGCGCCGACGGCGCGGGCACCCCCGAGAGCATCGCCGAGCTCGGCCGCTCGCATGGCTTCGACGCCTACGGCCATGACCTCGTGAGACGTGACGGCGTGCCCGTCTCGTCCACGCGCGTGCGCGGGCTTCTTCGGGGCGGCAGCCCCGAGGAGGCCGCCAGCCTGCTCTGCCGGCACCACTTCGTGCGCGGGACGGTCGAGCATGGCCGCGGCGAGGGCACCGGCCTCGGGTTCCCGACGGCCAACCTCGCGCTCGACCCGCGAGACTGCATTCCCGCCGACGGCGTCTACGCCGGCTACTTCGTGGTCGGGGACGTCGCCTGGCCCACCGCCGTCAACGTCGGCACCCCGCGGAGCTTCGAGGTCGAGCCCCATGCCATGCTCGAGGCCAGCCTCCTGGGCTTCTCGGGCGACCTCTACGGCGACGTGGCCGAGGTCGTCTTCGTGCGCTTTCTCCGCGCGCCGCAGAAGTTCTCCTCGCCGGACGCATTGGTGTCCGCCGTCCTTGCTAACATCGACTGGACGAGGGAGAACCTCGGCGAGTCGGGCGTAGGGGGCGTGCGATGATCACCGACGAGGACAAGGAGCGGGTGCGCCAGGCGACGGACATCGTCACGCTGGTGGGCGAGACAGTCGAGCTTCGGCAGCGCGGCCGCGAGTTCTGGGGCTGTTGTCCCTTCCACGGCGAGAAGACCCCGTCGTTCAAGGTCAACCCCGACACGGGCCTCTGGCACTGCTTCGGCTGCGGCGAGGGCGGCGACGTCTTCTCCTACGTCATGAAGCGCGACAACCTCGAGTTTCCCGACGCCATCCGCGCGCTCGCGGAGCGTGCGGGCATCGAGCTCGCCGAGGAGCAGGGCGCGGGCAGGGGACCGAAGAAGAACCGCCTGCTCGACTGCCTCGCCGAGGCCGAGTCGTTCTACTCGACGATGCTCATGCGGGGGAGGGGACCAGACGCCCAGGCCGCCCGGAGCTACTTCGCCGGACGCGGCTTCGGTGCCGACGTCTGCAGGCGGTGGAACCTGGGCTATGCCCCCGGTCGTGGCGCCCTCGTCGTCGACCTGCGCGAGAAGGGCTTCTCGCCTGCCGATNNCATGGATCGCAACGGGCGTCCCGCGGACCGGTTCTTCGAACGCGTGATGTTCCCCATCCACGACGAGCGGGGACGCACCATCGCCTTCGGCGGGCGCGTGCTCACCAAGGGCAAGCCGGTCAACACCGGCAAGTACGTCAACACGCGCGACACGGTCACCTTCAACAAGCGCAAGCACCTCTTTGCCTACGACCGCGCCAAGGAGACGATGGTCGCGACGGGGACCGCCGTCATCTGCGAGGGGTACACCGACGTCATCTCGATGCACGAGCACGGCTACACCAACGCCGTCGCCGCCCTCGGGACGGCGTTCACGGCCGACCACATCAAGCTCCTCGAGCGCCAGCGCGTCTCGAGGATCATCTGCATGTTCGACGGCGACGCCGCAGGTCAGCGCGCCGCGGAGCGTGCCATCCAGTTCATCGACAAGACCTCGGCGGCGCTCGTGTGCGTGGTCCTGCCCGACAACCAGGACCCGATGGAGTTCCTCTCCACCCATGCGGCCTCCGAGCTGCAGGGGTATCTCGACCGCGCTCAGCCGCTCATGGACTTCGTCTTCGAGAAGCGCCTCTCCGGCGCCGACCTCTCGGCTCCCGGCAAGCGCGTGAAGGCGCTCGACGAGATGGCGCAGGTGCTCGCGCCCCTCAAGCACTCCGTGATTCTCGACGGCTACGCCACGAGGCTCGCCGACGCGCTCGGCATGGACGCCGAGCAGACCAAGCGGATCATCCGTGAGAAGCCGATCGCGGAGCAGCCGAAGGAGGGCCCGCGCTCCCAGGGCCAGCAGGCCGCCCGTCCGCGCGGACGGTCCCGCGAGGACGAGCCGCCGGCGTACGAGGAGCCCGCCTACTACGACGAGGCGCCCGACGACTACGTTCCCTACGACGGCCCCGTCGTCGAGTCGGCGCCGCAGGAGCTCGTGGCGCTCTCCGCGGACGAGCGCATGCAGCTCTCCTCGGAGCGCGAGCTCCTGTCGCTTCTCGCCGCCTCTCCCGACTCCGTGAGGCCCTACGCCGAGCGGATCGCGACGTTCTCCTGGACGGACGCACGCCATGAGTCGATGGCCTGGGCGATGCTCGCCACTCCCGAGGGGTCGACCCCCGCGAGCGTGGTCGCCGCAGCCACGGCCGTGGAGCCCGATGCGACGAGGATCCTCTCGTCGGGACGCGTGACGTCTGAGGAGGAGCTCGACACCGACGCCAAGGCCCGTCTCCTCGTGGACACGGTCGAGCTGTACTCGAGCCGCCGTCGCATTCGGGAGATCAAGGCAAAGCTTCGCTCGACGGCGGATTCCGTGCCGGACGCGGAGACGGAGAGCTTGTTCAAGGAGGCGACCGCGCTCCAAAAGCGGGCGAACGAGTTGGTAAAATGCCTCTCAGCGGTTCAAACGCAGTAGTTTTGGGTACCAGTTCAAAAGTAAGAACGTCGAAGGGACATACGTGGCAGCAAAGAAGACGAAGGACGTCAAGCTTTCCGACGAGCTCACCAAGGTCGTCGACGGGCTGGTGGCCACCGCCAAGGGCGGAAGCGTCAGCGAAGACGACATTCAGCTTGCAATCCGCGACATAGACGTGGACGGCGACGAGCTCTCCGACCTCTACGACGGGCTCCGCGCCAAGGGAATCGACGTCGCGACCACTGGAGACGCCGACATGCCCACGACGGGCGTGGACGACTTCGGCGTGGGGGATGACGACTTCGAGGACGAGGACTTCTCCTCCGACGACGAGAGCGAAGAGGACGAGGACGAGGAATCCGAGGTCATGAGCGAGGCCAAGGAGGTCAAGGAGGCGCTCCGCTCCGTCCCCAAGGCCAAGACCTCCAAGCCCAAGCGCTCCTCGCGTGCTCGCGCGCGCAGGCAGGACACCTCCACCGTCATGCTCACGGGCGATCCCGTTCGCATGTACCTCAAGGAGATCGGCAAGGTCGACCTTCTCACCGCCGACGAGGAAGTCCATCTCGCCATGAAGATCGAGGCAGGCACCGACGCCACCGAGAAGCTCGAGGCGGCCGAGAACGGCGAGACCGAGCTCACGCGTGCCGAGATGCGTCGTCTCATGCGCATCGAGCAGGTGGGACTCGACGCCAAGCAGCAGCTCATCTCCGCGAACCTCCGCCTGGTCGTCTCCATCGCCAAGCGCTACGTGGGTCGCGGCATGCTTTTCCTCGACCTGATCCAGGAGGGCAACCTCGGCCTCATCCGCGCCGTCGAGAAGTTCGACTACACCAAGGGCTTCAAGTTCTCGACGTACGCCACCTGGTGGATTCGCCAGGC
>DCZG01000118.1:0-132 GCA_002331575.1 Atopobium sp. UBA2090 | reverse complement strand
CACATGGTCGAGACCATCAACAAGCTCATCCGCGTGCAGAGGCAGCTCCTCCAGGACCTCGGACGCGACCCCACTCCCGAGGAGATCGCCGACGAGATGGGCATCTCCGCCGAGCGCGTGCGCGAGATCCAG
>DCZG01000107.1:8718-8892 GCA_002331575.1 Atopobium sp. UBA2090 | reverse complement strand
GAGCGCGTGCGCGAGATCCAGAAGATCAGCCAGGAGCCGGTCTCACTCGAGACGCCTATCGGCGAGGAGGAGGACTCCCAGCTCGGCGACTTCATCGAGGACGCATCCGCGGTCGCGCCGCCCGACGCCGCGTCGGAGAGCATGCTTCGCGAGCAGCTCGACAGCGTGCTCGAC
>DCZG01000107.1:0-8655 GCA_002331575.1 Atopobium sp. UBA2090 | reverse complement strand
GAGCGCATCCGCCAGATCGAGAGCAAGACGCTCGCCAAGCTCCGTCACCCGTCCCGCTCCGCGTCTCTGAAGGACTACATTTAGGGAAAGCGTAAAAGAGCAAAACTTCTCGCTTGCACGCGGACGTTGTATCTGTATACTTCTGTCTTGCGTCGTAACGCATTCCCCGGTGGCGCAGTGGTAGCGCAGCTGACTGTTAATCAGCGTGTCGCAGGTTCGAATCCTGCCCGGGGAGCCAGGCACAATCTGTTAGAACCCGTGAGAGCTCGATTCTCGCGGGTTCTAACTTTTTGGTGTCATAGTTGAGCGTGACCAGCACGTACTCCTCCGACACGAGCGCCTGGTACACGAAGGCGTCGAGCAGCGAACGGTCATCCAGGAGTGTCCCGGACTGGAGGAAGTCGGCGAAGACCTCGGCGTCGAGCTTGCACGCGTCGAGCGACTCGAGGTCGCGCAGTGCGCGGGCGCGCTGCTCCTCGAGCTGCCCTATGCGCTCCTTCGTCCCGGGCACCAGGATTCCCTGCTCCACTGCGGCGAGGAGGTTCCTCATGCCGCTCTCGGCGGATCTGAGCGCCGCCGTGGCCCGCTTTCTCTCGTCGTCGGCCACGTGGTCGGTACGCGAGTCCACGACCATCTGGGCTATCCTGAGGGCCTCGTCGCGGTCGCTCAGGATGGAGCGGAGGGCCTCGACCGTCTCACCCTCGAGCCAGTCGCGCCGCACGGCCTTCATGTCGCAGTGCTTGCAGCCGTAGTACTCGTACTTGAGGCCGTTGTGACTCCTTCCGGAGACTCCCGGCATCGTGCGCCCGCACGCGGAGCAGATCACGCGGCCGGAGAGGACGAAGTCGCCCCAGCTCTCTGCGGCGCGCCTCTTCTTGCCGTGGACGTGCTGCGCGCGGTCCCACGTCCCGTCGTCGACGATCCTCGGCATGCCACCCTCCCGCCTCACGCTTCCGAAGAAGTAGACTCCCTTGTACTTCTCGTTCTGCAGCATCTGATAGACCATCATGTACCCACAGGGCCTTCCCGTGTAGGTCCTCACGCCCCGCTGCGCGAGATCCTCGGCTATCGAGCCGCACGTCTCTCCGGAGATGCGGCGCTCGTACGCCTCGCGCACCATGGCGGCCTCATCCGGCACCACCTGGTAGTGCCCGTCGGCGTCCGCGCGATAGCCGAAGACCCTCACGCCGTTGTCCTTGCACTTGAGGGCGTTGCCCTCCATGCCGCGCTTCGTGCGCACCGACGTCTTCGCGGACTCGCAGGCGGCGATTCCCTCTAACAACTTCTCGTAGATGATGCCCTCGGGGGAGTCGGGGATGGCCTCGAGCGCGGACACGAGGCGCACGCCGTGCTTCCCGAGCTCGCGCTTGTAGATCGGCGCATCGAAGGCGTCACGGCTGAAGCGGTCCATCATGTAGACGAGGACTATCTCGCTCTCGCCGGCATTCGCTATCATCTCCTGGAACTTGGGCCGGTCGTCGGTGCGGCCGCTGATGGCGTAGTCGGAGTACTCGGCGACGACCGAGTATCCCTCTCGCCTGCACCAGTCCCGACACACCCTCAGCTGGTCCTCGATGGACGCCTCGCGCTGCTTAGAGCACGAGAATCGGGCGTAGATGACGGCGGTCATGGGAGACCCGTTCTGTGTCATACTCGACATGCCTCCCTTCGAGGCCCTGCCCCGGTGGATTGTCTTGGCGGACTCACCGGGGTGTATTTTTGCCTGGTCTCGCTCAGACTCCTATTTCGGAGAATCTCCACGAGCCTCAATGACGGCCTCGAGGAGCTTCTTCGGATCGACGTCCGGAATGATCATGCCGTTCATCGGAGAGAGTCTCGTGCCTGCGAGAATCAACGATTTCGCGAACGAGTACGCCTCGTAAAGGGATCGCTCGAGCAGGGTAAGGTGGGCTTCCTCTTCCGTGCGCCCCTCCTCGCAGCTGGCTGCGATTCCGACTCGAACGAGCGCACTTAGGAAGATATGACTCTTGTCAGGGTCGTCCATGGTCACGGTCACCATCGTCTCCGACTTAAACGTGTATCTCCTATCATCGCCCTTCTCGAAAGGTCCCTCGTCGCATCCCACGTCAATGGAGACGTTGCACTTTCCTTCGGGACCCTTCAGGTCGACGTGGATCTCCTCATCCAACAAGATGACGTCATTGACGATGACGTCGGTGATCAGGTAGCTGTCACTCATCTGCTCGCCCCCGCCACGTAGGAGACGTCCGAGGGCTTCCAAGTGCCCTCCCTCATTGTGGAAACTGGCACGAACGAAGAAGACGCCTCGCGTTGGTCACCCGATGTCGGCACAATCCGAAACCTGATCTTCAGCGCCTTCTCGATTGATGCCATCGACATCAGCGTCATGTTGCCCTGGGCCTGGAGGATGCGAGTCACCTGGTTGGGCCTCTTTCCCATGGCCCTCGCAAGGTCCGTCCGTGTCATTCCGCGTTTGAGCATAAAGTCATACGTCATCCCGGCGATATCCATGGCGTGGTCGAATGCGATCTCGGACTCCGTCTCTTCACCCAGGAGGGCGTCCTCAAAGCTGTCGCTCTTAACAATGGCCATGTCACTCTCCTCCCATCAGTTCTGCTGCGATGCCCGCGAGTTTCTTTCCCTTGATAAGGTCGCTCGACGAGATCTTTCCCGTCTTCCCTTGGTGTCCCTTGAAATCAAACAGAAGCACGCACTCCTCCTGCCCTCCTCCGGCTCTCTTCCCTACGTAAGTCATGACCCTGATCACCTCGCCTCCAATGAAAATCTCGAAGAGCGATAGGCTGGCGTCGATGGTCCTGAGCAGCTCGATCTGTCTTGCCTTCATGACTCCGAACTCGCAAACCTTGCCTGCGGCTCGCGTGATCAATCGATACCGTTCGACTGACTTCCTGTCTTTCCTCATCTTCTGGAGGAAGTCATCTCGCGAGGGATCATACGGAGCCAGAACAAGGACTGAATAGCCACATCCTATTTCATGCTCTCGAATCGTGTACTCTTCCCCCATCTATCCTCCAATAATATACATATATGTAAAATACCCTAGAATATTCGCCGAAAGGTCAAGAACGTTGGCGTGTGGCGAGATTCGTCGGTCCAATATTCCTCCCTTCGAGGCCCTGCCCTGGTGGATTGTCTTGGCAGACTCACCGGGGCACTCTTGTAGATGCCAGCGTCAGTCCTACACCTTCACGACCGTAACGTTCTTCGGTTCGCATAAGTTAGTGAGGACTCTGATGAAGTCATCAGCTGACGCGAATTCGCATAGCTTGGCGAGCTCGCAACCAGCGGGCGTAAGCACCGCATATTTGAAGATGAGCTTCAGTTCGTCGTGCTGATGACTAACCATGGCAAATCTACCTTTGGGAGTGTCAAGGTAGATGGGATAACCCACCTGGTCAAATGTCAGCACCCTCGAGACGGCGGTGACAACGAGCCCATACGATATTAGGGTGCTCACGCCCTCGACCGACAGCGCGCCATCGTTGTAACTGGTGCGCTCCTTGTCGGGAATCATGATGACGACGGGATCCTCACTCTCCACGGACTCGCCTGCGTCGGAATACGGGATGAAGCAATATCCGCAGAGGGTTCGAAACAATCTCGCGTCCTCCGCGCTCATGTCGGCGAGTATCGACATCGTGCGCTTCGAGAACGTGCCGGGCTCGTTGGCCTCGCCGGCCAGAAGAGCTGACCAGACCTTCTGCATCTCCTCATCGTACACTACGCTTGCGTTGTCGAAGAACCTCTCGGCCCACTCACTATCGATTTCACCAGCCCGGTTGTTACTACGAATTGATGGGATGGCGTTCAATGCGATACCCTCGAAACGTTCGTACCTTCCGTGTCTCCTGATGGCATCAGAGGAGAGGAAGTCGGTCGTCTCATCGCTCAGGCCAAGCTCTTTCTGCGCAGCCATTATTTTCTTGACGTCACGTAGGATTCTGCTTGTCCTACCGCTCTCATGAACGTCTGCGCTCCAGTCGGTAATCCCCGGGAACACCTTTCCAAACGTGGCAGCCAGCTTGTCCGTTGCCTCGATGACCTTCGTGGCATCCGAGATATCCGGCGTTCCATCTGGACTCATTATTTCCACCCCATCCATCTACCGAAATCTTATCTCGCCTTCAAGCGTCTCTCTCACTGGCTACGTTCCCTTGGTTGTAGCGCGAGCAGGGTCTGCCACATTTAGAGACTCGCCCGCCGAGTTGCGGGCCATGACGAGGAGCGCGTGCCTGTTCTCGTCGGTGCTGACCTGCCAGCATCTGTGGAGCTCCTCCTCCTGGGGGTCGGAGAAGGACGGGCGCCACTCGCGTCCCGCGAGCTCGTCTAGGGAGCAGCCCAGGACGTCGCAGCAATTGCACGCCTGCGCGAAGGACATGTTTCTCTCTCCGCGCTCCCACGAACCATACGTGCGCCAGTCCACGCCGATCTTTTCGGCTAACTCTTTCTGCTTCAACCCAGCTTGCTTTCGAACTTTCTTAAGTCGAAGATCCATATTCACTCCTCTCTGTTGAACTAATGGTAGCACAACGTTAAAAATTACACATGAAGTGGTAAATACTATTGATGCGCTGCCATGCGTTGTCCTACACTTCTGCGAGGTCGCTGAATAACTAGCCGATTCTGTATGGCCCGCGTTCACGTCCTCCATTCCCAGCCTTCGGCGCTGTATAGGGCCCTCAATCCGCGGCCCATTTCGTGACACATTCGTGACGCAAAGCATCTATCGTTACCTTCTCGCGCACCATTCGTGAGTCAACATAACGGGTCTACAGATCTTAAATACCTCAACTAACCCTCAAGTACCTCAACAGAGATATTATCAGGTACCAGAGCCTATTTGCCCACGTTGGATCAATCCCCGTCGCTGGCGGGGAGGTCACTACCAGTAGACCAACGTAAGCCCTTGATGTTAAAATTAACATAAAAAATAACTCAATTATGCAGCTCCAGATGCGTTTGGTGTCTTCTGCGACTGGTATAGTAAATATAAGTTCTGTTCATATCCGTATCGATTGCCTGAAAGCTTGAACGCGGTTGTGGTGTTTGGCCTTCCTTGGGAAGGGAAGGCCATCGTTGAAGGGGTAGTGAGCTATGAGTAGAAAACATGCCAGACGGTACAAGGATGCCCTGTACAAATTTACCGCCATCTTATTGACGGTACTGATGGCTCTGCCTCAGAACGGGATGACGGCGATGGCCAACACCGCGTCGTCGGCCACGACGGGCAGCGAGGCAGCAGTACAGGTACTGGACAAGAGCGCGAGCGACTCGACGACGTCTACGTCGACCGACGAGTCGTCTTCGACGGCGTCTGAAGCCGTTAGCGGCTCTGACCAGAGCTCCTCTGTTGCTGACAGTGCAACCGCTACGCCCGTCACTACCGATTCCGCTACCAGCGATTCAACGGACGCTCAGCCCGTGACGACCGAGACTGCCACGCCGGAGGCAACTGCCGAGGAAACTCCGGCGACGCCGAGCATGCCAGCGCAGTCTTTCAACGGATCCGCTTCCAATGGCGTCTCCGTAACTGCCGCAGCCGATGAGGGCGCCTTCCCCGAGGGCACCACGATGAGCGTCGCGACGGTAAATAGCGAGACGGCAATTGATAAGGCTCAAGCTGTGGTCGAGGGCAACGTTGTCGACGCTCTCGCCGTGGACATCACCTTCCAGGATGCCGACGGCAACGAGATTCAGCCGACGGATCCCGCGCTCGTCCATGTTCAGCTCAACACCTCCGAAGCGGTCGAGGGCGACAGCTTCCAGGTTGTTCACGTGGAGGACAACGGCAGCGCGTCTGTGGTTTCCGACGACAAGGTCGAGAGCGTCTCCAACGACGAGGCCTCGTTCGAGTCCGAGGGCTTCTCCGTCTATGCGATCATCGGTACGAAGGACGGCATTGCCCGCGACACGTACAACTTTGTGCTTGATGATGGCAAAACTCCTTATACGTTTACGAACACGGCTGGCAAGTCTGTCTCATACCAGATCGTGAAGACTGGCAATACGCTTGTCGAGCCCGCTACGCCGACGAAGGCGTCGACGACTGATGCGGCTGGCAACGCCGTCTACTACGAGTTCCTCGGATGGTACAAGGCCGATGGAACCAAATTCGATTTCAGCCAGGCAATCACTACTGGGACAACGGACTCAAGTATCACACTCACTGCGAAGTTCCAGGCATACGTCTACGTCAACTTCTACGACGAAGCTTCTGGCACAACACAGAACGTGCTCACCTCGAAGAAGGTCGTCCTGACTGATGGCTCTGCGTCTGTTACTCTCGATGACGTCACCGCCACCTCGACTGACTCAAACAAGAAGTTCGTCGGTTGGAATACCGACAAGACGGCTACTACCGCACTAACTTCTCCGCTGACCGTAACGGGCTCGATTAACCTTTACCCTGTGTTCGATACGGGATACTGGATTACCTTCAACACCGGCGATCAGGGGAATGGCGCTTCCTTCGTGTCGCCGGTACAGTATCTTGCCACCTATACGCTGAAGTCAGACGACGCTCCTGCTCCCACACGGACGGGATATACGTTTGATGGTTGGTATACGGATGCTGCCTGCACCTCTCCGTTTAGTTGGGATCATGCCCTCAAGGGGGACATTACCCTCTATGCCAAGTGGACCGCATCGGACACGCAATACTCCGTGGTCATCTGGAAGCAGAATGTGACCGGCACGGGCTACGACTACGAGAAGACGTATACCAAGACCGCTGCGACGGGCTCTCCGGTGAGCGTCGACGACGAGTACAAGGGCGAGAGCTACACTGGCTTCCATTACAGCACCTGTGACGACAGCAAGACCGTGAGCGCTGATGGAACGACCGTGCTGAACGTCTACTACAACCGCGACTATATGAAAATCGTTTTTACCTCTGGTAGATCCTCCAATACTTTCAATGGTCTGTATGGGGAGACGCTTGCTCAAGCAGGATATTCTTGGCCAAGTGATAAAGTTTGGTACCATGGCGACACTCGACTCACATTCCTTGATGCATTTATATTTGTGGGTTTGGACCCTTCTGTTTCTGGTACGACGCAAACTTTGAGCTTAAGCAGTAGGAACGATTCACAAACTGGGGGGCGTGTACGCTTCTATAAGGAAGCGCTCGACGGCTCGTGGACGCTAGACCAAGACATCTCTACGTCTGGTGGTCCTTTCTATTTTACTAACAAGTACACTGGCTTTACTCTCAGCGAGTACAGCGTCGACGGGGGCTATAGCTGGAATACCGCATCGGTAGGAGAAGGGGTAAGCTCCCGCACTGGAGATTATGGCAGCGGATTGATGATTCGCTTCAGCCGCAACACCCCAAGCCTGGACTTGTTTGATAGTATCGGCAATGTGGCCATTGGATCAAAAACTTATAAGTATGAGGCAGCAGTCTCCGACCCAGGTTCCCCTAGCGTTTCACACGCGGGCTATACCTTCTCTGGATGGTATCTCGACCCCGAGTGCACAAGCAAAGTCGCTTTCAGCACGCTCAAGATGCCAGTGAACAACCTTGCTCTGTATGCTGGCTGGACGAAGAACCAGTACACCGTTACGCTCAACGCGAATGGTGGAAGTTTGTCCAGCGGCCAGGATGCGAGCTTCACCGTTAAATACGGTGACACATTCTCTGTTTCTACGCCTACGTGGGAAGGGTACACGTTCATCGGTTGGTACAACGACGATTCCAGCTACAACTTCGCGACTCCGGTTACCTCTGATGTCACGCTGACTGCCCACTGGAAGAAGAACGGCTCATATTCAGTCATCTATTCGACGCCAGGCGCCAACGAGACTACTCTCGAGGACTCGGCTACCTATAGCGATGGCGCAACGGTGGTACTGCCGGCTTCGCTCGACTCGGATCACATTCCTTCTGGAAAGCGACTCTCTGGTTGGACGTACAACGGTGACCCTTACGACCCAGGCGCCACAATCACCCTCNNGACTGGCGGAGTGGTCACCATTACTGCCAACTATGTCGATGCCACCATCGGCGTAACGAAGATTCACTTTGATGCAAACGGCGGTTCTGGCTCAGCTGATTACACTGACAAGGACCTCAACGGCAATAAGAGCACGTCTGACAACTCGTTCACCCTGCCGACCGACGGATTCACTCGTGAAGGCTATGTTCTGATTGGCTGGAGCAATAATTCTGGCGACAATACTGTCGACTACATTCTTGGTGGCAGTTACGCGGCGGACGATACGAGCAACACCCTCTACGCGGTATGGGCAGAAACTCTGAACGTGACTCTGACCGGCGGGACCGCTGAGAAGACATATAACGGCGAAGAGCAGAGCGTCACTGGTTACACCCTTGAGGTGAAAGGCGTGGCTACTGCGGCTTCTGATTCGTCCGATTCCGATACTGTGTCCGCTGGAACGAATACGAGTGCGTACGCAACCGTCGGGCCGACTGCTGCTAAGGCTTCAGGTACTGATGCCGGAACCTATTCTATGGGCCTCAACAAAGACAAACTGACCGTCGGTGCACCTACTGGCGCAAAGACAGGCACAGCAGGAGGCGTGAACTACTTCCTCGTCGATGGAAAGTACTATTATACGTTTTCGGGTGGCACTACCAATGTCACAGACGGTAAGCTCACCATCGATCCCGCCACGCTGACCGTGACCACC
>DCZG01000059.1 GCA_002331575.1 Atopobium sp. UBA2090 | reverse complement strand
TGCCGGTCTTGTCGGTGCAGATGACGCTCGTCGAGCCGAGGGCCTCGACCGAGGAGAGCTTCTTCACGAGGGCGTTGCGCTTGGACATGCGCTGGACGGCCATGGCGAGCGAGAGCGTGACGGTGGGGAGAAGTCCCTCGGGGATGAAGGCGACGATCATGCCGAGCGAGAAGATGAACGACGAGGCGAGCCCGTTGTGCACGAGCAGCACGTCGAGCGTGAAGAAGATGACGCCCATGCAGAGCGCGAAGATGGTGACCTGCTTCGTCACGTGGTCGAGCTGCTTCTGCAGGGGGCTCTGGGCCTCGCCCATGTTCTGCGTGAGGTTGGCGATCTTGCCGAACTCGGTGTTCATGCCGATGCGGGTCACGATCGCGCGGCCGTTGCCCTCGGAGACCGAGGTGCCCGCGAAGATGAGGTTGGGCGTCTCGGCCGCGGAGAGGTCGTCCTCGAGGACGGCGTCGGCGGTCTTTCTCACGGGGTTGGACTCGCCCGTGAGGGTCGACTGGTCGACCTGCAGGTCGGAGGCCCTGACGACGCGCGCGTCGGCAGAGATCTTGTCGCCCTCGGCGAGGAGCATCACGTCACCCGTGACGAGGTCCTCGGCGAGGATCTTCTGCTCGTCGCCGTCGCGGATCACGTTGACGTAGGACGGGAGCATCTTCTTCAGGGCCTCGGTCGCCTTGCTCGCGCGGTGCTCCTGCCAGAAGCTGAAGCAGCCGTTGATGACGTTCACGAGCCAGACGGCGACGCCGAGCTCGGGCATGCCGGCGAAGAACGCGATGAAGCCGGCCGCCCAGAGGAGGATTGCCATGAGATGCGTGAAGTTCGAGAGGAAGGCGATGATCGGAGACTTCTTCTTGACGGTCTCGATGAGGTTCTTGCCCTCTTTGACCTGGCGCTTCTCCGCTTCGCTTGCGGAGAGGCCTCCGGGAGTAGAGCCAAGTGCCGAGAAGATGTCGTTCCCGCTCAGCTTTTGGACGTCCACGGAAGCTTGAAGAGTCGAATCTACCACCGTGTACCGACCTTTCTTTGAGATGGAAGCATGTGCGTCCGAGAAGGATAGGACTTTAATCTGGGAAGGCAAGTGCTTGCATGCGGCGGGTCGGACCAGCATAAAGACGGCATAAAGGAACCAGAACTCAAACTAAAAAGAAGCGAAACCATCGTCTCGCTAGACGCGAAGCATGCGATAGCCGATGCCGACGTGCGTCTGGATGTAGCGGGGATGGGAGGGGTCAGCCTCGATCTTCTTGCGCAGCGAGCCCATGAACACGCGGAGCGAGGCGAGGTCGTTCTCCTGGCCCTCTCCCCAGACCTGTCGCAGGATGTACTGGTGCGTGAGGACCTTGTCCACGTTCCTCGAGAGGAGGCAGAGCAGCTTGTACTCGATGGGGGTGAGGTGCAGCTCCTCGCTTCCGAGGAAGGCGAGACCGGCGGCGTAGTCGATCCTGAGGTCGCCGTTCTCGAAGCTCGCGGCCGTCTGCCCCTCGTCGGAGAGGTGCTCGAGCCTCCTCAGGGTCACGCGGACGCGGGCGAGAAGCTCGCCGACGGAGAAGGGCTTGGTCAGGTAGTCGTCCGCACCGGCGTCGAGCGCCGAGATCTTGTCGGTGTCCTCGCTCCGGGCGCTCACGACGATGATCGGCATCTCGGACCAGGTCCTGATCTTGCGCACGACATCGACGCCGTCCATGTCGGGAAGCCCGAGGTCGAGAAGGACGACTGAGGGGTTCTGGGTCGCGGCGGTGGCGATCGCGGCGTGACCCGTGGTGGCCGTGAGGTGACGGTAGCCGCACGAGTCGAGCGTGGTCGAGATGAGGTTTCTGACTGCCGCGTCGTCCTCGACGACGAGAATCTGCGGTCCGGTACTACTCGCCATCAGTCGGGACCTCCTCTGCGGGCAGCGTGAAGCGGAAGACGGCGCCATGCGGCGCGTTGTCGCCAACCGTGATGATACCCCCATGGGCCTCGACGACGGCGCGACAGAGTGCGAGCCCGAGGCCGACCCCCTTGTTGCCGTCCGAGAGGCTGCCCCCCGTGGTATAGAAGAGGTCGAAGATGCGGTCCTTCTCCGTCTCGGGGACTCCGGGGCCGTCATCGGAGACGCTGATGCTCACGAACTCGTCCTCCCGCCGGTCGGAGATCGCGATGTGGGAGCCCGCCGGGGTGTGGGAGATGGCGTTGTTGACGAGGTTGACGATCACCTGGACGATGAGGTGGACGTCCATTCTCGCGAGGAGCAGGTCGTCGTTGTGCTCGACGGTGATCTCGTGGCGCGAGGCGTCGGCGCTCACGTGGCGGAGCGCCTCGTCGATGATGTCGTCGACGACCTCGCAGGTGAGCGTGAGACGGACGTTGCCGTCCTCGAGCTTGGTCACGGTGAGGAGGTTCTCCACGGTGCCGTTGAGCCACTGGGCGTCATCGTAGATGTCGGCGATCAGCTTGGTCTTGCTCGCCTCGGAGAGTGATTCGGGCGCGGTGAGCAGGATGTCGGCATTGCCGGAGATGGCAGTCAGGGGAGTCCTGAGATCATGCGAGATCGACCTCAGCAGATTGGCTCTGAGCTGCTCGTTCTTTGCAAGGACCGCCGCCTCCTCTCGCTCGCGGATCGCCCGCTCGCGCTCGAGCGCGATGGCCGCCTCGCCGACCACGGAGAGACAGGTCGCCTGCTCCTCCTCGTCGAGGGCCTCCCCGCAGGACATGATGCCCACGACCCCGAACGTCTCGTTGGGCGTGTGGACAGGCAGGTAGAACCCCTGTGCGGCACTGAAGGAGGACGAGCCTGCCCCCGCGGGCGAGAGGTTCACGAGCGCCCTCCTCGCAATCGACGGCTCGTCGGCGAGGGCAGACCCACCGCCTGGGGAGATCAGACGAGAGGGACCGAGTCTGTCTCCCTCGACCGAGTACCACACGACGTCCTTCTTGAGCAGCGCCTCGAGCTGGCTTCCGATGACGTGGACGATCTGCTCGGCATCGCCGCAGTCTGACAGCAGCTGGTCGGTGCTGAGGAGGACCTGCAGACGTCGGGACGCCTCCTGGGCGGCCTCGGCCTGCTCGCGGAGACGCATGGCGAGCGTGCTGGCGAGAAGCCCGACGACGAACATCACGAGGAAGGTGCCCGGGTACTCGGGACCCCAGACGAGGAGGGAGTAGCGCGGCGTCGTGAAGAAGAAGTTGAAGGCCACGACGCTCAGGATCGACGCGACGAGGCAGTAGATGCGCCGGGAGGTGACGAGCGCGATGACGAGGACGCCGAGGACGTAGGTGATGACGATGCTCGTCTCGGTGAAGCCCAGGTTGTCGAGCAGCATGGACATCGCGGTGACGACGACCATGATCCCGACGGCGCGCAGTATCTCGGTGGACACCCGAGCGTGCCTGGTCCAGAGATTGAGCTTCTCCTCGAGGGAGGAGAGGTCGAGATGCAACGCGTTACCCACCGTCATGCTCGTCCCTCCCTGTCGATTGCCGACAGAAGATGATAGCCGCTTGCGGGGAAGAAAGGTCCAAGACCCCAGATGTCGGAATGAGGTCCGACGTCCGGGGTCTTGGCTGAGGGGTGAATGTGTGGGTGCCTGTCGGATGCCTATGCCATCATCGACCATACGCTGAGAATGGTGACGATCGCGAGGAACACGAGAATCGCGATGGCGAGCTTGGGGCTGAGGAACAGGGAGTCGATGTTCTGGTCGGTGTCGCTCTCGTGCCTACGGTCGGGGCGCCCGTCGCTTCCTTGCGTACCCATGCAACCATCCATTGCCATGACGCTCGTCTGCATCTCGGTACCCCTTTCTCTCGTCTGCTAAGACCATTTAAGGTCCGAGCGGATAAAAAGGGGATGAAGGTCGCCGCGCTGAGATTAAGGCAAGATAAAGACCCGCCTGCCACGGCCGCCCCACCTGCCAAAGGAGCCAACGCCCTTTGGCAGCCAAAGGGACACCCTAAGACGAATCTGCCAACGGCGCCCGCCGTCGGCTAGCGCAGCGACTCGAGTCCGAGCAGGGCGGCTCCGATGGCACCGCAGAGCTGCGAGTCGGGATGGGTGCGCACCTCCGCGCCGAGCACGTCCGTCAGCGCCTTGACCACGCCCTCGTTCTGGGCGACCCCGCCCGTCATGAGGTAGGGGGGCTCGGCGTTCACGCGGTGCGCGAGCGTGGCGGTCTTGCGCGCCACGGACTCGTCCAGCCCGTGGATGATGTCAGCGGTGGGCGTGTCGTCTGCCACGAGCGAGACGACCTCGCTCTCGGCGAAGACGGTGCACATGCTGGAGATGCGCACGTCGTGCTTCCACGCCATGCCCGTGCGGCAGAAGTCGTCGAGCGACATCTCCATGACGCGTGCCATGGCCTCCATGAACCTGCCGGTACCTGCGGCGCACTTGTCGTTCATGACGAAGTTCACGACCTCGCCCGTGGGCGAGAGGTGGATGACCTTGGAGTCCTGGCCGCCGATGTCGATGACCGAGCGGACGTCGGGCGCGAGCTCGTGCGCGCCGCGCGCATGGCAGGTGATCTCGGTGATGGAGGTGTCCATGCCGGGAATCGCGTCTCGCCCGTAGCCCGTCGAGACCTTGAGCGTCATGTCGGTCTCCTCGAGGCCGGCGCGCTCGAGCACCTCGGCCTTCGCTCGCGCGGCGGACTCGCTCGCCCTGGCTCCCGTCGGGAGGATGACGGAGGCGACGATGCGTCCCTCTCCGTCGACGATCGCCGCGTCGGTCGAGGTGGACCCGGAGTCGACGCCCATCACGTAGGTTCCGCGCGTGCCGGCGCCCCGCTTCGCCGCGACCTCGTGGGCGACCTCGGTCCCGTGCAGCGTCTCGCCGAAGGCCTCGAGCCTCGTGTGAAGCTGGCCGGCGCTCTGTGACGTGCCATCCGTCTCGATCTTGACCATGGGGACATCCCCCTCCCTCGCGGCCTCGCCGTACTCGAAGCCGTAGTAGTCGCAGAACTTCATGGTGTGGTAGACGATGCCCCGCCGGCCGGTCCCGCCGCGAAGCGCCTCCCGGGCGGCGACGTCGTCCATGCGCATGCAGGGCGTCTGGTCGAGGAGCGCCCCGACGTACCAGTCGAGGAAGGCCTCGAGGGGGTCCGCACCGACGCGCCCCTCGCAGGCGTCGCAGCCAGATTCGGACGTCGCCCGCGCGAGCTCGGGCGGGGGTGACACGAGGAGCTGGCGGTTCGTGCACGTGGCGTTCTCCACGGCGCCTCCGAGGTCGCGCTCGACGGCCTCGAGGAGCGGCGGCGTCGCGTGCGCACCGAGGAGCGTGACGCGTGGGTCGGTCCGCGGGACGAAGGGCTCGACGCCCGCGAGCGCGAGGCCCGCGTCGAAGCTCGTGCCCGCGTACGCGGAGTAGCTCCGGGCAAGATCTGCGAGGCGCTCCCTGAGGAGCCTCCGCTCCGCCTCGCCACGCTTGTGGGGGAGGTCGAGAAGGTACAGGAAGTCGAGCCTGCCCTCGCGCGCGAGCACGTCATACACACGGCGCACGACGTCGCAGCAGCTCACGAGCACGACCTCGTGGGCGTCGGATGCCATCATTCGCTCGATGAGCGCCTTGCCGTAGCCGCAGAGGTTGGCGTGGGCGAGTCGGTCGGCCTCGTCGAACGACGAGACGTCCGTCTCGGCGAGCTCGCAGGTCGCGCCGAAACCACGGAGCAGCTCGACGGGGGTGTACTTGCAGGCGTAGAGCACGATGTGCCCCTCGCGCCCGCGCCTACCTGATGCTTCGCTCAAGCCGCCTCTCCTCCCTCTGCGCGCCGACCATCTCGAGGAACGCCGAGAAGCGCGTCCCCATCTGGCCCTCCATGCAGTTGGCTCGGTCGCAGGCGTCGCCGTCGAGCACGAGCACGGGGTAGCCCGCGTCCTCGAGCACCTGACGGACGACCTGCGCCGCCCCCGCGGTCTGCTTGCAGCCCCAATGGCAGAAGAAGACCACGGCGTCAGCGTCGGTGGCGTCGGCAAGCCGCCTCAGGGTCTCGGCTCGTCTCGTGGCGGGTCCGTTGAAGCAGTTCCGCACCACGCGTTCGGCCATGAACTCGTAGGGCCTCTCGGCCGAGAAGAACGTCCCCTCGTCGGGCGGCATGTGCGAGAACATCATGTCCGAGGCGACGACCTGCGCCTCCTGGCTCGTGTTGAGCCTCGAGGCGATGGGCTGCACGAAGTAGGGCGTCACATGGCCCCACACGAGGTTGATTCCGTCGTAGCGCGGTGCCTGGTTGTAGTCCTGCGCCATCTGGTGCACCATGCGCTCCACCTCGGGGGTGCCGAGCATGAGGTGGAGGTCGAGCATCTGCATCTCGTCGATCGTCATGGAGTTGGCGAGGTAGCGCCCGCGGCGCGCGGGGAGGGTGCGCATGAGGTCGCGGTCCGTGCGCATGGAGCAGGCGCAGAGCTCGAGCAGCCGGTCCTCGTCGAGTCGCGCGTGGCAGCAGTCCTGCGCCATGGCCGCCATCTCGCGGAGCTGGTCGGCGACGTAGAGGACGGACTCGCGCGTCACGTCGATGGGGACGTCGACGTAGTAGTGGTCACAGCCCCAGTGACGAGCGAGGGTCTTGAACGTGAGGTTGTTCGCGTCGCAGACCGCCGAGGTGCTCGCAAGCATGAGCGGGCGGGAGATGACGCCCGAGGTGGCCATGCCCATGAGGATGCGATGGTACGAGCAGTACGTCTCGGGAACGCCGCGACCCTCCGCGAACGAGATGAAGCCCGACTCCGCCTGCGCGCCGCTCGCGAACGACGCCACCGCCTCGGCGGTCGCGGGATGCACCCCGAGGGCATGGAAGATCTCGTTGGGGCAGAAGATGCTCGTGAAGACCGCGCCGCCCTTGTCGCCGAGCGCTCGGGTGACGCTGTCCATGAAGATCGCGTTGCCCATCTGGCCAGAGCGGTAGAGGCGGCCGTCGGGGGCGATCTTGCCCTTCTCGGTCATGAGGCGGAAGCCGGTCATGAGCCATCTGCGCACGAAGTCCGGGTTCGTGTCGATGCTGCCCATGGCGACGTTTCCGTACCAGCCGATCACGCGATCCCCGATGGATTCGGTCGCCACGGCTACTACTCACCCCGGCCGATGAGGTCGACGATCCTGAGGCAGAGCCCCGAGGCCTCGAGGGCCTCGCGCGGGCCGAAGACGCAGGTGCCGCTGGTGCACGACCCGGCGGCAAGAACTGCGGCGAGGGCGCGCACGTCATCGGAGGCTGTGGCGAGCTCCTGCTGGCGGACGGCGTCCCGCCATCCGTCCGGCCTGCCCGCGAAGGCGAGCGTGTCCTGACGGCGCGCCAGGGCGCGCGGCTTGACGGGGGCGTCGTGACTGGCGACCGAGGAGACCACGTAGCCGGAGAGCTCGTCGGGGGTGGGGTCCCAGCCGGAGAGCCAGGAGGCCGCGCCCGAGTAGCGCTCGATCGTGGCGTCGACGGAGGGGTCGCGGTACGACCAGAAGGCGTGAATGCCCTCCGCCCTGCGCCTGAAGCCCACGCCGTAGGCACCGCCCTTGACGCGCACCTCGTTCCAGAGGTAGTCGAGCGAGAGGGCGCGCGAGGCGACCTCCCAGGTGCCGGTCGTGCCGGCGTCCGCCGCAGACGGGGAGAAGCCCTGGCAGACGAAGCTCACGCCGGCGGGAATCGCGAAGCCCTCCAGCTTGGCCTCGGGTGCGGGGACCTTGAGCGCGTGAGCGGTGTCGTCGCACGGGACGAGACCGAGCTCGCCGCCCGTCTCCCAGAACCTGCCGCGGTCCTCGGACGAGCCGATGAAGCTCACCGTGACGGCGTCGGAGGAGAAGATGCGCCGGCAGAGACCCTCGAGCGTGGTCGAGAGGGCCTCGACGCGCTCGTCCCAGTGGGCGAGAAGGTCCTTGAGGAAGAGGTAGTAGTCGATGCCCGAGACCTGCTCGGAGGCGAGCGAGCCGGACGCGAAGTACGAGGTGACGCGACTCAGCGAGGCGGAGTGCCCGGAGCCGAGGTAGTACTGCTCGAGGCCGATTCTGCGTTGGGTGAGGATGTCGCGCATGTCGGCGGTGTCGGCGAACGACGTGCGGGCCCAGACCTCGCGCGGGATCCGCGCGAGCCGGTCGACCTTCTCGGACAGGGCGCTCGCCCCCACCACGAGCGAGAGCTGCGAGCTGAGGAGGTCTGACTCGTGGATGTAGCTCTCGACGAAGAAGTCGAGGTTGCCGAGACTCTCCTCGATGAGGGTGTCGAGGTCGGAGGCGGTGTGATCTGCCGTGTCGAGTTTGCCGAGAAGGTCGCAGAGCACGCCCACGTAGGGCAGCTCCCCGAAGTCGATCCGACGTAGGTCGAAGTAGTGGTAGACGTAGTCGATCCGATGGGTGTCGAGCTCGTGAGCGATGCAGGGGAGCGGCGCGTCCGGCCGGGTGGGCTGCGGCTCGGGCGTGGGCTCGTCGATGTCGGCGACCGTGAGCACGGGCAGGGTGGCCAGGCCCTCGGGGGAGTCGGGGAGCTCCTGCTCGGCGCGGAGGGCCTCCACGTCGTCGATCACCTGGCGACGCTCCTCGGGCGTCATCGCGTCTCGCTTCGCTGCCAGCTCGGCGGACTCGCCGTCGGCGTCGTCCTCGGACACGGGGACGAGCTCTACCTCGGCGGAGTGGGGGTTCTCGCAGACGAGTTCGCGGAGGAGCCGCTCGAAGTAGCCGTCGTCGAGCCCGGCCTTGATGTGCGCGAGCGCCTCCTCGTAGCGCAGGTAGTCGTAGGGGTTGTCGTCATCGTAGAGCCAGCTCGACATCGCCTGCATCGACAGGGCGACCCCGTCGGGATAGCCACCCCAGTCGCCCTCGCGGAGGTTGAACTCGGCCTGGGCGAGCGAGGCGAGGAGCTTGTCGCGCGGGATTCCGCCGTCGGCAAGCTCGGAGCAGACGGACTCGACAAGGGCGCGGAACTCCTCGGCGACTCCCTTGCGTGCGCCCTTGAGCTGGAAGAGCAGGTGAGGCTGGTACACCCCGTCAATCAGGATGGCGAGAAAGTCGTCCGCGAGGCCGGCGTCGAGGACGCGTCTCTTGAGGGGCGCCTCGTTGGACCCGGCGATCGCGTCGAGGAGGATGTCGGTCGCGAGAACGCGCTCGCGGTCGGCGGCGGTGCCCACCACGTAGGCGAGGCCGACGGTGGCGTTCTCGGGCGTCGTTGCCATGTCGATGCGGGCGAGACCGGCTGCGACCGCCGGCTGCAGCGGCAGCGGGTTGGGCTCGCCCGCCCCGCGCGGCATCGCCCCGCGGAACCGCTCGTCAACAAGGGCGAGCTCGCGATCAACGTCGAGGGCTCCGTAGAGCACGGTGTAGGAGTTGGACGGCGCATAGTGGCGCGCGTGCGTGTCGAGGAAGCGCTCGTAGGTGAGCGTGGGTATGGAGCGGGGGTGTCCGCCGGACTCGAAGCGGTAGGGCGTGTCAGGGAAGAGGGCACGCTCCACTCCGAGGTAGAGGACGTCGTCGGGGTCAGAGAGCGCGCCGCGCATCTCGTTGAGGACCACGCCGTTGTAGGTCAGCGGAGAGTCCTCGCCGTCCATCTCGAGGTGCCAGCCCTCCTGCTCGAAGATGTGCCGGCGCTGGTAGATTGCGGGATGGAGCACGGCGTCGAGGTAGACCCCCATGAGGTTCTCGAGGTCGGCCGTGTTGGTGGAGGCGACCGGGTACATGGTCTTGTCGGGGAAGGTGAGGGCGTTCAGGAACGTCTGCATCGACGTCTTGAGCAGGTTCACGAAGGGCTCCTTGACGGGATAGGAGTCGGAGCCGCAGAGCACGGAGTGCTCGAGGATGTGGAAGACGCCGGTGTCGTCTGCGGGAGGCGTCTTGAATGCGATGGCGAACGACTTGTTCTCGTCGGGGCAGGCGAGCCACAGTGCGCGGGCGCCCGAGGCGTCGTGGCGGAACACGTACGCGCATCCGGAGATTTCCGCCAGGGGCTCCGCGGAGATGACGGTGAATCCCGCATGGGTCGTTCCCACGGCCAGTTCGGCCTTCAGCGTGGAATAGGGTGTGCTGGCATCTGCCATGGCGTTCCTCCAAGGCTGCTCGCGTGCGTGTCTCGACCTGTCAATGTAGCACGACGCTTGCGGCTGGTATCGCCATGTGGTGCCTTCGTCACAAGAGCGTCAGCCGCGAAAACGTCCTCACAATGAGAATACAGGGGTTATGAGCAGCGAAAACGGGCGAGGCCAACGTGAGGCCCCGCCCGTTTCTCTCCCTATGCGATGACGCTAGATTTTCTCCATCTCGGCGAGGACCGTCGAATACCAGAAGTTCGCATTGGATGGGCAGTACTTCTTGGCGGCGGCGTAGGTGAGGTGTCCGCCGTAGCCGCTCGCGAGGCCGGCCGTGTGCGCCCAGATGGCTTCTGACCAGGAGCTCCAGCTTACGCTGCCCCAGCCCCAGGCATTGTGCGAACGGAAGCAGTAGAGACCCTTGCTGCTCTCGACGGTCGAGATGGCAGGCGAGAAGCGCGGGTCGACGCCATAGGCCCAGGCGGCCTCGGCGAAGGTGGTGCCATAGCCTGCGAGCGGAGAACCGGCGAGATATGAGTCGATGCGAGCCCCCCAGCCAGAGACGAAGGTGTCCTTGTTGCTCTGCCAGTCGACCGTGCTCGCGGAGTCGTCGGAGGGCGTCTCGACCGAGGAGCTGTTGCCCGACTCCGTGGTGAACGATGAGGACGAGGAGGAGTCCGTTGAGGTGTCAGTGGACTCCGTGGTGGCGGCAGCCGCCGCAGCGGCGTCCGCAGCAGCCTGGACGGCGGCCTGACGCTCGGCCTCCTCCGCGGCGGCCTGGGCTGCGATCTCCTCCTCGAGGGCGGTGCGAGCGGCGACGGCGTCATCAAGGGCGTCTGATGCGGCCTGTGCCTGCGTCTGAGCGTCGGTGAGCTGCTGCGCGAGCTCGGCCTTGGTCGAGTCAAGCTCCTCCTGGGTGGCGACGAGCTCGTTGAGCGTGTCGGAGTTGGACGACTGGATGACGTCGAGATACTCGATGACAGAGATGAAGTCGTTGAAGTCGTCTGACGAGAGAATCAGCTCGATGAGTCCGGGTGTGCCCTGCTGCATCTTGTAGAGGGTGCGAATGGAGTCGGCGGCCTTCTCGCGCTGCTCGGGGAGCGTCGCCTCGAGCTCGTCGATGCGGGTCTGGTTGTCGGAAATCTGCTGCTGGAGGTCGGTGACGCGCTGGCTCGCCTCGTCATAGGCCTGGCTGCTGTCCTCGACCTTCTGCTGAAGCTCGTCGAGGGTCGCGGCGTGCGCGGACGTCGGACTGATGGAGAGGACGAGTGTCAGCGAGACTGCGAAGGCGAGCCCGATAGCGAGTCCTCCATGTGTCACGTGTGACCCCAAGGTACAACCTCCGTGATCGGTGCCCCTCGTGAAGTGGGCAAACGCTCAAGCGTGAGGTTTATTATTCTACCGCGATTTGGATAACCCCACGGTACCTACATGACTCATCTGCTCGTCGGGGATAGACGATGGCATGTAGCTGGGGTTTTATTGAGGCGCGCAAACTGAAAGGCGCCCGTCTCTCTCGGCGGACGCCTCGTCTGGCTACTTGATGACGAGCGTGTCACATGGCGCGGAGCGTGTGAGGAAGGTCGAGATAGAGCCCATGATCGCGTACTTGATCGAGGAGAGTCCTCGCGCGCCGCAGATGACGAGATCGGGCTTGATGACGTCGAGCATCTCGTCCTTGAGCGTCTCTCGGATGCGGCCCGCCTTGACGATGACCTCGACCTTCTTGATGGTCGGCTCATTCTCGGCGAGGATGAGCTGGTCGGTGATGGAGTTGCGGAAGGACTTCTCGAGCGCGTCGATGAGGTCGATGGGATAGGTGCCGGCGGTCTCGAGCGCGGTGGAGTCTATCACGTGTCCGATGTAGAGCTCCGCGTTGTGGTTGGCTGCCATGATGATGGCGCGGTCGAGCACCTTCGCCTGGGCCTCGGTGCCGTCGAGTGACACGAAGATCTTGTTGTAGCCCAGGTCCTGATAGGTGGTCATGACGGGTCCCCCTTACGGTTGGATGCGTGCCACGAGCTTCGAAACTAATCTACCCGCCCGACCATTCGCGGCTACCATCCCATCCGTAGACGGGGGGCACGCTCCGTTCGGTCGTAAGTTTTTTCGCGGGAGACGGATGACGGGTCGCATCTGGTCGACCGCAAGGCATCATAGTGAACAAGTTTGCAACGTGAGGAGGCATCTCTTGAACGTCATCGAACTTCTCAAAGCGGCACTGTTCGGCCTCGTGGAGGGTATCACCGAGTGGCTCCCCATCTCCTCGACCGGGCACATGCTGCTGCTCAACCAGTTTCTGCCCCTGAACGTGTCTTCGGACTTCTGGGACATGTTTCTCGTGGTCATCCAGCTCGGCGCCATCATCGCCGTCGTCGTGCTCTTCTTCCACGAGATCAATCCCTTCTCGGGCACGAAGACCGCGCGCGAGCGGAGAACCACCTGGGGACTCTGGCTGAAGATCATAGTCGCCTGCCTTCCCGCAGCCGTCATCGGGATTCCGCTCGACAACTGGATGGAGGAGCACCTCGGCACCCCGTACGTCATCGCCGCGGCGCTCATCGTGTACGGCATCGCGTTTCTCGTCATCGAGAACCAGCGGGAGCGCAAGGCCATTGCGGTCGCGTCCCTTCCCAGCAAGGCGCCCAAGCACCTCGCGCTTTCGACGAGTCCGAAGACTCCCTCCGAGCTCGCTGACTCCGACGCCCGCGTGCAGGACCTTGATGACCTCGACTGGAAGACTGCCATCGGCATCGGCATCTTCCAGGTGCTCTCCATCGTGCCGGGCACGTCGCGGTCGGGCTCCACGATCATCGGCGGCCTTCTTCTCGGCTGCTCGCGGACCGTCGCCGCGGAGTTCACGTTCTTCCTCGCCATCCCCGTCATGGTCGGTGCGTCCGCGCTCCGCCTGGTGAAGTTCTTCCTCAAGGGGAACGCGTTCACGGCTGACGAGGCGGCCATCCTCGGGGTGGGCTGCGTGGTGGCCTTCGTGGTCTCGCTCGTGGCCATCCGCTTCCTCATGGGCTTCGTGCGCAAGCACGACTTCAAGCCCTTCGGCTGGTATCGCATCATCCTCGGCGTCGTGGTGATCGCCTACTTCGCGCTCGTCGCGTAGCCATATGGAAAAGGGGACAGGTTGTTTTTCCACGACAAGCTGTCGTGGAAAAACAACCTGTCCCCTTTTCCATGCTTACCGACTGCTGCTGCGTCTGGCCGTGAATGGATCATTCATCAGTCATGGATTTATAACCTGTCCCCTTTTCCATGCTTCGATGACAAGGGGGATCGTTACGGGCTCGCCTCGGCCGGGCGTGAGCGTGAGGCTCGCCTCGCCCGTCTCGCCGGTCGTGCGCACGTAGGTGCCGCCGAGTCCGCCCCGGAGCACGACGACCTGCGGCCCGATGACCTCCACGGGGCCTCTGACGCTCACGGTGACGGCGTCCATGCAGTAGGGCAGCACGTTGCCGTTCTGATCGCGCGCGGAGAGGCGGACCGAGGCAACGTCGTAGGTCGGCCCGTCGACGAGCGTCGTGTGGTCCGCTCGTGCCTCGAGGTGCACCGAGGTCACGGGCGCTCTCGTGACGCTCGCGACCACCAGGCCGCTCCGCATGGCGTCGAAGCGGTAGACGGGCACGTCCCCGCCCCAGCCTCCGACGTGCCTCTCATAGAGTCCGAAGGCGTCTCCCACGCTCATGCGATACACCGCGAGCGCCTTCGCCGCGCTGGCCACGACGGATGCCGAGAGGTTCCCGGAGCCGAAGCGCGCCACGTGGTTGAGCACGGCCTTCACGGCCTCCGCCTTGCCGTGCGAGAAGCCTTCGCAGCGCTCGAGCGCGTCTCCCACGAAGTCGTCGATGGCGATGGGTCCGTGCTCGAGGTGTCCGAAGGGGCTCTCTGTGCGGTCGAACTCGCGGACGAGCAACCCGTTTCGGTACATGCGAACGGAGTCGGCGTTGGTGACGGCGTAGACGTCGCCCATGATGCCGCCGGGGTGCTCGCCGATGTCCATGGTCGAGCTCACCTCGAGCACCGGCGTCGTCTCCTGGTGCGCGGCGTAGACCGCGGCGGCGAGTTTGGGATTCCGGAACATGTCGAGGACGCCGTGGTGGCAGACGCGGTCGCCGCTGCCGAAGTCGCCGTGGGTGTTGTAGTCGAACATGCACCAGCCGAACGAGCCGGCAATGCCGCTGCCACACGCCACGGCATCGAGGACGCGGGCGTGTCTCAGCAGCTGCTCCGTGCGATGGTCCTCGCAGTCGTAGGTCTTGGTCGGCCACATGTGGCCGTCGTGCTCGGTGATGAGGTAGGGCTTCGAGGGGTCGGGCGTGACCGTCGACCGTCGCCTGCAGCCCGGCGCCTTCCCGTCGTGGACGAAGTCGTTGTAGGTGTAGACGTCCTCGAGGAGGTGGCTTCCCGTGATGCACCGCACTCCTCCCGTGGGACGGGTGGGGTCGAGCGCGTGGGCTGCGGCGTTGGTGCTCGCGTAGAGCTCGTCGTCATCGGCGGACTCATTGATGCGCACGCCCCAGAGGAAGACCGACGGGTGATTGCGGTATTGGACGACCATCTCCTCGACGTTGCGAATCGCCTGACGCCTCCAGGCCTCGTTGCCGATGTGCTGCCAGCCGGGGATTTCGGTGAAGACGAGAAGCCCGATCTCGTCGCAGCGGTCCACGAAGTGCTGCGATTGCGGGTAGTGAGACGTGCGGACGGCGTTGACCCCCAGCTCGTACTTGAGGATGTCCGCGTCGAGCCTCTGCTGCGACCGGGGCATGGCGTAGCCGACGTACGGCCACGACTGGTGCCGATTGAGGCCCACGACGGAGAGCCGCCTGCCGTTGAGGTAGAGCCCGTCCGCGCGGAAGTCCTCGTGGCGGAAGCCCAGCCGGGTCGTGCGTGCGTCGACGGCTACCCCGTCGCGCGCGAGCTCGACCTTGAGGGCGTAGAGGTAGGGACGATCGACGTCCCAGGCGCTTGCGTGGGGCACGTCCAGGTGCAGGACGAAGGCCTCGTCGCGACGCTCGAGCGCGGACCTCACGAGGGTCGGGCAGCCGGAGAGGGACTGTCGGCAGGTGGCGACCGTCGCTCCGTCGCCGTCGCGGAGCGTGGCGCGCAGCTCGAGTCCGGAGTCGTCGGGCTTCTCGCCAGACACGTCGGCGAGCGTGACCTCGACCGCGAGCTCGCCCGAGAGGTCGAGCGCGGCGAGCGTCGCGGCCACATCCCTCTCGGGCGTGTCCTCGGCGAGCAGCCCCGAGGCGGGCAGGGACGGACGGGCGAAGACGTCGGCCAGGTGGACGGCCGGGCGCACGTCGAGGCAGACCTCCCGGTAGAGCCCGCCGTAGGTGAGGTAGTCGATGACGTGGCCGAAGGGCGGGACGTTCTGCTGCTCGCGGGTGTCGACGCGGACCACGAGGAGGTTGTCCTCGCCGAGCAGGAGAAATGGCGCGAGCTCGACGGAGAAGGCCGTGTACCCGCAGCGATGCTCGCGGATCGGTCTGCCGTTGAGGAAGACCGTCGCCGTGTGACCGGCGGCGCCGATCGTGAGGGCGACCGACCTCGACGTCCACGTCGCGGGCGCGTGGATGGTGCGGCGATACCCACAGACCATCTCGTAGACCGAGTTGTCAAAGTAGTCGAGGGGCGTCTCGGCGCAGGTGTGGGGGAGACGGACTTCCGTCGCGTCGCAGGTCTCGCCGGCGAGGAACGCGTCCGAGATGGTGGGGGTGAACTCCCATCCGTCGTTGAGGTCGATGTGCTCTGCCATGGCTCGCTCCTCCGACCTGGAAAAGGGGACAGGTTGATTTTCCAGGTTTTCGCCGGGTTATCGATGCTTAGTCATTGTCGCCCAGGGGTTGCGGACGGCCTCTGAGAAAACCGCTTTTCCGAGCGCGAGAACCGAAGACGGAGCCTGTCACCTATCCCAGGTGCTGTCCGCGGATATGGTATCGTTCTCACGTCCGTACATGCTAGGATGTGCTAAGCCTTCCGCGACGATTGGAGCACGATGATCAAGCTCATCCTGACCGACATGGACAACACCCTGCTTCCGTTCCAGAAGCCCGCGAGCGAGCGGGCTCTCAACGCCATTCATGACCTCACCGAACAGGGCGTGTTCTTCGGGCCGGCAAGCGGTCGCGACTGGGACTCGGTCCTCGACTCGTTCCGCGGCGACGACGTGTGCATGCAGACGGCGCTGCTCTCCAACGGCAAGAAGATCTACGCCTACGGCACGCTCATGAACGAGACGGCCATGGACCGGCAGAACATCGTGGACATGGCGAAGATGGTCTACGACCTGCCCGGCGTTTACGTGAGCGGCCGCGGAGACGCGGGTGGCTTCATCTCGGGGACCACGCTCCCGAACCTCATGGGCACCACCTGGGGATCGCGCCGCGCGGCGGAGATCTGCGAGCCCGACGACATCCCCGCATGGCCCATCATCACCGCCGGCCTGCACTTCGAGGAGGGCTCAGAGGGAGTCGACAACGTCGAGTGGGGCGAGAAGGTCCGCGCGGCCTGCCCCAAGATCGACCTCATCTCGCCGGGCTCGCGCATGTTCGACTGCGTCCCCAAGGGGTGGTCCAAGGCCTCCGGCCTGCGCATCCTGCAGATTCTTCTCGCCGTGCGAAGCGACGAGGTCGTGTGCTTCGGCGACTCCGACAACGACTACCAGATTCTGAGCTCGGTCGAGCACTCGGTCGCCGTGGCGAACGCCAACGACCGCGTGAAGACCGTGGCGCGGCACCACATCGGCCTCTGCGACGACGATGCCGTGGGACACGCCCTCGAGGACCTCGCCAGGCTCGGTGACGGCGCCTTCGAGAAGTGGGACGCCGAGTACCAGGGCTAGCCAGGGCAATCGTCGACGGTCCGGCTCCGGCTGGCGAGAAGGACGCCGTCCGGGGCTGCGACAATAACGCGCTGCACCAATAACGTCGAAGGATCCTTTCCGGCTTCTGGTGCAGGCGACAAGCCGTCTACCTGCGGGTGCCAATAAGGCCCTTTCGTCCCGGCGGCGTTTGCCCAGTTGAGCGGGTGCCAATAACGCCAAAGGATCCTTTCGGCTTATTGGTACGATGCCAATAACGCCAAAGGATCCTTCTCGGCTTTTGGTGCAGGCGACAAGCCTGCTACCTGCGGGTGCCAATAAGGCCCTTTTGTCTCGGCGGCGTTTGCCCAGTTGGCAGGGTACCAATAAGGGCAAAGGATCCTTCTCGGCTTTTGGCACAGCCCGCGAGCGCGGATCGCGAGTCGCTACCCCTCGGCGGGCTTCTCGTTCCAGCCGGGCATCGTGAGGTCGGGCGCCACCGCCGTGGCGTACATCTCGGCCATCGTGTCCCTCATCGGATAGGCGAACGACCGCTCCGCCTCGAGCGTCGTCTCGACCGTGAGGTCGGGCTTCTCGGTCGGGAACCAGCGGCTCGAGAAGACGTCGGCCCCTCCGTTGGCGTAGACCTCGACCACCGAGCCGTCCACGAGGACGCGCAGGCTCGTGAGCCGCTGAAGGCGGATGAAGCGGTCCGCCCTGCCCGCGGCGGACTCCTTGTCGAGGTAGTTGATCGCGAGGCGGCCCTGCACGTAGCTGATCTGGAACGAGTCGTCGATCGTGAGCGTGCCCACCTCGGAGGAGATGTGCTCGAGCGAGATGTCGGCGTGGCGCCCCTCGATCCTCACGGGCTCGTTCCTGCGGAGCACCTGCTGCCTGCCGCGAAGCTGGCGCAGCTCCTGCACCGGGTTCTGGCGGAGAAGCCCGGTCTCCTCGTCGCGCGTGACCACGCGGGGCACCGTGAGGCAGTGCCACCAGCCGAGGCCGTCGGGCGTGGACGTGTAGTGCTTGTCAAAGGTGCCGAGCCAGCCGACCAGGATCCAGCGGCCCTGCTCGTCCTGGAAGGTCTGGGGTGCGTAGAAGTCGTGGCCGTGGTCCCACTCGACGAAGCTTCGCTCGTCGACCTCGTGGGTGTCGAGGATGCGGCCGGGGAGCGGGATGTAGCCCGACTGCCACATGTTCTGCCACTTGTCGTAGAGGCTCGGCAGGCCCTGCGGGTTTATCGACAGGTAGTCGTGACCGCTGGTCTGGACGATGTTCGGGCACTCCCACACGTACCCGAAGAAGTACTTGGGGTTGATGGACTGGCGAAACGTCCAGGTGTAGCCGTCGTCCGAGTCGTAGAGCAGGGCCATGCCGTGGGTGTCGACGTGGCGGGCGCCGAGAAGCATCCGGAGCTTGCCGTCCTCCTTCCAGACCTTGGGGTCGCGGACGTGCATGCTGCAGATGTCCGGGTAGTCCGCGGCGGGGATGACCACGCGCTTGTTGGAGAAGTGGACGCCGTCCTCGCTCTCGACCGTGAGCTCGTTCGCCTGGCGGCCGGCATAGACGAAGTCGTAGTCCTTCTCGTTGTGGTCGGGGCCGGGATCGACGACGTTGCCCGTGTAGAACACGCGCATCCTGTCGCCCCCGTCGGAGGCGGTGCCCTTCTCGACGTAGGTGGTGCCGGTGAAGGTGCCGTGCCGGTCCTCGGGGATGCTGGGCTCCAGGGGCACGCCGTCAAAGCGCCAGTGGATGAGGTCGGTGCTGGAGAAGGCGCCCCAGCCCTTCTGGTCGACCTCCGGCCAGGCGTGGTCGTACTGGTAGAAGAAGTGGTAGACGCCGCGGAACTGGCAGCACCCGTTGGGGTCGTTCATCCAGGCACGGGGGGAGTGAAGGTGGAAGCCGAGGTTCCATGTGCTGTTGGGCATGATGCTCCATCCGTCCGGAGTCATTCGATGCTCTGACTATACGGCACAAAAGCCGGCGAGAAGGACATGAGAACGATTTCACACAGGCATCAAATCGCTTGTTGCGTGCGCGCGAGCGAAGATACGCCGTCATTGGCCGGGACCTGCCACTCGCCGATGGTGGTCACTATGTGTAATCGTTCTCATACACCCTTGCCGACCGCGCTGGGGACTATGCTTCTCTCAGACGTCAGACCGAGACGCCGAGGCTTTCGGGACACCCACCAGACGCAGGGGAGCAGGCCATGAAGTTCAGCAACAAGATCATGCTCATCACGTACGCGGACAGCCTGGGCACCAACCTCACCGACCTTCGTGAGGTGCTCGACGAGCACTTCGACAAGGCGGTGGGTGGCGTTCACATCCTGCCCTTCTTCCCGAGCTCGGCCGACCGCGGCTTCGCCCCCATGCGCTACGACGTGGTCGACGAGAAGTTCGGCACCTGGGACGACGTGCGGCGCATCGGCGAGAAGCGCTACCTCATGTTCGACTTCATGATCAACCACATCTCGCGGCAGAGCCCCTACTTCCAGGACTTTCTCGCCAAGAAGGACGCTTCCGAGTTCTCGGACTTCTTCATCCGCTACAAGGACTTCTGGCCCGGCGGCGAGCCGACCCAGGAGCAGGTCGACCTCATCTACAAGCGCAAGCCCCGTGCGCCCTACATCGACGCGGAGTTCGCGGACGGTACCACCGAGAAGGTCTGGTGCACGTTCGGCGACGAGCAGATCGACATCAACGTGCGCTCCGAGCGAGCCCAGCGCTTCTTCCGTGAGACGCTCGAGAACATGGCGGCGAACAACGCCTCGATCGTCCGTCTCGACGCCTTCGCGTACGCCACGAAGCGGGTCGGCACCAACTGCTTCTTCGTCGAGCCCGACACCTGGGAGCTGCTCGGCGCCATGCAGGGCGTCCTCGACGGGACCAAGAGCCCCAACGCGCCGATGATCCTCCCCGAGATCCACGAGCACTACAGCATCCAGATGAAGGTCGCCGACAAGGGCTACTGGATCTACGACTTCGCACTGCCCGTCATGGTGCTCCACGCCCTCTACTCCGGCGACGGGACCTACCTCAAGCGCTGGCTCGAGATGTGCCCGAAGCACCAGTTCACGACCCTCGACACGCACGACGGCATCGGCATCGTCGACGTGAAGGACCTCCTGCCCGACGATGCCGTGGACTTCACGAAGGAGAAGATGTTCTCCGAGGGTGCCAACGTCAAGAAGGTCTACAACACCGAGGCCTACAACAACCTCGATGTCTACCAGGTGAACACCACCTACTATTCCGCGCTTGGCAACGACGACGCCGCCTATGCGCTCGCGCGTGCGATCCAGTTCTTCGCGCCCGGCATCCCGATGGTCTACTACGTCGGCCTTCTCGCCGGCAAGAACGACCTTGACTTCCTCGAGAGCACGAAGGAGGGGCGTAACATCAACCGCCACTACTACAGCCGGGAGGAGATCGACGCCGAGGTCGAGCGCCCGGTGGTGCGCGAGCTCGTGTCGCTCATGGAGTTCAGGAACTCCCATCCCGCCTTCGACATCGACGGCGAGATGGAGGTCAGCCTGCCGTCAGACGGCATGCTCCGCATCCGTCGCAGCTCCGCCGACGGTACCGCCTGGGCGCAGCTCGACTGCGACCTCGCCGGGCATTCGTACGCGATCACGCACTCGTAGGAGGGCGCTCGGGGCGTCCGTCACGCGGGGGGCCGCCGGGGCGTCCTCGGCTTCGCGAGGTACTCCCTGGCCGTGAGCGGGAGCTGCGTGAGCCGGAAGGTCCCGTCGCTGCCCACGACCGTGGCGATGGACGCGTTGTGGGTGCGAATGGTCTCGCTCCTGAGCTTTCTCGCGAGGTTGCCGCCCTCGCCGTACTCGAGGAGCACATAGCGGAAGAACGCACCGTGGCCGACGACGAGGACCTGGTCTCCGTCGTCGGCCACGTCGTACATCGTGGCAAAGGCCCGACGCACGCGCGCTCGGACCTGCTCGCCCTGCTCGCCGTGGACGGGTGAGAAGTCCTGTCGGACGAAGCACCGTGCGAAGGTGATCCTCCGACCGGGGTAGGCATGGCCGTCGATGTCACCGAAGTCGAACTCGCGCAGGTCGTCCAGGGTCCGGACGGGGAGGTCGCGACCGTCGACGAGAATGGCGGCGGTCTGGAGGACGCGTCCCAGAGGCGAGGCGTAGCAGCGCGCGAACGGCAGGTCTGCCAGTGCGGCGGCCGTGGCATGGATGGACGGGAGGCCCGCCGGGTCGAGCGGGGAGTCGACGCGGCCGCCCTGGATCACGTGGTCTCGGTTGAACTCCGTCCGACCGTGCCGGACGTAGGTAAAGGTGACGGTCTTCATGTCCCTCCCGACCTGGAAAAGGGGACAG
>DCZG01000037.1 GCA_002331575.1 Atopobium sp. UBA2090 | reverse complement strand
CGACGCTCCGGCGACATCGCTGCCCGAGGGGCTTCCCGTGACGCTCGCCGTCGGCGAGAAGGACGGCGTGGGGCTCGTCGCTCCCGCCATGCGCGCGTGGGCCAAGGAGCTGGGCGTGTCGCTCGAGGTCATCCCGGGGGCGGGGCACTGCTCGCCCTGGGACCGGCCCGAACGCTGCCTCGACCTCGTCCTCGCCGCGGCGGAGACCCTGTCGTGAGCGCGGCTGCGGACGTCCTCCGCGCCTGCGCACCAGCCGTCGGGCTCTCGCCAGACCTCGTCTCGTTTCCGTGCGAGGGCACCCTCGCCGAGCGTCTCTCGGCATGCCCCTTCCTCATGGCCCCCATGGCAGGAGTCTCCGACGCCGCCTATCGGATCATGGCCCGCGCGGGCGGAGCGTCGCTCGCCTACACCGAGATGGTCTCCGTTGCTGGTCTTCACTACGGGGGCGAGAAGACCTGGAAGCTCGTCGATCCGCAGGACCCCGAGCCGGACATCGCCGTCCAGCTCTTCGGCTCGAAGCCCGACCAGTTCCGCGAGGCGGTCGCGGCCGTCAGCGAGCGCCTGGGGTCGAGGCTCGTCCTCGTCGACGTCAACATGGCTTGTCCCGTCCCCAAGGGCNNGGGGGAGGGCTCCGCCCTCCTTGACGACCCCGAGCTCGCAGCCGGAATCGTCCGTGCCTGCCTCGCGGAGGCGAAGGTGCCCGTGACGGTCAAGATCAGGCGCGGGAGGACCGTCGCACATGAGGTGGCGCCCGAGTTCGCCCGTGTCATGGAGCAGGCGGGTGTCTCGGCCGTGGCGGTCCATGGCCGCTACGGCGACCAGCTGTATCGCGGGGAGGCCGACTGGGACGCGGTCCGACGCGTCGTCGACGCCGTGTCCGTGCCCGTGATCGGCTCGGGCGACGTTCGGGGGCCGCAGGAGGCCGCTCGGATGCTCGCCGAGACGGGCGCGACGGCCGTGATGGTCGCCCGAGGGACGTACGGCAACCCCTGGGTCTTCGGTGACGCGCATCGCGTTCTTGACGGCGAGGTCGTGACGGCTCCGACGCCAGAGCGACGTCTCGCGGCCCTTCGCATGCACGTGCGGCTGCTCGATGCCACGGGGGCGCATCTCGCGCGGGCGAGGAGCCTTGCGGGATGGTACCTTCGCGGGCTGCCCAACGCCGCGAGCCTGAGGGACCGTGCGGTGAGGTGCGAGTCGCTCGACGGGTACCTCGAGCTCTTCGATGAGGCCTCGGCTCGGATGGCGACGACCGATGTGCGTTGAGACGGACGGCGATGGCTGGGAAGTGCGCCTGCACGAACCCTCGGCCTCCGCTCTCTACCTGCATATACCCTTCTGCGTGCGGAAGTGCGCCTACTGCGATTTCTCCTCCCGGGCTACCGCTCGGGAGGATCCCCTCATGGACGCCTATCGCGCGGCGCTCGAGCTCCAGCTGCGCGAGGTGGAGGCCGTCGGGCTGCTGGAAGGCTGCGAGACCGCCTACGTCGGCGGCGGCACGCCGACGATGCTCGGGACGGGGCTCGGCGAGCTGGTCGGACACATCTGCGACGCGGCCCCCGTCACCGAGCTCACCTGCGAGGCAAATCCCGACTCACTCTCAGACGAGGTCATCGACGCCGTTCGAGCGGCTGGTGCCACGCGCCTCTCCGTGGGCGTCCAGAGCCTCGATGACGGTGAGCTCGGGCTTCTCGGCCGCATCCATACGGCCTCCATGGCACGGGAGCGCGTCCAGGCTGCCGTCTCGAGCGGGCTCTCCGTCTCCTGCGACCTCATGTGCGCCATCCCCGGCCAGACGCGGACATCGTGGAATCGGACGCTGAGCGAGGCGGTCTCGCTTGGGGCCGGACACGTGAGCGTGTATCCCCTCATGATCGAGGAGGGCACGGCACTTGCGGCTCGCGTGGGTGATGACACGCCCGCATGGAACGACGAGGACGTCGAGGCTGATCGCATGGTGCAGGCCCAGCGCGTGCTCGAAGCTGCTGGTTTCTCCCGCTACGAGGTGGCGAGCTACGCAGGCCAAGGCGAGGAGTGCCGACACAACATCGCCTACTGGACGGGAAGAACCTACCTCGGCCTGGGGACGTCGGCGGCGAGCATGCTCTCGGTTGAAGCTTACTTGAAGCTACAAGAGGTTTGCCCTCAACTTCCACCGATACCTGATGGTTGCTTGAGGGTAAGACTTGCATGTACAAGCC
This sequence comes from Atopobium sp. UBA2090, assembly GCA_002331575.1. Classification (GTDB taxonomy): domain Bacteria; phylum Actinomycetota; class Coriobacteriia; order Coriobacteriales; family Atopobiaceae; genus Olsenella_D. Next base: position 1,841 of record DCZG01000037.1, on the reverse strand, counting down.
CGTCTCTGGCCATTGGCCTTGAACCTGAACTGAAGAACATGTCTTTTGACCTTGAATTTCTCACTCTGAAACAGGCTCTTGCAGAAGACCTCATGCTTGGGGCGAGATTGAGCTTTGGACTTTCTGAGGCTCTTGTAGCTTCAAGTCGAAGGTCAATTGGGCAGGACGTGGAGATTACCCTGGGGCGTCTGATTGACGATGGCTTCCTAGACGAGTCACTCGCGCCCACGCAGCGAGGATGGCTCCTCGGCAACGAGCTCTACGGTCGACTCTGGGAACTTGGTGGTACCGGGAACGTCCGGTCTGCGAGCTGCTAGGATGGTGCCTTGACCATCGGATGCGGCTTTGTACTGGAGGGGCAGCCATGCCTGGAAAGCGTGCGAACGTCATCTCGTGGGACGAGTTCTTCATGCGCGTGGCGATTGCCGCCAGCATGAGGAGCAAGGATCCCAACACGCAGGTCGGAGCTTGTATCGCCGATACCAACCACAGGATCCTCTCCGTGGGCTACAACGGGACGCCTTCCGGCATCGATGATGACGAGTTCCCATGGGGAACCAATGACAACCCGCTCTTCGACAAGCACAACTACGTCATGCACGCCGAGGCCAACGCGATTCTCAACTATCGGGGCTCGCTCAAGGACATGACGCGTGCCACGGTCTACGTGACCCTCTTTCCCTGTCATGAGTGCGCGAAGATGCTCGTCCAGGCGGGCATCGGCGAAGTCGTCTATCTCGATGACAAGTACGACGGCACGGAGGACAACATCGTGTCCAAGCGAATTCTCGACACCTGCGGCGTGGGATATCGCGCCGTTGGCCTGACGCTTGGGTGATGACTTATGGCGAGTAGTCACGCCTTCGACGCCAGGTGATAAACATTAGGCATTATTGTCATAATTTGTTGATTCAGGCAGCTACATCTTTGCTTATACTCAATAACGTTGTCTGACCGCTCTCCAGGATCATCCCTCCTGTTGGCTCTGACCATCTGCATTTTGCCGAGCCACTCGGATGATGCACACACAATCGATTTTGATGGTGAGCGCGACGTCGACAGAAAGATAATGCCGACTTCTTGGAGATACGAATGATTTCGAATGGCAGTAGCGGTGCCTTCGGTCGAGGGGTGTGTTCCGCCCGTCTCGGTCTCGTCCTGTTGACCGGCGCCCTCGCTCTCTCTGTGCCGGGATTCGCGGTGGCAGAGGATTCGAGTGCTCTCACGACCTCTGACGTGCCTGCGAGTGAGCAGGTCGTCGTGACGGATGATAGCGCTGGGCAGGCCGCGGAAACCGATGCCACAGCCACGAAGGACGTCGTGACTGACTCCTCGAAGGAGAGCGGCGCGGCGGATGGGACGTCAACGGCCACGCCCTCTGACGGCAGCACGTCTACGGGCTCAACTTCGGACACGGCCACTGTGGTCCCTTCGGACGCGGCTACGCCCTCGGATGACGGCTCGTCAGCGAGCTCGAATTCGGATGCGACCTCGGTCGTGCCCTCGAACGATTCGACCACGAGTGACACGGTTGCGCCGACCTCTACGGACGTCTCGTCAACCACGGTCGCTGACGGCTGGCATTCCGACCAGACCGGCCTCTATCTCATCGAGAGTGGCGCGAAGGTTACCTCGAGGCTGGCGACCGCTACCGACGCCACGAGGGGCACCCTCTACTATTGGATCGGATCGGACGGCTATGCGGTGCGCGGTCGGTACGTAGACTCGACGACGGGCGACATCTACCTGGCCGACGGTACCGGCGCTCTCGAGGCGACCGGCTGGCACGTGACCGACGCCTACGGTGACGGTCTCCAGCGCTACTGGGTCGACGCGACCGC
>DCZG01000141.1:300-5407 GCA_002331575.1 Atopobium sp. UBA2090 | reverse complement strand
TGCCCGCCGGGCCGATGCCGAAGGTGATGGTGTTGGCGCGAATCGAGTCGATGTAGCGCTTCTGGCCGGCCGTCTTTGGCCTGATGGCACGCCCCCGATACGTGAGCAGGATGTCGTCCGAGAGCACGTCGAGACGGCCCGCGCCATGGAGCACCTGGTCGACGAGGAGGTCGACGTCGCCCGTCGTGGGGGTCTCCCCCACCTCGACGAGGCGGATGAGCCGCGAGAAGACCGAGGTCACCTGGTCGACGACCTCGGCGGAGCCCGTGACCGAGACCTGGTTGCCCCGCACGGTGATCATCGCGTCGAAGGAGTCCTCGATGCGACGGAGCAGCCGGTCGGCAGGCCCCATGAGCGCGGTCGGGTCGACCGAGTCGGGAATGGTGAGGCGAACGTGAGTGGGCTCCATGCTCCTCCTACCGGGATTGCGGGGCCAATGACCCGAATGACATGTCAAATATAGCCGCAAACACCCGCCAAATCACTCCGAACCCACCAGCGTCCCATCTCCGCGCACCGCGGATACCCGCACGCGCGCAAGCGAGTCGACCTCAAGCCGCGGGTCCACGACCGCGTCGAAGAGGCCTCCCGTGACTCCCCGACCAGGCGACTGCACCACGACGAGCTGGTCGGTGCCCACGAGACGGGCTGCCTCCTCGCGGCGCATCCGCGATGCGAGCGCGCGCATTTCGCGGCTCCGCGCGGCCATGACACAGGGCTCCACCTGGCCGTCAGCCGTCGCGGCCGGCGTTCCGGGACGGCGCGAGTAACGGAAGACGTGCATCCTCGAGAACCTCGTCTCGCGACAGAACGCGAGCGATCGGTCGAACTCCCCGTCCGTCTCGCCCGGGAAGCCGATGATGAGGTCCGTGCCGAGCGCGACGTCGGGAACAGCCGCGCGAGCGGCGTCGGTGACGCGACGGTAGAGCTCGGTCCGATAGACGCGACCCATGCGCCTCAGGGTCTCGTCACAGCCCGACTGCAGGCACACGTGGAGGAACGGGGCGACGCGACCCTCGGAGGCGGCCATCACGCGCAGGAGGTCAGCCGTCACGTCCGGAGGCTCGATGGACGAGATCCGCACCCTCTCCACGTCGGTCTCGTCAAGGACGCGGTCGAGAAGGCCGGCCAGCCTCAGCTCTCCCGACTTGCCAACCGAGCGGTAGCAGCCGAGGTTGATGCCCGTGAGCACGACCTCTCGAGCGCCCCTGCCCAACGCGGCACGAACGTCGGCGAGAACGGCGTCGGGCTCCACCGAGCGCGACCGTCCGCGTGCCTTCCACACGATGCAGTAGGTGCAGCGGTTGTCGCAGCCGTCCTGGATCATGACCCCGGGACGCGTGCGACCGGTGGGCGTGGGCGTTTCGGCCGGGGCGCTCGTCTCGCCGCAGGGGCTGGCCTCGATGCCGAGTCCCTCCGAGACGACGCGTGCCACCTGGCGCTTGTCGGTCACCACGACGACGTTGGGCGCGATTCCGGAGAGCTCGTCGGCGAAGAGACTCGCCACGCAGCCAGTGGCAACGACGAGCGGCGCCTGCGGCATGAGCGCGGCGTGGCGCACGGCCTTTCTGGCCTTGGCCTGCGCCTCCCCGGTGACGGCACAGGTGTTGACCACGATGGCCGACGCATCGGACTCTTCACACATGACACAGCCGAGACCCTCGAGGGCCTCGGCCATCATGTCGAGCTCGACGCGGTTGACGCGGCAGCCGAGGTTGACGAACGCGACCCCGAGGGGCCGGCCGCTCACTTGTGCCGACCCTTCCTGCCCCTGCCGGGCTTGCCCGCCGAACCGCGCGCCTGCTTGAAGGGATTCTCGGGGACCTCCCACTTGAGGTCGTTCTCCGCCTCGGCGGCGAAGTGCTCGGCCATGTTCTCCTTGGCATGCGACGCACCCTCGCGATCGGCGCGCTCCTTGGTGGCCTCGACGTCCACCTCGACGCCATCGAGCGTCCGCTCGGCGACGAGGGCGGCGACATCGAGCGTCTGCGTGCGGGTGAGGTCGGTGGGCGTCTCGACTCGCACCACGGCGACGAGACGGCCGCGTGAGCCCAGACCCCTTCTCGGCATGCCGCGCCGTTCGACGGTCACCTGGTCGCCATACTGGCAACCGGCGGGAATCTTGACCTCGACCTTCTCGCCGGCGAGAATGCCGTCGATCGAGACGGACGTTCCCACGATGGCCTGGAGGGAGTCTATCTTCACGGCGCAGTAGAGGTCGTCGTCATGCCGCTCGAAGCGATCATGTTGGAGCACCTCGACGCTCACGACGAGATCGCCCGACGCATCGCCGCGAACGCCCGTCTCGCCCTTGTCCTTGAGGCGCACCGTGTCGCCGGTGCGGATGCCCACGGGAACCTCGACCACGACGGTCTCCTTGGAGGGCGTGCGCCCCTGGCCGTCGCAGGTCTCGCAGGGCTTGTCCACGACGTGGCCGGTTCCCCCGCAGTCTGGGCAGGTCGTCTGGGACTGCATCTGCCCGAAGATCGTGCGCTGGACCGACGTCACCACGCCCGTGCCGTGGCAGCGGTCGCAGGTCTTGAGCGTGCCGCCCTCGGCGAAGCCCGTCCCCCCGCAGTCGTCACAGGGGGCGAGGCGATCGTAGGAGATGGTCTTCCTGCAACCGGCGGCCGCCTCCTCGAGCGTGATCGCGAGCCTGATGCCCATGTCGCGCCCGCGCGTGCGGGTCGTGCGCCCGCCTCGCGAGGAACCGCCGCCGAAGAACGAGTCGAAGATGTCGTTGATCCCGAAGCCAGAGCCGCCGAAGATGTCCGAGACGTCGACGTAATCCGACCCGAAGCCCGAGGGGCCGTTCGCGTCGCCGTAGCGGTCGTAGTTGGCGCGCTTCTGCTCGTCGGAGAGCACCGAGTACGCCTCGTTGACCTCCTTGAACTTCTCCTCGGCGTTGGGGTCGTCAGAGACGTCGGGGTGCAGGACCCGCGCCTTCTTGAGAAAAGCCCGCTTGATCGTCTTTGCGTCGGCGTCTCTCTCCACCTCGAGAACGTCGTAGTAATCCCTCTTTGGTTCCAATCTCACCAAACTCCAAAATCGCTAGCCGTCTGACGAGGCCTCTTTACCCAAAAGGCCCCGCTTCCACACCCGAATTCCCTAATAGGGCCGTCCCATGTAGCCAGCCGTCCCCATGCTGGACGAGCACTTGAACATTCCGACGACACAGAGCGCGAGCACGAGACCATTGGTCACGCCGCCCATGGTCGCCTTTCCTGCATTGGTCCACCAACGGCCGCCGTGCCGGAAACCGCCCCGGAAGGCCATGAACGCGCCGAGAATGGCGATGACGCCCACGAAGACCGACATGGACGATATGACCCCCGCCAAGATGCCGATCACGACGAACGGGAGGTCGAAGCCCAGGAGGTGGAAGCCGTTGCTCTGCTCGGGGGTGAGGCGCTCCTCGGGCACGCAGACGCGACAGACGAAGTCGCCCGCGCTCGAGCCGTTGGTGCCGGCGTTGCCCATGCCGGTGAGACGGACCTCGTCGCCGTCGTGGGAGTCGGCCGGGATGTCGACGACAACCTCGCTCGCCGTGAGCACGCGACCGGAGCCACCGCAGTTGGTGCAGGGGTCGGCGACGACCTTGCCTGTGCCCTCGCACTCGGGGCACTCCATCTCCATCACGCCGAAGCCGAAGAGCGAGCTGAGGTCGACCGATATGTGACCCGTGCCCTTGCACGTGGGGCAGGTCTCGGCGTGAGCCGCCTCGACCGAGCCCGTGCCATGGCAGACGCCACAGGCGGCGTAGCGCTGGTAGGTCACGCCGCGGCGGGTGCCGATCTTGGCGACGTCCGCGTCGACGGTGAGGTCGTAGACCACGTCGGCGCCCGCCCGCGGGTTGTACGACCGCGACCGCGTGTGACGTGTCTGTCTGCTCGTATAGCCGCCGAAGGGGAAGCCCCAGCCGAAGGGGTCCGAACCGTAGCCGGAGTAGTCGCCCTGCGGCGATCCCGAGCCGCCATAGCCTCCCGCCGCAAAGGGGTTGCCGGAGCGCATGGCATCGTAGCGTTTGCGCTTCTCGGGATCGGAAAGCACGGCGTAAGCCTCTGAGACCTCCTTGAACTTCTCCTCGGCGTCCGGCGCCTTGTTGATGTCGGGGTGAAGCTTGCGCGCCTTGGCCTGGAACGCCTTGCGAATCTCGTCCGTCGAGGCATCTTGAGAAACCTCGAGAATGGCGTAGTAGTCCTTGTCGTTCATGGATGCCATGCGGTGACTCCTGTCGATAGCTGCAGAATCCGCAAGGATTGTCCCACATCTGGGAGCGTTTCATTCATGACGCACATGTCTGCGCATACCCTCCCCCGCTCCGACCCGTCAGATGGATTCTCGGCTGGGACATCGAACGAGCGGATTTTGGGGAAATCTTGTGCCGTTGCGTTCACTTCGAGGCATCTCAGACAGCGAGAAATGAACGCAACGGCACAAGATTTCCCCAAAGGTGGCATCGGATCGGACGTTGGGCGCTGGCACCTGAAGCGGACCTTGCCCAGGAATAGCGAAACGGCCCCGTCTTCAAAGAGACGAGGCCGCTCCCTCACAAGAACGAGGCAGACCGAAGCCTAGTCGAGCGAGATATTGCCCAGCACGCCCCACTTGGGAGTGACAATGTCCCCATAGTACGAGACCCACTCGAGCAGCGAGATGTGCCGGATGTAGCCCTCGTTGTCGTAGACCATGCCATTACCCATGTAGATGCCGACGTGGCCATACCTTCGTCCAGCGCTGCTGTGGCTGTGCGTACTCACGGCGACGATCATGCCAGGTCTAATCTGGGAGATGTCGCTGAGCTTGCAGTACTCATTGTAGAGTGTGCAGGCATCGCCACCGAAGCTGCCGCCCAAGGCATTCTGATAGACATACTCGACCCAGGCAGCGCACCAGCCGAGCCCGGGAGACGGGGTGGTCTCGGCCGCCGCGAGAATCTTCTTCTGAGTTTCCGAGAGGGGCGCGCCATCGAGCATGCGCAAGATGCCGTCATTGTCAAAGTAGCCCCAGAGATCGTAGAGCCCGGACGTGTAGCAGTTGCGGTAGACATAGCCGGTAGCCGAGTTGCCGCAATACTTGTCGTCTCCGATGCTGAAGGGGCCGACGT
>DCZG01000141.1:0-165 GCA_002331575.1 Atopobium sp. UBA2090 | reverse complement strand
GACGAGGACGCCGTCGGAGTCGTAGCGCTGAGCGCCCCGGAGGACGTAGCCGCGCGTCGTGGTCCAGTGCGCCCAGCCGTCGGCGGAGTATCCGGGCACGCAGGCGTGCGCGGTCGCGTCGACCCAGTAGCGCTGCAGGCCGTCGCCGTAGTCGGCCACGACCCA
>DCZG01000167.1:1250-3163 GCA_002331575.1 Atopobium sp. UBA2090 | reverse complement strand
GGGCTACCGCATCATCATCGTGATGCCCGAGACCATGAGCGTGGAGCGCCGCCAGCTGATGAAGGCTTACGGTGCAGAGCTGGTGCTGAGCGAGGGTGCCAAGGGCATGAAGGGTGCCATTGCCAAGGCCGACGAGCTGGCAAAGGAGATCCCGAATTCCTTCATCCCCGGCCAGTTCGTGAACCCTGCCAATCCGCAGGCACACATCGAGACCACCGGCCCTGAGATCTGGGAGGACACCGATGGTCAGGTCGATCTCTTTGTGGCTGGCGTTGGCACCGGCGGCACCGTTACCGGCGTGGGCAAGTACCTCAAGAGCAAGAACCCCAATGTCAAGGTCGTGGCTGTGGAGCCTGCCTCCTCTCCTGTGCTGAGCAAGGGCGTTGCAGGTGCGCACAAGATCCAGGGCATCGGCGCGGGCTTCGTGCCCGAGACCTTCGACCGCTCGGTCGTCGACGAGATCCTGCCCGTCACGTCCGATGGCGCGATAGCGATGAAGAAGCGCCTTGCCATCGAGAAGGGCCTGCTCGTGGGCATCTCCTCCGGCGCCGCCGTGGCGGCTGCCATTGAAATCGCCGAGCGTCCCGAGAGCGCGGGCAAGACCATCGTTGCCATCCTCCCCGACACGGGTGAGCGCTACCTCTCCATGGACCTCTGATGGCACGCCGAACCGAGAGAAGGCCGTCCCTCTTCGCCCTCATGCACGAGGACGCGCAGGCGGCGCTCGACCGCGACCCCGCGGCGGACTCGATCAGGGACATCGTGCTCTACTCGACGGGCACACACATCGTGTGGTCGTATCGCTGGCACAGGTGGCTCTACGAGCATGGGATGCGGGGCCTCGCCCTTCTTCTCGCCAAGCGCACGCGGCGCAGGCTCGGAGCAGACATCTTTCCCTCCGCCCAGATCGGGCGGCGCTTCTCGATCGACCACGGCATCGGCGTCGTCATCGGCGGGACGGCCATCATTGGCGACGACTGCCTCATCTACCAGGGCGTCACACTCGGCATGACCGGTAAGCACGGCGGCAAGCGCCATCCCACCCTCGGGAACAACGTGATGGTGGGCGCCAACGCGACCGTCCTCGGCGACATCCACGTCGGCGACAATGCAAAAATCGCCGCCGGTGCCGTCGTGGTGCACGAAGTGCCGCACGACACCACCGTGGCCGGCGTGCCAGCCCACGTGGTGCGCGACCGCCGCTGCGAGAGGCTGCAGTTCGTGGAGGACTCCTTCGACGCGCTGAGCGTCGACGACGAGAACATTCGCTGGAGCTGCGCGCTCTGATTCCTTCGGGAGAAGTGTCACCAGAGCTGCGAGCTGCGATTTAGCTGGCAGCTAATGAGACCGCCTTCGGACAACCCTAGCATCAGTTCCAACAGCCGCCACCTGCGCGGCACGGAACGCTCGATGATTGGGGAACCATGATAACGAATCGGATCACGTCTCTGGCGATCGCGGTGGCTTGCGCCGCGACACTTGCGCTCTTCGGGTGCAGCGGTTCTGGGTCGACGAGCTCGTCGGACACGAGTACGAGCGCGACGGCGACGAGCACGAGTACCACGACGACCTCGACGGACACGAGCTCAAGCTCGGAGGTCAGCCCCGACCTGAAGTCGTTCCTCGACAGCTATGAGGCGTTCGTGGACGAGTACGTCGAGTTCATGAAGAAGTACAACGCCACCGAGGACAAGACGTCGATGATGAGCGACTACGCCGACATGACCTCGAAGGAGGCCGACATGGTCAGACAGCTCGACGACATCGACCAGAAGTCGCTCTCGAACGCCGACCTCGCCTACTACCTCGACGTGACCGCCCGTTGCGAGAAGAAGCTTGCCGAAGTGATGTAACGAACCGGGCTCTCGCCCCTGACATTCGCCCCCCAACCCCGTCCGCCCGCCATCGGAACC
>DCZG01000167.1:0-1188 GCA_002331575.1 Atopobium sp. UBA2090 | reverse complement strand
TGGCACCTTTGGCAGGTGGGGAGTCGGCTACGATGGTGGGACCAACGCGAACGGAGGTCCATGCTCACCGAAGCCGACATCTACGCCCTGCTCGACGCTCGCGGCTTCGACTACCACGTGCTGCACCACGAGCCCGTCCTCACCGTCGAGGCCGCACGCGAGGCCGGCATCAGCGCGGCTGGCGAGACGTACGGCGCGGTCCCGTGCAAGAACCTCTTCCTTCGTGACGACAAGAGCCGCAGCTTCTGGCTCGTGACCGCGCCGGACGACGCACATATCGACCTTCGCACCCTCCAGGCACGTCTCGCCAGCCGACGGCTCTCGTTCGCGAGCGAGAAGAGCCTCGAGCAGATGCTCGGCATCGGACGCGGCAGCGTGACGCCCCTCGCCGTGCTCAACGACGAGTCGCGGACGGTCACGATGGTCTTCGACGAGAGCCTCCGCCACCAGGTGATCTGCGCCCACCCGCTCGTCAACACGACCACGGTCTTCGTCGCCTCCGACGACGTGGCGGCGCTCGTCGAGAGGCACGGCAACCCCTGCGCGTTTCTCGACGTCCAGGCAGAAGGGAGCGAGCGATGAAGCGGATCCTGCTCATCGCGACGGGCGGGACCATCGCGTCCCTGCCCGAGGAGAACGGCCTCGTGCCCGCCGTGACGGGCGAGGAGCTCGCCTCGCGCGTGCCTCAGCTCGCCGACCTCTGCGACCTCGACGTCGTGCAGCCGATGAACATCGACAGCACCAACATGCACCCCTCCGGCTGGCTCGCGATAGCCCGCTGCATCACGGGCGCCTTCGACAGCTATGACGGCTTCGTCGTCCTCCACGGCACGGACACCATGGCGTACACCGCCGCCGCCCTCTCCTACCTCGTGCAGGGCAGTCGGAAGCCCATCGTGCTCACCGGCTCGCAGCAGCCCATGGCGAACCCCTTCACCGACGCCAAGCTCAACCTCTACCAGGCCGTCCTCTACGCNNGCGACGAGGCGAGCCGCGACGTGTGCGTGGTCTTCGACGGTCACGTCATCGCCGGCACGCGCGCCCGCAAGCAGCGGACCATGAGCTTCAACGCCTTCACGAGCGTGAACTACCCCGACCTCGCCGTGATCCGCAGCGACCGCATCGTGCGGCCGGGCGGCATGGCGGCGCCCGCCGAGACCGTCCTGCGCACCTACGAGAGGCTCGACG
>DCZG01000110.1 GCA_002331575.1 Atopobium sp. UBA2090 | reverse complement strand
CAATCATCGCGAGAATCCGCCCCAGTTGGCGTGATTAATCCGGGGCAAAATGTGCGTTATCAAAAATGAGCCTTCGGTCCAGCTACGCCCCGTGGCCTCGCAACGAAATTAGCAGTCTCCGAATAGTAGATAATCCCAGCTAAACGCATCCACGACAAATGGAGTGACGTAGCCCCAATAAGAGAATAGATTGATTCTCAAAGCTAGCGACACCTAATTGGCAGGAGGTGAGCATAGTACGGGCCGTGTGTCACAGCATGCTTCAATGAAGACAGCATCCACGTAAGACAGGGTTATCTGATGAGAAGAACGTTCTTACTGGCTGCGTCCCTCCTTTTGGTGGGGGCATTGCTCGCCTTTCCCACAACCGCCCACGCCATCGACTCGTCCAGCCTGGCAAGCGAGACGATTCTCCAAGATTCCCATGCGTCCCCCAGGCGAACCCCGATGCCGACCACCCGGACGTACCTGACGTCAGCGACCGCACGCAGCACGGCAACGGGAGGCTTTGCGTACATTTACCTGAAAGCCAACGCAACCATCGCCGACGCTCAGTACGATACAGTGATGAACATTGATGGAGCTTGGGTATATCAAGCTGACGCAAGCAGAGCCTTCGACCACTGGCAAACCCTGAGCCTGAACTCGAATTACTCCGCCCATTCCATTCATGCGGCCGCAACGGGATACGTATACTTCGTCGGTGACTACGGGATGAAGGACAAGCAGTACCTAGCCATCGACCACACTTGGGTACCCTAGGAAGGAGCGCGCGTTATGGATCCATACGTCGCCCTGATGTCGCTCACGTCAATCACCGAAGCGGTTCTCACCAAGCTGGCACTGCCCATTCTCGCATGCGTCGCCCTCATCAAGTACATCCGCAAGGGATAGCAGGATGGACGCGAAGAGTGTCGGGCAGACCATCGCCGAGCGCAGGCATGGGCTCGGAATCACCCAGGCCGAGCTCGCCGAGACTCTCGGCGTGACGAACAAGGCGGTCAGCCGATGGGAATGCGGGGCCGGGCTCCCCGACACCGCCCTTCTCGAGCCTCTCGCGAAGACCCTTGGAATCGACGTTCGGATGCTCGTATACGAGAACTTTCGTCCTCCCGCAACCTCCGAGGAGCCAGCTCGGGAGGACAAGCCAAAGGTCCGCTGGACCGCTGCGAGAATCGCCCTCGTCATCATTGTCGCGATCGGGCTGCTGTATCTTGCCATGCTCCTCGCCTGGGAGGTCGTGAAGCCTCGGGGCTAGGCACGCCTCCTGCCTGCCGTTCATTGGTTGAGACCAATTTTGGCTCATGGTTCACGGTCCTATCAACCCGTTTACCTGCCAAAACGTCGGGAGCCAAAATCGAAACCAAGGTGTGAGAAAGGCTCCCGCAGCTCAGGGGCTTGCTGAAAGGAGCCAAACTCGCCACGAGCCATTCTCGGCGGCCGCTGGCGAGGATGGCTCCCCGTCTGGCAGTCAGCAAGCCGAATCCGGCGGCTTCCGGTCGTGTCTCGAACGGGGTCCTACCTCGACCTGTAGCGTGCGAGGTAGACGTCCATGTCGCCGTACGTCGAGAGCCAGCCCTCGATGGCGTCTCTCGCCACGGCGAGGGCCTCGTCCCGCGGATGGATAGCCGTAGATGCCGGCCGAGATGAGCGGGAAGGCGATGGACGTGCAGCCCAGGTCGCGTGCCACGTCGAGCGAGGACGTGTAGCAGCTGGCGAGAAGGTCCTTCTCGCCACATCCGCCCCCTTGCCAGACGGGGCCGACGGCATGGATGACGTAGCGTGCGGCGAGACCGAACCCCGGCGTCGCGACGGCCGAGCCCGTGTCGCAGTGGCCGATTCTGTCGCAGGCCTCCTGGAGGCGAGCGGGGCCAGCCGCGCTGAAGATCGCCCCGCAGACGCCCCCACCCATGAGCAGGCGCTCGTTCGCGGCGTTGACGATGGCGTCCACGTGCAGGGTCGTGATGTCCGCATGAACGGTCTGGAACGGCATGGTGCCTCCCGGTTGTCGTGGCGTACCTCTTCGATGATATGCTGGACCGTGTCGCCAGGGACGCGAAATCGAGGCGTGAGGAGAGGCAATGGAGTATCGCAGGCTCGGGAGGACCGGTCTCATGGTCTCGGAGATCGGCTTTGGCTGCGAGTGGCTCGAGCATGCCACGCGCGAGACGGTCCAGGAGGTCGTGGACCGTGCCACGGAGCTGGGCATCAACATCATGGACTGCTGGATGAGCGATCCCGCCGTCCGCTCGAACCTCGGCGATGCGATCGTGGGCGATCGCGACCGCTGGTACGTCCAGGGGCACATAGGCTCCACCTGGGACGGCGGCCAGTACGTGCGCACGCGCGACGTCGAGAAGTGCAAGGTGGCCTTCGACGACCTCCTGGAGCGCTTCCACACCGACCACATGGACCTCGGGATGGTGCACTACGTCGACTCGCCGGCGGAGTTCGAGCGTGCCATGGGCGGTGCCTACGGCGACTACGTCCGCGAGCTCAGGAGCCAGGGGGTTATTCGAAGCATCGGGATGAGCACCCACAACCCCATCACGGGCACAATGGCCATCGAGTCGGGCGACGTGGACATGCTGCTCTTCTCGGTGAACCCCGCCTATGACATGAAGCCGGCCTCCGAGGACATCGAGACGCTCTTCGGCGACTACGGTGACGAGGCGAACGCGATGGACCGCGATCGCATGGAGCTCTACCGCATGGCCGAGGCCAACGACGTCGGCATCACCGTCATGAAGTGCTTCGCGGGCTCGCGGCTCCTCGACCCCGACCGCTCGCCCTTCGGCGTGGCGCTCACGCCCGCCCAGTGCATCCACTACGCCCTCACGCGCCCGGCGGTGGCGAGCGTCCTGCTCGGCTACCGCAGCCTCGCCGACCTCGAGGAGGACGCCGCCTATGAGACCGCGACGCCGGAGGAGCGCGACTACGCGACCGCGCTCGCGACCGCGCCGGAGCATCCCGTCAGCGGGCTCTGCACCTACTGCGGGCACTGCGCGCCCTGCACCGTGGGCATCGACATCGCCCAGGTGAACAAGTTCTACGACCTTGCCGAGGTGCAGGTGTCCAAGGGCCATGAGCTTCCGGAACTCGTCCGCGACCACTACCGCGCGCTCGGGGTGACGGCGGACGCCTGCATCGGTTGTGGCGCCTGCGAGCCTCGTTGTCCCTTCGGCGTTCACATCATGGAGCGCATGGTGCAGGCGTCGCGACTCTTCGGATAGCCGCGGCGTCGGTCTCGGTCTGTGAAGGTATCCGTCGGTCAGGCGAGCGGCGGTGGTCCTACGCTGCGGAAACGATATCATGACGGGGTCATACGACACCAATCGGAGGGATGCCCATGCCCACCTGGAGCACCGATCGCAAGATCAAGGCGGCGTTCTTCGACGCCGACGGCACCATGCTCTCGTTCACCACGCATGCCATGCCCACGTCCACGCGCCACGCCCTTCGCGAGCTGCGCGACGCCGGCGTGAAGTGCTTCCTCGCCACGGGCCGCGCGCCCTATCAGGTCGATGACATCCCCATCGCCGACCTCGAGGCCTTCATTCTCTTCAACGGGCAGTTCATCCTCAACCGCTATGCGGTGCTCTATCAGGAGCCTGTTGACAGAGATGACGTCGCGACGGTGGTGCAGCAGGTCCACGACGGCCTCTACCAGGCGATTTTCATGGAGAAGGACACGTCCTACCTCAGCGGCTACGACGAGAGGGTGCACTCGGCGCTGGACATGGCGGGCATCAACGTCCCCGAGGGCGACATCGACCAGGCGCTCGACCATGACGTCTATCAGATGAACGTCTTCCTCGGGCCTGGCGAGACGGGCGTCCTGAGGGACGCGACCAAGCACCTCAAGCTCACGCGCTGGTCGCCCAACTTCGTGGACGCCTTCCCCATCAGCGGCGGGAAGGCTCGCGCCGTGCGTCGCGTGCTCGATATTTACGACCTCAGGCCCGAGGAAGCCCTGTGCTTTGGCGACGGTGGCAACGACCTGGGCATGTTCGACGCCGTCGGCACCTCGATCGCCATGGGCAACGGCAACTCCGAGGTCAAGGAGATGGCCGACTTCGTGACCGACGGCGTGGACGAGAACGGCATCTGGAACGCCTGCGTGCGCCTGGGCCTCATCCACGGCGACCTGCTCTAGCGAGCGACGCCAGACCGGACTCGTCGAGGGGAGAAGAGCGCATGGCCGAAGCCGCACCCACCGCGCGTGACGCGCTCGAGGCGCTCGAGCGCCACTTCGGCTATGCGAGCTTCCGACCCGGGCAGTCCGAGGTCATCTCCGCCGTGCTCGAGGGGCGAGACGTGCTCGCCGTCATGCCCACGGGCGCCGGCAAGTCGGTCTGCTACCAGATTCCCGCCGTGCTTCTCGGCGGGCTCACCCTGGTGATAAGCCCGCTCATCTCCCTCATGGGCGACCAGGTGCGCGCCCTCAAGGAGGCGGGGATTCGAGGCTCGTACCTCAACTCGAGCCTCACCCCGCGCCAGCAGGACATCGTGGTCCAGCGGGCCCTCGACGGGTGGTACGACGTCATGTACGTGGCTCCCGAGCGTCTCCGGGACGCGAGGTTCCGCTCCTTCGCCGCCGCGGCGCAGGTGCCGCTCGTGGCGGTGGACGAGGCGCACTGCGTGAGCCAGTGGGGTCAGGACTTCCGCCCGGCCTACCGCGACATCGCGGAGTTCGTGGATGCACTGCCCGTGCGGCCCGTCGTCGCGGCCCTCACCGCCACGGCCACGAGCAAGGTTCGCGACGACATCGTGTCCCTCATCGGCCTGCGCGACCCGGTCGTGCAGGTCAACGGATTCGACCGCCCCAACCTCGCACTCTTCTCGTACGAGCTCACGCCCAAGAGGCGCGAGCAGTTCATCGTCGCCTACGCCCTCCGCCATGCCGGCCAGTCGGGCATCGTCTACGCCACCACGCGCAAGGGGGTCGACGCCCTCGCCGGACGTCTCTGCGACGCGGGCGTCTCGGCCGTCGCCTACCACGCGGGCATGGACAACGACGCCCGCCTCGAGGCGCAGCGTCGCTTCGTGGTCGATGACGCGCAGGTGATGGTCGCGACAAACGCCTTCGGCATGGGCATCGACAAGTCGGACGTGCGCTACGTGATGAACGCCGGTCTGCCCCTCTCGGTCGAGGAGTACTACCAGGAGGCCGGCCGAGCGGGCAGGGACGGGGAGCCGGCCGAGTGCTTCCTGCTCTGGAGCAGGGGAGACATTCGCACCTGCCATTTCCTGATCGACAACACCGAGTTCGCCCCCGACGTGCCTGGCTCCGAGCGACGTCGCCTGATCGACAACCGAGAGCGTCTCCTCGGCGAGATGATCGGCTATGCGATGAGCGACTCCTGCCTACACCGGCGCATCCTGCGCTACTTCGGCCAGGACCTGAGCGAGGTCCCCGAGTCGTGCGACGCGTGCTCGGTCTGCACGGACGCCTCTCCGGAGGCCTACCTGCGCCGCGCCGGGACGCCTCGGGCGACCGGACGGGCGCACCGGGAGATACCTGCCTCCCGGGAGGGGCTCGGCACCTCTTCGGACGATGACGACGAGCTCTTCCAGCGGCTCCGCGCGCTGCGCAAGGAGCTCGCCGACGACGGCTCCGTCCCGCCCTACGTGATCTTCTCGGACGCCACGCTGCGGGGCATGGTGCGCCGTCGGCCGAAGAATGGCGACGAGTTGCTCCAGGTCTCCGGCGTCGGCGCGGTCAAGCTCAGACGCTACGGCGACGCCTTCCTCGAGGAGATCAACCGGGCGTAGCTAGCGAGCGAGGCGCTCGGCGGCGGAGTCGGCCACGCGATGGCGTGAGGCCGCTTCGAAGTGGCGCTCGGCTATGCCGAGGTCGAACCTCGAGAAGGCCCCCTCCGCGGCCGAGGCGTGTACGGTGTCGCCGTCGGCCTCGAGCTGGAAGAGGAAGCCCTGACGTCCCATGGCCGAAGGCCCGAGCATGACGGCCTCCATGCCGCGGTCGAACCATGCGGGCACGTCGAGCACCCTCACCCTCGACCGCGTGCTCGCCGCGCGCTCCTTGTGCGGTTTGCCCTGGGTCTCGCCATAGCCGAGCGTCGCCACGAGCGCCAGCCTCTGTCCCGGGTTCGCGCGATAGATGGCGCGCTTGCGGTCGTAGGTGCCTCCCACCCAGCAGGAGTTGAGACCGAGCTGCTGTGCCAGGAGGATGATGCCCTCGCCGTAGTATCCCACGAGCTCGTCCTGGTCGTCGCCCTCGGGCGCGACGAAGGCGAGGTAGTTGGACACGTTCCGGAACTGCCCCAGGGTCCTGAGCGGGCTCGAGAAGGCATCGGGCTCGTTGCGGACGAGCTGGATGCTCAGCCCCGACGCCGCGTTCGCCTCGTCGATGGCGGCGCGAAGCCTCCTCACGGCATCATCCCCGATGGGTCTCGTCGTGTACCTGCGCACCGAGTGCCGTGCGGCGATCGCCTCGTTGACGTCCATGAGGTTATCCTCCCAGCCAGGCATCTCCACCTCAGAAATGCGATAGGGGGATTGTGCTCAATTGACGTGCCGCCTATCATCCGCTCGGCGAATGCATGCGAAAGACATGAGCGATCAGGGCATTTCCACTGTGGGTTGATTGCCATTTCAAGTG
>DCZG01000109.1:2659-19361 GCA_002331575.1 Atopobium sp. UBA2090 | reverse complement strand
GACGAGAAAAAGGCCGACGGCTACGACAAGGCAGCCTTCCTCAAGGACGTATACATGGACGACGCCCGCTACGAGCAGCTGCGCGCCATCCTCATGCATAAGAAGAACGTGATCCTGCAGGGCGCACCGGGCGTTGGCAAGACCTTCTGCGCTCGCAGGCTGGCGTGGTCGATCATGGAGGAGAAGGACGACAGCCGCATCGAGTTCGTTCAGTTCCACCAGAACTACTCCTATGAGGACTTCATCATGGGCTATCGCCCCGAGGGCGAGACCTTCGAGCTCAAACACGGCATCTTCTACCGCTTCTGCCAGAAGGCGGCAAACCAGCCCGACAGGCCGTTCTTCTTCATCATCGACGAGATAAACCGGGGCAACATGAGCAAGATCTTCGGTGAGCTGTTGATGCTAATCGAGGCAGACTACCGGGGAACGAAGGTGACGCTCGCGTACAACGGCCTCTCGTTCAGCGTGCCCGAAAACCTCTACATCATCGGCATGATGAACACCGCCGACCGCTCGCTGGCCATGATCGACTACGCGCTGAGACGCAGGTTCAGCTTCTTCGACATGGACCCGGGCTTCGACACCAAGGGCTTCTCGGAGTACCGCGAGGGTCTGAGCAGCGACACCATCGACGAACTCGTGAGCAGGGTGAAGGAGCTCAACGCAGAGATAACGCGCGACAAGTCACTTGGCAAGGGGTTCTGCATCGGCCACAGCTACTTCTGCGGTAGGAAGCCGACGGACGACGCCGACGCCTGGGGCCTGCAGATCGTCGACTTCGACATCATGCCCATGCTGCGCGAGTACTGGTTCGACGACGAGGCCAAGGTGACGCGCTGGGACAACATTCTGCACGGGGTGTTCCAGTAGTGGCGACGAAGGACAAGAGCATCTTCATCAAGAACGTCTACTACATGCTCGCATACGCCTTCCGGACGCTGAGCATGGACGAGTACGATGACCTTGCCGGCGAGGACTTCGAGCACATGCACGACCTCTTCGCCGCCATCCTCGCCAAGGGAATCACACGCCAGGTGAAGCAGGGCCTATACCGGGAGTACCTGAACCGCGTGGAAGACCTCTCCACCGTGCGGGGGAAGATCGAGCTCGCGGGCACCATGCGGAACAGGATTGCCCGCGAACAGCGCATAACCTGCGAATACGACGAGCTCTCAGAGAACAACCTGCACAACCAGGTGCTCAAGACCACTTCGATGATCCTGCTCAGGCATGGTGAGGTCGCCGAGGAGCATCGTGCCGAGCTCCGGAAGGCGATGCTCTTCTTCTCCAACGTCGACGAGATCGAGCCCGCAGCCATTCGCTGGGACGCCATTCGCTTTCAACGCAGCAACGTTTCCTACCGCTTCCTGCTGAGCATATGCGAGCTGGTCCTCGATGGCATGCTCATAACCACCGACGAGGGCGAGAGGCGACTCGCTAAGTTCGTGGACGACCAACGAATGAGCAGACTGTACGAGAAGTTCATTCTCGAATACTACGCGGCGGAGTGCGACTGCGCGACCGCCTCCTCCCCGCAAATAAAGTGGGCGCTTGACGACGGCTATGGAACGATGCTGCCCGTCATGCAGAGCGACATCGTGCTGAGCCGTGGCAACAGGGTGCTCATCATCGACGCCAAGTACTACACGCACGCGACGCAGCAGTCCTACGACACCGCAACGATCCACTCCGCGAACCTGTACCAGATCTTCACCTACGTGAAGAACAAGGAGGCCGAGCTCGCGAACGAGAACCACGATGTGAGCGGCATGCTGCTCTATGCCAAAACGGACGAGGAAATCCAACCTGACGGCGTATACCAGATGAGCGGCAACCAGATAAGCGTGCGGACCCTGGATTTGGGGCTACCGTTTTATGACATCCGCAAACAGCTCGACGTAATCGCCGAAATGCACTTTGGTTAGGAGGATTATGGCAGGCCAGAAGTTCACCAAATACGACCTGGGCAATCTCAAGAAGGGCCAAACCGTCGTGGTCACCCTTCAAGGTAACGCAGCCAATGTTCGGCTGATGGACTCGTCGAACTTCAACGCTTACAGAAACGGACGGAGGCATCGCTACTATGGGGGCTTGGCAAAGCAGTCACCCGTCAGGCTCGTCGTACCGAACAACGGCCACTGGTATGTAACTGTTGACATGCAAGGCCTACGAGGAAGTGTGAGGACATCCGTGAGGGTCGAACCGGAGCCGCTGCCAACCATAAGGCAGACGACAGCGCTGTCTAGCGTGCCAACCCTTGTTAAGGACGTTTCTGCTATTACGCCCGACGAGAGCGGCAAGACCTATGACGTCTTTATATCGCACGCCTCCGAGGATAAGGACGCCGTGGCAAGGCCATTGGCAAACGCGCTCACGAACGCGGGACTCTCTGTCTGGTATGACGAGTTTGAAATGAGAATCGGCGACAGCCTACGCAGGAAGATTGACCAAGGCCTCGCGCACAGCAGATTCGGCATAGTCATCATCTCCAAGGACTTTATCAAGAAGGGCTGGACGAACTACGAGCTAGACGGCATAGTGACCCGTACCGTCTCTGGCGAGCAGGTTATGCTCCCCATCTGGCACAACATCACGAGAGACGAGGTGGTGGCTTATTCACCCACGCTCGCTGACAAGATTGCGCGAAACACTGCCGTTGACGGCATTGATGACATCGCGAAAGAAATAGCCGAGCTTATTGAAAGCAGAAGCCGCTAGCACAGCGGCATGGGATCGAAGGAGAGTGGTTCTATGAAAGAATCGGCTGATATCGAGTTCCTGCTGGTTGATACCACGGGCGTAAACAAAGAAGCCATAACGGCTGGGCTTGCTTGGCTTGCGAGCAACGGAGGCGGTTGCGTCGTAACCCCAGACAAACGAGCCATGGAGAACGCACTTGGAACGGAAACCGATAGCAAGCTTAAGAAGGTCGAGAACAGGCTTGGTGGATATGGCATCACGCTTAGCTGGAAGCGCCGAGGCATGCCGTACGGGGCAAAGAACATCATGGCCGTATACATGGGCAAGGAGATAGACGAGGCGATCCAGCGTGGCGTTGTCGAGAAGGTCTTCTTCATTCCATGGATGGAGAGCGAAGCTGAGTGGTTCAAGGATGCTTACAGGCCAACCATAGTTGAGATTGATGATGACGGTAAGCTCGTCCCCATCGAGCATCAACCAGAGCGCGAGAGCGTAAAGGACCTTATCCCGGAGGAGCAAGACAGGATACTCGAAATCCTTGCTCGCATGGCCGCTGGATACGACAACAACCTTCAATGGCGAGAACGCGAGCGGTTCAAAGCCGACCTTATGAACTATCGATCTGCGTGGTTGCAAATTGACCCAAAGCTTATCCTTCGACGTTGCGCCGAACTTGGCATGTCTGCCGAAGATGCAGATGAAGTAAGTGGGATGGTCAGGCAGCTGCGTGAGGGCCATAGGTTCCGCCCTAAAAGCGGATATGAGGACGGCTGGCGGCACTAGTAGCAGGGTTCGATAATAGCCAAGCCATCAGCTTGTGACACACCAAGACAATGCCCGTACCGGTAAAGGTGCGGGCATTGTTCGTCTTTGCCCGCCTTACGAGACGAAAGGCAGGCAGAACGATGGATGGTGAGCAGAATGGCAGCCAGGAAGCCACGCAGGGTGCGCAGGACCAGGCGCAAGAGCAGCAACAGGAAGGCACGCAGGGCGTGCAAGAGGTGACCGGCGGCAACGCTGGAACCGACTGGGAGAAGCAGATCGCAGAGCGCGACGAGAAGATCGCCGGCCTTGAGGCGCAGGTCGCTGAGGCCGCAAAGACCGCAGAGGCGGCAGAGAAGCTGCGCGGCGAGGTGGCCGAGGTGAAGGCCCAGGCGGAATCCGATCGTATCGACTTCAAGCTGCAGCTCGCGGGCGTGCGCAACGTTAAGGCAGCACGCGCGATCCTCGCAGACCACGACAACGACGTGGACAAGCTGAAGGAGGCCGAGCCCTGGCTCTTCGAGGCCAACGGCAAGCACACCAAGGGCGATAACGGTGGTTCCGGCATAACTGGGCTCCCTAACGCGGGTGCCGCGACCGACGAGGGCAAGACGCTCAAGCACTGGCGCGAGATCGCTGGGCTCACCGACGACGAGAAGAAGGAGTAACAAATGGCCAACAGCATCGCTTTCGCTAAGAACTACGTATCGGTCATCGACGAGGTCTACCAGAGGGCTGGTGTCTCTGGAGTTCTCAACTCCGGTCGCCGCATGGTCAGGGCAGGGCATAACGCCAAGGAGATCCTCATCCCGAAGATCTCCGTCACGGGGCTCGGGAACTACACCCGCAACGTGGGCTACAAGACCGGATCGATCACCTACGAGTTTGAAACTAAAACTTTCAACTATGATCGCGGCATCCGCCTGTTCGCCGATGTCATGGACGTCGAGGAGGCTGGCGTGAACGACTGCTTCGTGGAGGCCGGCGCGGAGCTCATGCGCACGCAGGTTGCCCCCGAGGCCGACGCCTTCACCTTCGCGCAGATCGCGGGCCACACGGGCGTCACGACCGTCTCCGAGAGCTACGCCTCCGCCGACGCAGAGGACGTCTTGGAGGACCTGCGCACCGTGACCTCCGCCATGGACGAGAGCCAGGTGACCACGGGCAGCCGCATCCTGTTCATCACTCCCACGCTCAAGGGCGTCCTGGACGACTTCTCCTACGCCAACCCCAACCGCAGCAACCGCGTGCTGGAGCGCTTCTCCCGTATCGTGGAGGTGCCGCAGGTGCGCTTCTACACGGCAATCGACCTGCTCTCGGGCGACGACGACCAGTTCGGCTACCAGAAGCGCGTGGCGGTGTACGCGCTGACCGAGGACACCGAGGTTGACTCCTCAAAGACCTACTACACGCGCAGCGGCTCCGGCACCTCCGCCAGCCCCTACGTGTACACCGAGGTAGCGAGCCCGGTGAAGGCCAACCTGGGCACGTACTACGAGATGACGACCACGCCCGGCCTGGACATCAACTTCATGGTCGTGGAGAAGTCGGCCGTCATCAAGTTCGACAAGCACGTGGCATCGAGGGTCTTCTCGCCCGACGAGCTGGAGGCTCTGGACAGCTTCATGATGAAGTACCGCAAGTACGGTATCGTGGAGCTCTTCGACAACAAGCTCGACGGCGTGTACGTGTCTGCGAGCACGTCGTAATGGCCTCCACGGTCACATACCAGTTCTACACGGACACCTATGGGGGCGGTCTTTCCGAGGCCGCCTTCTCGACATCCCTGCCGATTGCCGATAGCCATGTGAAGTGGCTGTGCCAGGTGAAGGGTGCCAAGACCACCTGCAACCTGTTCAAGCGCGCCGTGTGCGCGGCGGTGGACGCCTTCGCCGAGTACGGCGCGGGCGAGGTGGGCGGCTACTCCATCGGCGAGTTCTCCGTGAAGAACTACGCGTCGCAGCAGACGACCGGCGAGGAGCTGGCGACCGAGGCGGCCCTGCGCGAGCTGGGCATGAGCGGCATGGCATTCACGGGGGTGCGCTGATGAGGAGCATCCGCCCGATTCCGCGCTCCGCGCTGCCCGACACCATGACCGTGCGGGCTCCGCTTCCCGACGGGACCTACGACGAGCCCGAGCTTATCTGCAACGTGCGCTTCGAGAGGACGCAGAGGGTCTCGGATGACGAGCATCGCAGTGCCGATGCGGGCGGCGGCACCGTCTTCGTGGATGCTGTGAACTCCATCGGTGCCTTCGAGGTCCAGGCTGGCTCCCGCGTGGCCGTGAGGGGCCAGTCCATGTACGTGGTTGAGGTGCACCGGTGCGAGGACCTATTCGGCCGCGTGCACCACTGGGAAATCAAGGTGAGGTGAGCTGGCGTGCAGCTTGCATTCTTGATAGCAAACGCCCTGCTAGACGGCGACTTCGCAAGCTACTTCGCAAGCGTTCCGTCTGCGGCGGTGGAGTCCGAACCCATCGTGCTTAGGCAGGGCGGATTCGAGCGCACAAGCCGCATGGAGGACGAGGAGCGCGGCACCGTGACGGTGGTCGTACTCGTGGTGCGCGAGGTCGATGCAACGGCCGAAACCGACGCGAACGCCTGCGAGCGATGGCTTCGCCGGTACGGCTGGGAGCGCCACGCGGAGAACGGAAGCTGGCGCATCGCGGGGCTAGACACGACGGCCCCGGCATTCAAGGAGCGTGACGGGTCCGGGCGGTTCGTCTGGGCCTTCGACGTCGTGCTTACGGTGGTGAGGAGCCTATGAGCGACAAGACGAGACGCGTCAACGCGGCAGGACACCAGCCCGAACCCTTCATCAAAAGGGCAAAGCCCTTCGGGAAGGACGACAAGGCCGCACGCGAGTCGAAGCGGCGAGCATCGGCATACGGAAGGGCGCGTGGTAACGCATGAGGTCCATCGTCTATGCGGGGAACGACTTCTCCGAGATATGCAGCGCCGAGGTGATCGAGCGCTCCGCCAACCCGATCGTCGCCGAGGCCATGGCCGTGCCAGGCCGCGCGGGGGCTTTGCTGGTCTCCGGCTACATCCCGCCCGTCGACGTGCGGGTGCGGCTGTTCATGGACATGGGCCACAACCCCGGCTTCACCGGCATGGCGCAGATGCGGGCCAAGCTGCGACGGTGGCTCATGTGGCCTGGCGGCGGGAGCCTGGTGCTGCCCGACGACCCGGAGATCGAGTACCGGGACGTGCTTCTCGTCGGCGCCTCCGACTGGTCCAACCTCTTTGAGGCCGGCGAGTGCGAGCTGACCTTCACTCTATTCGATCCCATTGGATGGGGCGCCGAGCGCGTTGAGCGCACGGCAAGGTTCGATGTCGGCGGCGACTGGCCGACGCTGCCGGAGTTCCGCGTGGTCGCGGCTGCGGGGTCCTACCTGCAGGTGTCGCTGCCGTCTGCCGGCAAGGGCATCCGCGTGGATTACGACTTCTCCGGCGGCGAGGCCGTGGTCATCGACTGCCAGGGCGAGACGGTCCTCATAAACGACGCCGATTCCCGTGACTGCGTGGCGCTTGCCAGTGACTTCTTCGCGCTGGAGCCTGGCGACTGCATCGTCTCGACCGTGGGCTGCACCTACGTGGAGACGCGCTTCTCCGAGAGGTGGGCGTGATGGCGGGGTCGGTGCCGACGCTCTACTGGTTCGACCGTTGGGACGAGCGGATCGGCCTGTTGCGCGTCGTGGGCGAGCTGGTGCACACCGAGGAGCTGAACGGAGAAGACACGATCGAGTTCTCTTCCTACGAGGTGCCCACCAAGGGCGACCGGCTTCTGTGGCTGGACGGCTCGACTTGGAGAGAGCATGTCGTTGTCCGGACCGATGAGCCTTTGGCCGGCTTGTGTTCCGTGTACGCTGAGTCCTCGCTCTGCGAGCTGCTGGACGACTTCATCGAGGAGGCTCAGCTCGTGAGCCGCACGGCCTTGCAGGCATTGACCGCCGTGCTGGCGCCGACTCGCTGGGCGATAAGCTATTGCGCCAACCTGGGCACGGCTGGCGCCCTCATCTACCACCAGAACGCGCTCTGGGCGCTGCGACGCATTGCCGAAGTGTGGGGCGGCGAGGTGACGCCGATCATTGCGGTTTCCAATGGGCGCGTGGCCACGAGATCGATCCGCCTTGACGCCCAACGCGGTGCATGGAACGGCCTGCGCTTTACCTACGGCAAAAACATGGCTGGATGTTCGCGCACCGTGCTTGAGCAGGACGTCTATACCGCCCTGTATGGCTTCGGCGCGGGATTGCCCTTCACCGACGAGGAGGGCAACTACAAGGCGGGCTACCGGCGCAAGCTGACATTCGGGGAGATTAACGGCGGGCTGAACTACGTGGCCGACGAGAACGCGAAGCTCGTTTGGGGGCGCTGGAACGCCGACCGCACGGCAAAGGTTCACTCGTTTGGCCAGGTGACCTTCTCGCAGGAGACGGACCCGGCGCACCTGCTGGTCCTCACGAGGAGAGCGCTTGCTGAGGCGGTGCAGCCCAAGGTGAGCTACGAGGTGGACGTAGCCGCTCTCGATGGCAACGACGCCGACCTGGGAGACACGGTGGCGGTTATCGACACGAGCAGGAATCCCGAGTGGCGGCTGACCGCCCGTATCGTTAAGCGCGTGCGCACCTTCGGCGAGGGCGTGGTGGCACGCGTGACCATCGGCACCGTTGAGCCCGTGGACTACGCGCAGGTGAGCGCGCTGGCGGCCGACGTGGCCACGCTGCAGGACGACGTCGTGGGCATCGACGGAAACCTGAGCACGGCAGCGTCGGTTACCGTGGTGGAGAGCACAGTGACCACCGCCATCGACGACCTGGACGAGCTCGCGGAGCTGGACTTCTGAGTTGTGACGCGCCTCTAGCATCTGCCTTGTCATTCACTCGAACGAAAGGCTCATTCATGCTGGACGGTTACGGCATCCACACGCTGATATGGGACTCGGCTGATGAGCGGCTAGGCGACTTCCTGGTCGCATCGCCCGCAGACGCAGAGGGTCGCGGCCTGGAGCTGCACGTGAGGCAGGGCGGCACGGCTGCCAACCTCACCGGCGCCAACGTCTACTTCTTATGGCGGCACAAGATGACCGGCGAGCGCGGGTGCGAGCCCATGACCGCGATAAATGCGGCGCTCGGGCAGTACTCCGTCTTCTATCCCGCAGCCATGTGCGAGGAAGAGGGCACGGTCGTGGCGCAGTGCATGGTCAGCTACGACGACAAGACGATATCGACGCGTGCTTTCACCATTCGCGTGGAGCCGGTGCTCATCGGCGGCGAGGAGCACGAGGACGGCTTCACGCTGTTCGTGGGTGCCATCAACGCCTACGAGCACGCGGCGGAGATCTCCATAGACGCTGCTGACGCGGCCAACGAGGCTGCGGAAGCTGCGGAGGATGCCGCCGACTCGGCAACAGCGGTCGCTGCCGCGATACAGGCGGCTGCCCAGCGCGGAGACTACGATGGCGCTGACGGGTTCTCGCCGGTTGCCACCGTGACGCAGACAGCCGAGGGTGCGACGATAACCATTACGGACAAGAACGGCACCACAACCGCCGACGTGGCTAAGGGCGCGAAAGGCGACACCGGCGCCACCGGGCCGCAGGGGCCGAAGGGTGACAAGGGCGACACCGGGGATCGAGGCCCACAAGGGATTCAAGGAGAGACTGGGCCACAGGGCGAGAAGGGTGACACGGGTGCCACAGGAGCACAAGGCCCGAAGGGCGACACGGGCGCTACTGGTGCGACCGGTCCGCAGGGCCCGAAGGGTGACAAAGGCGATACCGGGGAGACCGGCGCACAGGGACCGCAGGGCATCCAAGGAGAGACTGGGCCAAAGGGTGATACGGGTGCTGCTGGCACCGATGGCGATGACGGCGTGAGCTGCACGCATTCATGGAACGGAACGGTCTTGTCTGTGACCAGCGCGTCTGGAACGAGTTCCGCCGACCTGATTGGGCCGCAGGGACCGACGGGTGCCACAGGAGCAACCGGGCCACAGGGGCCTGCTGGGGCCGACGGCAGCATCGTGACCGTTTCGCAGACGCTCTCGTCCGGCACAGAGATCGGGAGCGTCACCGTCAATGGCAGCGAGACCAAGCTCTATGCGCCCGCCACCACCCAGCACACCCATGCCGCGTCCGACATCACGAGCGGCGCATTGAGCATCCGCGAAGGCTTTACGGGCACGCCCGGCAACTATTCCGTGAGCGAGGGCTACACAAGCACCGCGGCCAACGGCGCCACCGGCAATTACGCACATGCCGAAGGCTCGGGGACGCGGGCGACCGGGGTCGCGTCCCATGCCGAGGGGTACAACAACTCTTCTTCCGGCGGGGCCACCGGGAACTACTCTCACTCTGAGGGGCAGGCGACCAGGGCGGGCGGCATCGCCGCGCACGCGGAGGGGAACTCGACCTCGGCGAGCGGCCGCGAGGCGCATGCGGAGGGCGTGTCTTGCCTGGCGTCGGGAGATCACTCGCATGCGGAGGGCTGCTACACGACCGCCGCGAGCGAGAGCCAGCATGCGAGCGGCAGGTACAACGTCCCGGACTCATTGGGAACCTACGCCGAGATCATCGGGAACGGCACCGGCGCTTCGGCCAGGAGCAACGCGCGGACGCTCGACTGGTCCGGCAACGAATGGCTGGCCGGGAGCATCGACCCCGACGGCGGGTACGTCATCGGCAACGCCACGATCACCGCCCTGGGAACGGGGCTGACCGTGAGCAACGGTGTGCTGAGTGTAGACACCTCCGCCCTTGACGACCTATCTGAGGAGAGCTTCTGATGACAGTGGGAACAATCTCGACGCGCATACTCACGGACATAGCCAACGCCATCCGCTACCAGGCGGGCGTGGCGACCACCTACAAGCCGGGGCAAATGGCGGCTGCGGTGACCGCTCTCGATGGCACCAACGCGGGAAACTACCAGGCGCAGTCGTACAAGGCGCTGGAATCGGGCATATTGAGCGAGTCTGTGTTCTCGGACATCGCGGACGCGATACGCGGGCAGAACGGGTCGCAGACGCAGTACCAGCCCGGTGACATGGCCGCCGCCATCCTGGCGCTTTCGTGGGACGTTGGGCTCAAGCCGAGGGCGGTACTCACCTCGCTCGGCACCTTGGAGTTCAACTTCGTGGACGGGCGCCACTGCTACTCCGGCGGCACTCCGGTGGACGCATGGGAGATCGATCCTGCGGGATACTCATCGGCATCGGCGCGACCTTACGACTCCATAAAGCTGCAGGTGAGGAAGGTCGTGATCCACTCGTCATGGACGCAGGTGGGCATGACCAATGCGAGCTACCTGTGCAACTCCTTCCAGAACATGACCGAGGTCTCTGGGTTCGAGAACTTGAGTGGCATTACGAGCGCCAACCAGATGTTCACGAGCTGTCCAGCGCTTGAGACGATCTACGCCACAAGCTTCAGCAACACGGGGTTGTCCGGATCGCTCATGTTCAACGGGTGTAACCGCCTGGTCGGCGGGACGGATGGTTTCGTGCCTTCGAGCACGAGCGGCGCGAGCGTGTGCAAACTCGGCGCTGGCGGCGTGCTGACGGATCCGAACAATGATGGGCGTCATTGGTTCTACGCCCACTTTTACGCAGACGGAGAGGGCGTGCTCACGGCATCGGCCACTCCCGACGGCAATCGCACGCTGGTCGCATCTGGGCGGATCTGCGCCGAGGCGAAGTACGTGGGGCTCGGCTTCACGCCCTGGGACGGCGTCACCGGGCCGACTCACCGGCAGCACCTCACGAGCGCGACGTTCGCTTCGGACATGGCGGGCTTCTCGTACCTGAACTTCCAATACCTGTTCTATTCCTGCACGAACCTTGCGAGCATATCTGGACTTGGCAACCTCTCGGGCGTGCGCTCGATGCGGTTCATGTTCGCCTCGTGCGCCGTGACCACGCTGGACTTCCGGGGGTTCGACCCGTCGACGCTGACTGACCTGTACTACGCGTTCTCCAGCTGCTCCTCGCTTACCACGATCTATGCGGACTCGACGTGGACGCTACCTTCGAGCGGTATCAGCGGATCGCAGTGCTTCTACAGCTGCTCCACTTCGCTTGTGGGCGGCAATGGGACCGTGTGGTCGAGCTCGAACACAAGCTACACGTACTTCCGGATCGACTCTGCCGGAACGCCGGGCTATTTGACGGCGGCTTGAGCCAGGCTCATTCGTGCATCGGGAGGTGCTTGGTGAGCCGGTCGACCGGGTTCTTCTTGCCGCGCAGGGCCACGCCGACGAGGTTCAGCTCGTCAGTGGCGTGGCGCGCGATCTCGGCGCGGTTGTCCTCGTCGTTGTAGGTGCCGAACAGCTTCTCGGTGTAGATGGCGGTCGCGATGTCGCCGCGCGCGTTGGCCTTGGCCACGAGCTCGGAGAGCTCGCCGGCGGTGGCAGAGTGCACGAGTATGGGCTGCCTCGACATGGGCAGGTACTCCGCACCGCTGTTGTCGACGTAGGGCTCGCCCACGATGTCCTGCGTGGCGGCGATGCCGCTCATGAGGAACGCGCACACGTTGAGCTCCTGCCAGGGCATGAGCCCCTCGCGCAGCACGACCTTGATCTTGGTGTCGAACGCCATGGCCCTAACCTTCCTCCCCGATGATCTTCTCCAGCGCGTAGTCGCCGCGCTCGTAGCCGCCGAACTCCTCCGGGTAGATGCGCCGGAAGCCGTGGCTCTCGTAGATGTGGATGGCGGCCTTGAGGGTGCTGTTCGTGAGGATGTAGATGCGGCGCGCGCCGTGGGTCTCGGCCCAGCCCACGCACGCCTCGAACACGGCCTTGCCGCAGCCCTTGTGGGGAAGTTCGGGGTTCGAGCCGAGCTTGGCAATCTCCCACTCGCCCTCGCCGCGGTCGATGGCCATGCAGGTGGCGAGCGCCCGCCCCTCGCCGTCGACAGCGAAGAAGGCCATGCCGCCCTTGGCGACCTCCTCGTCCACGTGGTCGAACTCGTCCCAGTCCGCCTGCTCGACCTTCCCGAAGTACTCCTCTATCCACCAGGTGTTCAGGTCGATGAAGTCCCGCTTCCGCTCGGGTGTGTATTCGATGACCTCCACGGTTCTACTCCTGCCTTTCCAGTGTCGACAATATGGTTCCCATGGCCTTCGCCACCCGCGCGAGCTCGGCGTCGGTCGCGCCGTCGAAGGCTGCCTCGACGATGCGCATCCCTCTTTGCGCGAGCTCCTCCACGCGCTTCCTTCCCGCTTCGGTGAGCGCGAGGACCTGCAGGCGCCCGTCCTCGGGAGACGGCGACCTCTCCACCCATCCCTCGGACTCGAAGCGCGCGACGGCGCGGCTGAGGTAGCCCTTGTCCATTCCGAGCTTTCGCGCGATGTCGCGTGCGCTGACGCCGTCGCCCTCGCCGATCTCGAGCAGTGTGGCCGCCTCGAGCGTGGACATGCCCGTGTCCAGGTAGCTGCGGTCGAGCAGCCGCATGGCGGGCACATAGGTTCGGTTGAAGCGCCGGATCAGTTCGATTGACTCGCGTCTTCCCATGGCCTTCCTCCAATCGGTTGAATTTGACAACTAACAATCATACCCATAAAGTTGCATTTGTCAACGACATTCCCAAGACCATCGCGAGCTTGTGACGCAGTCAGATACTGCCTCCCGAGGACGTAACAACGAGCTCGGGAGGCAGTTCCTTATGGAATCGATCATCGTCGCGTGCATCACGGGGGTCGTAACGCTTGTCGGCGTGATCCTCTCCAACTCGAAGAGCAGGGCCGTCATGGAGGTCAAGCTGGACGCCCTCACGGAGAAGGTCGAGAAGCACAACCAGCTCATAGAGCGGACGTACCGCCTTGAAGAGGGGCTTGCGGTCGTGCGGAACGACGTGGACACCCTCAAGGGAAAGGTGGGCTGAGATGAACGAGTTCCTGGCAAGCAACGAGTGGCAGTGGAGACTGGCGCGAACGATCCTGCAGGGCGTGCTCGGCGTGGTGATCGCGAACCTCGACCTGATCATGGGCTGGTGCGTGCTGGACCCCAGCATGCGCGGGCTCGTGGTGGCGCTGGTGATGGCGGTGCTGAGCCCCATCATGGCTGCGCTCGGGGGCGGCGACGGCGACAAGCCGGAGATCCCGAGGGGTGAGGCACGTGGGGCTTAACGGCATCGACATTTCCAGCTGGCAGGAGGACCTGATAGTTCCGAGCATGACTACCTGCGACTTCGTCATCGTGAAGGCAACCGGGGGCAGGGACTACACGAACGACTGCTTCAAGAAGCATGCCGACCAGACGCTGGCCGCCGACAAGCTGCTGGGCTGCTACCACTACGCACGTGACCGGGGCTACGAGGGATCCGCCGAGGCGGAGGCGGACCACTTCATCAACGCATTCAGACCCTACATAGGCAAGGCGATTCCTTTCCTGGACTGGGAGGCGGACGCACTGAGCCTGGGCGTCACCTGGGCGAAGGCCTGGCTAGACCGCGTGAGGGCCAAGACCGGCGTGACGCCCGGCATCTACACGAGCAAGTCGGTGTGCTTCGCCTACGACTGGTCCGGCGTGGCCAAGACGTACCCGCTGTGGGTGGCGCAGTACCCGGACTACGAGGACACCGGTTTCAGATCCGAGCCGTGGACCGACGGCTGGGACTTCGGGGCGTGGGACGCTCCGCTGCTGTTCCAGTACACGGGCACCGGGCGCATACCCGGCTACTCGGGGCATCTGGACCTCGACCTCTTCTATGGTACGAAGGCCGACTGGCAGAAGCGCTGCGCGGTTGCCGGCGCTTCTGCTGGCAAAGAGGAGGCGAAGGAAACGGCGATCTCTCGGGCGAACGTGGCGGCGCAGATCATGGAGCACCTTTGCAGCTGTCCGGAGCATGGCTACAGCCAGCCCGGGCGTCATGGCACGAGCGGCCACTGCTCTGTTAAGACCGACGCCGGCACGATCAAGGTGACCAAGGGCGACCGAGACTGCTCCAGCGCGGTGTGCGAGGCCTGGGAGCTCGCGCTGGCGGGCTCTGCCTACGACGGCCTCATCACGCGCTACAACTGGACCGGCGGCATGCGCGAGATGTTCGTCGGGTCCGGGCTCTTCTCCTGGAAGCCGATGTCGTTCAACGCATCGCGCGGCGATATCTATCTGGACGAGGAGAACCACACAGCGATGTGTATCCAAAATGACGGATCGGCCGATCTGCTAGGCGAGTTCTCCATCAGCGAGACCGGAGGCATCGATGGCGCGCCGGGCGACCAGACTGGGCGCGAGAGCTGGATCCACGACTACTACTCGGGCCATTGGGACGGGATCCTCCACTACAACGGCAAGGCCGACGTGGGCAGCACTTCTGTCCCTACTGGCTCTGGTGCGCCATCCGGCGACGTGTCAGAGCTTGCGGCGAGGGTCATCGCCGGCGAGTTCGGCAATGGCGATGCTCGCAGGGCAGCCCTGGGCAGCCGGTACGACGAGGTGCAGGCGGAGGTGAACAGAATCCTGTCTGGCGAGTCTTCCTCTGGCTCCTACGACGTCGACGCACTCGCTCGACGCGTCATCGCGGGCGAGTTCGGCAACGGCGACGAACGCAAGCGGCGCCTGGGCGACAAGTACGCTACTGTGCAGAAGCGCGTGAACGAGATCTTAGGCGCCGCCGGCACGACCAAGACGAGCGTTGACGTCGATGCGATGGCCAGGGCTGTTATCCGTGGCGACTACGGCAACGGCGAGGAGCGGAAGCGCAGGCTCGGATCCTACTACTCGATCGTGCAGGCTCGCGTGAACGAGATGCTTTCATGAGGAAGCGGCTTGCCTGGCTTGGCGAGCAGATCGGATGGTTCATCGGCATTGTCGCATCCCTGCTCCTGATGCTGGTGCTTTTGCCCTTGGTGCCGCTTTTCGAACTCTACGACGACGTCCGCAGGGCATACGAGGACAGGTAACGCTGAAGGCCGCCTATCAACTCGATAGACGGCCTTCTTCCTTGCTGCGCGGGTTTGGACTAGCTCAGCGGTTCCAGCTCACGATAGAGCGGGTCTCCGTCGCCCACGAGCACATCCCACCACCACTGCGGGCTCTCAACGCCGGAGGCGCAGAGCATGTCGAGGAGCTTGCTTCGAAGCTCGGGCGGCATGCTCTCAAAGTCCTCGCGCATGGCGTCGAGCATCGCCTTGCTCGTCGACATCATGTCGTTGCAGATCTCCTTCTTTTCGTCGAGCGTGTAGCTCTCGGGCGAGTACAGGCAGAGGTCTGCCCGAAAGTAGGCCATATCCTCGGCCTGGGTGAGTTCGGTCATCTTCGCTTCGTTGATCATTGTTTCAATCTCCTCTCAGGGTCCAGCGCCGTGAATGGTGGCGCTGGGGTGGTACGAATTCCGGTACGAATAATCCCGAAAGGAGTGCTTTCTTTCAGAGCAGAGTGGTGCGCCAATTTCTCGGACACACCACTTCTGACCTGCGAAAACGTTGTGTTTTGGAGAAGAGTGCGGAAAAGTGTTTTCTTGCGAATTTTATTCCCACTCAATCGTCGCGGGCGGCTTCGGGGTCACGTCGTAGACCACGCGGTTCACGCCGTCCACCTCGTCCACGATGCGGCTCGAGATCCTCCCGATGACCTCGTAGGGTAGCTTCGCCCAGTCGGCCGTCATGGCATCGGAGGACTCCACGGCACGCACGATGATCGGCCGCTGGTAGGTACGCTCGTCACCCATGACGCCCACGCTCTTGATGTCGGGCAGCACCGCGAAGTACTGCCAGCAGCTGTGCTCCGAGTTCCTCTCGCCTGTCTCCTCGTAGAGGCGCTGGTTGTAGGCGTCCAGCTCCTCGCGGACGATGGCGTCGGCGTCCCTCAGGATGTCGAGCTTCTCGGGCGTTACCTCGCCGATGATGCGGATGGCCAGGCCGGGGCCAGGGAACGGCTGGCGGTAGACCATGCTCGCGGGCAGTCCGAGCGAGACGCCCAGCTCGCGGACCTCGTCCTTGAAGAAGTGGTCGAGCGGCTCGATGAGGTCAAAGTGCACGCCCTCGGGGAAGGGAATGAGGTTGTGGTGGCTCTTGATCGTGCTTGCCTTTCCACCCGTCTTGCGCGCGCCTGACTCGATGATGTCGGGATAGATGGTGCCCTGGGCGAGCATCTCAACGTCGCCGATCTTCTGGGCCTCGTCGAAGAAGACCCGCCAGAACTCGGTGCCGATGAGGCGACGCTTCTGCTCGGGGTCGGTCACGCCGGCGAGCATGGTGGCGTAGCGCTCCTCGGCGTGAACGTGAACCAGGGGCACGT
>DCZG01000109.1:0-2614 GCA_002331575.1 Atopobium sp. UBA2090 | reverse complement strand
ACGCAGGTGAGCTGGTCGCCGATGGCGCGGTGTACGAGCGCGGCCACCACGGACGAGTCGACGCCGCCAGAGAGGGCGAGAATGACCTTCTTGTCCCCAACCTGCTCGCGAATCTGCCCGACCTTCTCGTCGATGATGTTCTCCATGGTCCAGGTCTGCTTGAGTCCGCAGACCTTGAAGAGGAAGTTCTCGAGCATCTTGTGACCGTAGGCGGTGTGGCGCACCTCGGGGTGGAACTGCGTGGCGTAGAGGTTGCGGCTCGCGTCCTCCATGGCCGCAACGGGGCAGGTGTCGGTGCTGGCGGTGACGGTGAAGCCCTCGGGCACCTCGCTCACGGCGTCGCGGTGGCTCATCCACACGGTCTGGAAGTCGGGCGTCTCTGCCAGGATGCGGCAGTGACCGTGGCGGGCGAGACGAGCGGGACCGTACTCGCCCTTCTCGGTGTGTCCGACGGTGCCGCCGAGCTTGACGGCCATGATCTGCTGGCCGTAGCAGAAGCCGAAGATGGGGATGCCGAGCGAGAAGACCCTCTCGTCCATGTCGGGGGCATCGTCGGCGTAGACCGAGGCGGGGCCGCCCGAGAGGATGATCGCCGAGGGCGCCATGGCCGCAAGCTCGTCGGCAGAGATGTCACAGGGAACGATTTCAGAATAGACGTGCAGGTCACGCACGCGTCGCGCGATAAGCTGGCCGTACTGTGCACCAAAGTCGAAGACTGCGACGAACTGCGCTGGACGAGACTCGCTCATGAGACTCCTATCGAACGTGTCGACCCCTGTGAAGTGGCATTTCAGACAGATGATACGTTAGCACAGCTTGTTTTTTCTGTTTTACACTACCGAATACCCGCTCCTTCACTCCCCGTCCACGCAGTTTGCCTATCATTTTCTAGTCATAAGTTGCCAGCTAGAGCTAGTAATCGAAAAAGGAGCCTTCTTGGCTGAGAGAAGATCCCGCCATCAGGCAGGCCAAGAGAGAAGGCCCGCGACTTCGAGCCGTTTCTCTCATAGCACCCGAGATACTGGGTCCGACGCCTACAGGACAGATGGCCGCAAGTCCAACCGTACGGGTACGCCGCAGTATGGGGCCTCTCGAGCGAGCGGCACTGCTCACTACTCCGCACAGCGCAAGACGCGGAAGCGCGGCAAGGTCGTGAAGAGCATCCTCATCGCGGTACTCATCGTCGTCGCGGCGGCGGGTACCGCGGTGGCCCTCTACGTCAACAACATCAACAGCCGCCTCAACCAGGGCATCGACTCCTCGCTTAAGAGCGAGCTCGTGACCGTCGAACGCGACGACCCGTTCTACATCCTCCTGCTCGGCGTCGACAAGGACGAGGCACGCTCCGAGTCATGGGGCTCCGACGATTCCAACTACCGCTCCGACACCATCATCCTCGCGAGGGTCGACCCCAAGAGCCAGAAGATCACGCTCGTCTCGATTCCGCGAGACACCTTGGTCGACATGGGCGACTACGGCGAGCAGAAGATCAACGCCGCCTACTCGCTCGGCGGAGCCAGCTACATGGTCGAGGTCGTCTCCAAGTTCGCGGGCGTCAGCATCAGCCACTACGCCGAGCTCGACTTTGAGCAGTTCACGTCAATCGTCGACACCATCGGTGGCGTCGAGGTCACGCTGCCCGTGGCAGTCTCCGACATGGACAACGCCGGCATCGACCTGCCCGCAGGCACCCAGACGCTCGACGGCACCGAGGCGCTCGGACTCTGCCGCAGCCGTCACGCCTATGACGCCTACGGCGGCGGCGACTTCTACCGTGCCGCCAACCAGCGCATGGTCATCGCCGCCATCGTGAAGAAGGTCCTCTCCCTTGACGCCGTGACGATGTCGTCCACGGTCTCGCAGCTCGCAGACAGCGTCAACACCGACCTCAGCGCAACCGACATCCTGAGCCTTGCCAACCAGTTCAAGGACCTCGACGTCGACAACGACGTCTACTCCGGACAGACCCCGACGGACTCCCAGCTCATCAACGGAGGCTGGTACGAAATCGTCAAGACTGACGAGTGGACCACGATGATGCAGCGCGTGGATGACGGTGAGACCCCCTACTCGGACGAGAGCCAGGACTTCACCGCGGGCGTCGCCGGGTCAATCGGCTCCTCGTCGACGAGCGACACCGTCGACCTCTCCTCGCTCAACGCGACCTACTCGGGCACCGTCCTCGTGCTCAACGCGACGAGCACCTCGGGCCTCGCCACCAACAAGGCGAACGCACTCACGACCGCGGGCTTCTCCTCCACAGCCGACAACGCGGACAGCAAGACCGATACCACCGCGATCTACTACAACGGCGACAGCGACAAGGCCGCGGAGGCGCTTGGCGTCGCTGACAAGCTAGGTATTGACAGTTCGGTCGTCTCGAAGAACGACGGAACCTACTCCGAGAAGTACGACGTGGTCGTCGTGCTCGGCGAGGATGCCGTCGGCTGACGTCAGGCGACAAACGGATGAGAAAAGCGGGGAGTCCCTGGAGGGCTCCCCGCTTTGGTTTGAGACGCACGAAGCTGATCCGCGAATCTGTGTCGCACGATAGCTTTGCTTACAAAAACCTATCGTGCGACACACCTGAGGGCGGCGGATTCTCGTTACGAAT
>DCZG01000129.1 GCA_002331575.1 Atopobium sp. UBA2090 | reverse complement strand
TCATCGCGAGAATCCGCCGGGCATCTTTTGTATCGCACGATACGTTAACGTACAAAAAGCCATCGCACGACACAAGTATTGTCATCAAATTTCAAACTCTCGTAGCGTAGCCCTACCCGTCTATCGACACCTTGCCGTCGGTCACGTGCACCCTGCCCTCGGCAAGGAGCTGCACCACGTCGGGGTAGAGTACGTGCTCGATCTCGTGGATATGCCTCTCGAGCGTGTCCACGTCCCAGCCCTCCTCCACCGCGAGCGGACGTTGCGCGATGATGGGGCCGCAGTCGTAGCGATTGTCGGCAAAGTGCACCGTCACGCCCGTGACCTTGACGCCGTAGTCAAAGGCGTCCTGGATGGCGTGCGCCCCCTTGAAGCTGGGGAGCAGGGCCGGATGGATGTTGACCACGCGGTCGGGGAAGGCCGCGAGGATAGGGTCGTGCACCATACGCATGTAGCCAGCCATGATCACGTAGTCGACACCATATCTGCGCAGCTCAGAAGCGATGATCTCGTCGGCCGTCTCGGGATCGGCGTAGATCTCCTTCGAGAGCGTGAGCGTCTGGATGCCGGCCGCCTCCGCGCGCTTGAGGCCGTAGGCGCTCGCGCGCGACGACACCACGAGCGCGATCTTCGCGTCGAGCTTCCCCTCGGCGATGCGGTCGATGAGTGCCTGCAGGTTGGTGCCGCTCCCGGAGATGAGGACGCCGAGCGTGATGCTCATCGATAGGTCACCTTGCCCTCGCCGGGCACGCACTCGCCCATGACAAACGGCGAGAAGCCCTGGTCGACAAGGACCTCGCAGACCTCGTCGACATCATCGGGGGCGCAGAGGATGCTCATGCCCACGCCCATATTGAAGGTCTTGTACGCCTCGTCGGGCGTGAGGCTGGCAGCGCGCACGCAGTAGTCGATGACGGGCGGCACGTCCCAGGCGGGACCGTCCTCGCCTCCGCGGTCGACCACTGCATCGACGTCCGACGGCAGCGCGCGGTTGAGGTTCTCGGTGATGCCGCCGCCGGTGATGTGCGCCATGGCGTGAATGGGCGCACCGGCCTTGAGCGCGGCGATGAGCCCGCCCGCGTAGATGGTGGTGGGACGCATGACGGCGTCGGCGAGGCTCTCGCCACCGAGCTCGTCGAGCGGACGTTCGAGCTCCTCGACGGTCTTGCCCTCGATGGCGACCTTGCGGACGAGCGAGTAGCCGTTGGAGTGGATGCCGCTCGATGGCAGGCCGAGAATGACGTCTCCGACCCTGACCTTGTCGGGGCCGATCATCTTGGGCCGATCGACGACGCCCACCACGAAGCCGGCGAGGTCGTAGTCGTCCGGGTTCATGACGCCGGGGTGCTCGGCCATCTCGCCACCGACGAGCGCGCAGCCGGACTTGCGGCAGCCCTCGGCGATGCCCTTCACGATCTGCGCCACATGGTCGGCCCTGAGCTTTCCGATGGCGACGTAGTCGAGGAAGAACAGCGGCTCGGCGCCAATCGGCACCACATCGTCGACGCACATGGCCACGAGGTCCTCGCCCACGGTGTCGTGGCGGTCGAGCAGCTGCGCGATGGCAAGCTTGGTGCCCACGCCGTCGGTACCGGACACGAGGACGGGGTCCTCCATGTCCTTGAAGGACTTCATCGAGAAGCACGAGCCAAAGCCGCCGAGACCACCGATGACCTCGGGGCGGTTCGTCGCGGCGACTGCCGCCTTGATGGCATCGACGGCGCGGGCGCCCTCGTCGACGTCCACTCCCGCGTCGGCGTAGGTCACGTGCCTGGGCTGGTCTGACATGTGGGTTCCTTTCTTGGGAAGGGTCCTGAAGGGGCGCACCCCCGAGGGCCTAGTCCTGCTCCAGCAACTCTTCCAATGACATCTGCGAGCCGGGCGAGGAGGGTTCGAGGTTGTTGGGCTCGTAGCCCGGAAGGAACTTCTCCTCGTAGAACACGCGCGGTATCTCTACGGGGTACTCCCCCGTGAAGCAAGCGGTGCAGTAGCCGCCCTCGGGGACGCAGGCGAGAAGCCCCTCGGTCGAGAGGAAGCCGAGCGAGTCGGCCCCGATGAAGTCGCGAATCTCCTCGAGCGTCATGTTGGCGGCGATGAGCTGGTCTTGGTTTGCCGTGTCTATGCCATAGAAGCAGGGCCACTTGACCATGGGGCTCGCGCTGCGCACGTGTACCTCGGTGGCTCCGGCGTTCTTGAGCATCTGCACGATCTGCTTGGACGTCGTGCCGCGCACGATGGAGTCGTCGACCATGACCAGCCGCTTGCCGGCCACCGCGTCGGGCAGGGCGTTGAGCTTGAGGCGCACGCCGAGACTGCGGAGCTCCTGCGTGGGCTGGATGAAGGTGCGTGCGACATAGCGGTTCTTGATGAGGCCCGTCCCATAGGGAATGCCGAGTTCGGCGGCGTAGCCCTCGGCGGCAGGGGTACCGGAGTCCGGCACGGAGATCACGAGGTCGGCGTCGACGGGCGTCTCGCGGGCGAGCTCGCGCCCCATACGGTGACGCATGAGATAGAACGACGAGCCACCCTTCACGCTGTCGGGTCGCGAGAAGTACACGTGCTCGAAGATGCAGTCGTGGAGCGACGCGGCGGGAGCGCCCTGCTCGGAGACTATGCCATCGTCGGAGACGCGGATGATCTCGCCGGGCATGACGTCGCGGGCGTACGTGGCGCCCACGATGTCGAAAGCGCAGGTCTCGCTCGCCACGACCCACTCGCCCTCATCGAGCTTCCCGAGCACGAGCGGACGGATGCCGTGCGGGTCGCGGAAGGCATAGAGGGCGTTCTCACGGGCGAGCACCATGGCGTAGCCACCCTCGAGCATGTGCATGGTGTGCGCGATGCCGGAGCGCAGACGGTGCCCGCGTTGGGTGAAGTAGCCGATGAGCTTGGCGGCGACCTCGGAGTCGGTGTTGGAACGGAAGGGAATGCCCATCTCGATGAGCTCGCGGCGCAGCGAGTCGAAGTTCACGAGCGTGCCGTTGTGCGCGAGGGCGATGATCACGTCGTTGATCGTAGAGAGGTGCGGCTGGGCGGACTCCCAGCCCTTGGCGCCGGCGGTCCCGTAGCGGCAGTGCCCGATGGCCACCTTGCCAGGCATGGCGGTGAGGTCGGAGTCGGTGAAGACCTGCGCGACGAGGCCGAGGTCCTTGCGCACGAGCACGGTGTGACCGTCGCCCACGGCGATGCCCGCGGACTCCTGCCCGCGATGCTGCAGCGCACGGAGCGCGAAGTAGGTCATGCGAGCGACGTCGCGCTTGGGCGCCCAGACGCCGAAGACGCCGCACTCGTCGTGGAGCTTGTCGTCCTCCGGCTGAATGCCCATCTAGCCCGCCGTTCCCGAAGAGACGGCGGACGTGGAGGCGTCGGTCGTCGTGGCACCGGTCGCCGCCGTGGCGACGTTGGCCTCCGACTTGGGCACGCACACGAGAATCGTCCTGCCGTAGCCGCTGATGTAGTTGCAGGTGCAGAGCGTGAGCACATGATCCGTACTCGAGATGATCTGCGACGCGTCGGACCTGCTCGTCACCGCAGAGGACAGGAGGCCCGAGAGGTACGTGTGGAACTCGTCCGTCGAGGCGAAGCTGAACTGACGCACGTTGGTGTCGTTCTCGTTGGTGTAGTACAGGAAGAGCGGCTCGAGTTCGTAGGTGCCCGTCTCGGTGACATACCAGACGGTGGACACGCTGTCGAACATCTCCTGGTTGTCCATGTCGGCGATGGGCTTGAACATGGCGCCGTTGCGCAGGTGGTGTCCGTAGATGATCGTCTGCTGGTCGACCATTCCGGGCGCGGTGTTCTCGCTGTCCATGAACACCTGGCCGCCGAGCGAATAGTTGCCCTCCGCGTTGGTGTGCAGGTAGTAGTCATTATCGGAGGCCTGGTACACGGGGAAGCTCACCACGGTGCCCGGAATCTGGACCCAGCCCACGACGTCATCGTTGATGGCCTTGAGCGATGCCCAGTCGACGGTGGGCGCCGTGTTGCCCGTGTCGTCGACGGTGGCGTACGCGGCGAGCTTCTCGTTCTCGGCGTCCTGGTCGGCATACTGCTTCTGCGAGTAGAGCCACATGCCGCCCGCGACGGCGATGAGGACGATGCCCACCACGAAGAGGATCGTCGACGCGATGCGCACGCGCTTCTTGCGCGGGTCGCGGGAGCGCTTGCCCGAGAGGTCGTAGGGGTCGGTCTCCCTGAAGTGGCCGGCGCTTGAGTTCTGGTCTTTCTTGCCGTGACGCCTCGAACCCTTCTTCGAGCCTTCTCCGCTGATGATGGGCACGAAGCCGCTCGTGCTGCCAAGTGACGTAGCCGAGGAGGGCTTGGGCGCCCTCGTCGAGTCACCGTCATACAAGCCCGTGTCCTCCAGAGACGAATCGGGGATGCCCTCAGAACGGACGTCGTCGGAACCGTTCCCTGTCGAGAAGTGCTTGCCTCTGCTCTCTGCCATGCTGTCCCTCCGTCGCGGCCCCGCCATGGGGGGTCGCGGGCTAGTCCTCTGCCATCTCCTTCTTCATCGCGACGATCTTGTCGCGATACTCGGGCATGGTGGCCCCGAGAATCTGAGTCGCATAGATGGCCGCATTCTTCGCCCCGCCGATGGCCACGCACGCCACGGGAACGCCGGACGGCATCTGAACCATGGAGAGCAGCGAGTCCATCCCGCCGAGATCGCTCGTCTTCATGGGAACGCCCACGACCGGCAGCGGCGTGAACGCCGCGACGACGCCGCCGAGGTGCGCGGCCTTGCCAGCAGCGGCAACGATGACCTTGATGCCGCGGTCGGCTGCGGACGAGGCCCACGCATGGACCTTGTCGGGCGCGCGATGCGCGGAGGCGACGATGAGCTCGTAAGGAACGCCGAGAGCGTCCAGCTCCGCGGTGCAGACCTCCATGGCCGGCATATCCGACTTGGAACCCATGATTATTCCCACTAGCGGCGAGTCTGCCATTCGTCCTCCAAACACGACTTTGGGCATGCCCGTCTAGTATACGTGTAACGGCCGCGACTCGCCTACCTCCAGGCTGTTGCCACGACGTAAAAAGCGAGAAGGGCAGCTGGGCCTACGGTTAACGACCAGGCGGAGGTCTACTCGCCGCCACGCCTCTTCAGGAATCGGCTGACGAGAAGAACCGCTGCGGCCACGGCGGCGACCGCGCCATAGGCAGCCCGTTGCTCGCCGGTCCTGGGAAGGAGTCGGNNGCCGCATAGCTCCCTGCGGTCCGCGCCATGGTCCCGAGCGTGGACACGGACGCGCGCGCGGCGGATGCAGGCGTCATCGTGGTCTTGTCGACGGGCGTCACGCCATCGCTCGAGGTATGGGGCGCCGAGTAGGTGTTGGTGAAGGTCACCCGGTCGACGGCGCTTCCGTCATCGGCAGCGATGGACGTGCCCGTGACCTCGAAGGCCCCAGACTCGGCACTCTTCTCCACGGTGACCGTCACGGTGAATGCGGTGTCATCGTAGGTCCAGCCGGATTCGCCGCCGTCGACCTCTCGAATCACGTAGCGGTAGGTCCCGGCACGCGAGAAACTCGCGGTCGCGAGGCTGAAGGTCGTGGTGCCCGACACGGTGCCGTCGTCACCCGCGGCGACGTCGAGGCTGAGGGTGAGGGGGCTGCCGTCGGCCGTCCCCTCGGGCATCGGCGCGAAGAGGACCGGCGTGACGCGCACGGAGAAGGTGGGATAGCTCGCGGGCGTGTCACCCTTGACGGTCTTCACGATGCTCACCGACGGGCCGGAAGCGCCGTCGGGCTCGTTCGTGAAGTCAGCATGCGCGACACCGATGCCATGGATGGTGCCTGTGGCTGCCACGGGGGTTCCCGTGTCGTCCTCGGGCAGAACCTGGTGGTAGCCGGAGGCGTCCTGCTCCGTGACGGAATAGCCCGTGCACGGCAGTCCGTGGACGAAGAGCGCCTGTGCGTCGGAGAGCTGGACGGTCGCCTCGCCGTTGGTGAAGGTCACGGTCTCGGTCTTGATGGGCGTCGAGCTGATTGACGCGAGCACCGCGCGGCAGTCGCCGGAAAACGAGCTGTCGTCGAGCTTGATCGTGAAGGAGAAGACCGTGGTGTCGAGCGAGAGCGAGGAGTTGATCACGGTCTTCGAGACGGCCAGGGTGCCGCCGTGAGCGGCCTTGAGCGAGACCTCGAGCGAGAATTCCGTTGAGACGACCGCCTCGATGTGGTTGCTCGCCTCTGCATGCGCCGCCCATCGCGAGGGGGCGGAATCGTCGTACCAGCCGTCGATCTCGTCGCCGCAGGCATCGAGGGTGCCCGAGGCGTCGGCATCGAGCTCGAGCATGGCCGAGCCAGAGGAATAGATGTCGTCCCCGCTCGCGGAGGCTATGTTGTTGTTGACGGTGACGCCCGAGCCCACGGTGAGCGAGCCGTAGTTGGCTATTCCGCCGCCACGGCCGAGGAGTCGCGAGAAGTTGCGCTGGACCACGCCCGACTCGAGGTCAAGCGAAGCTCCCTGCTGCACGTAGATGCCAGAGCCGTCGTTGTCGGCCACGTAAAGCGAGCTCGAGCCATCGACGGTCGAGTTCCCGCCCACGACGATGGCGGCAGACGGGGCGAGAAGCCCGGCAGAGCAGGCGTTACCCGAGACGGAGACGGTCGATCCGTCCGTAACGTCGAGGGACCCCGAGGCAACGATGCCCGAGCCACCGTTGTCACATGCGGTGATCGTGGAGGCGCTCGCGGAGAGTCCGTCGGCACTGATGCCCGTCGACGAGAGCCCGGAGGCGGTGATGCTCGAGAAGGACAGGCTGACCTCGGTCCCCGATCCGGCCTCAAGCCCCCTGCT
Source organism: Atopobium sp. UBA2090 (assembly GCA_002331575.1). Classification (GTDB taxonomy): domain Bacteria; phylum Actinomycetota; class Coriobacteriia; order Coriobacteriales; family Atopobiaceae; genus Olsenella_D. Next base: position 11,909 of record DCZG01000129.1, on the reverse strand, counting down.
CGCACCCGAGAGCGTCACTGCGGCTGCCTCGAGCCTGAGAGACCCGCCTGACGTGAGCTCGATGGTGGCGGACGCTCCGGGGGCAGCAGAGGAGAGACTCATGGAGCCGTTGCGGACGACGACCGACGAGCCGGCGATCGTCAGGCCGGCGCCGGAGAGCGTATGTGAGCCGAGGTCGATGGTGAGCGAGGTTGAGATCGTGCCGCCGGAGGTCGTCACGTCAGAGAGGAGAGAAACCGTATCGCCGGGCTGCGCGGCGGCGAGGGCCTCGTCGAAACTCGAGTACTGCGTGGAGCCAATCACGGCAACGGGGTTCGCGATGGCAGCGGGCTCGCCTTCGGCGGGCTCGTCTTCGGCTGGAGCGGCTGCGGCTGGAGCGGCTGCGGGCTGAGCCGTCTCGTCCGGCGTGGGCGCGACGAGAGTCGCAGTGGTCCTTGCGGGCTCGACGGTGGAAGTCGAAGCGTCGGTGGTCACCGAGCTGGACGGGTCGTCCGCGACCAGCACCGCGGCGTCACTGGACGAGGAGTCATCCTGGCTGGTAGAATCATCCGACTCGACGACCCTCTCGACAGGCTTCTGTGAGCTGGAGACGTCTGTCGTGGCACCCGCTTCGCCCATGGCGTTCGATGGCAAGAGAGCGAGCAGGAGTGCCAGCGAGGCAACAGCCAGGCACACGATGTCAAGCCATTCGTCGAGCCAATCAAGCAGCTTCTTATTGTCCATGCCCACCTCACGTGACGAACCCTTGCGTCAGATACGGTACCCATGTCACGTCATGGCTTTCAGCAAAACTGAAGAGTTCCTTATGATTTTTAACAATAGGTCAAAATACTGTCCATTCACCCTCTGACCAGTGCGCCATTTCCAGAGAAAATCGAACCCTCCATTAACTTTGTTTCATAACGGCAACCACTTCCTCTCGCGTTTGTGCACGTGACATGAGTGGTCTATCCTTGCGGCCAACGTCGGTCCATCAGTCCACGTAAGGAGAAACCACCATGACTGACCCAAAGGACATCTATCTCTACAAGCGAGAAGGGGCGTACATCCCACGCGTCGCCGCCGTGCACGACCTCTGCGGCTACGGAAAGTGCTCGCTCGGCGTAGCCATCCCGGTGCTGTCTGCCGCCGGCTGCGACGTGTGCCCGGTGCCCACCTCGCTCTTCTCGGCGCACACGCGCTTCCCCAAGTTCTATATGCATGACACGACCAACATGCTCTCCGACTATCTCGACGCCTGGGTCGAGGAGGGCATCGAGCTCGACGCGATCTACTCCGGCTTCCTCGGCGCGCCCGAGCAGGTGGCCAGCATCCAGCGGCTCTATCGCGAACACCCCAAGGCGCTCCGCGTCGTCGACCCCGTCATGGGCGACGGCGGCTCCATGTATCCCACGTACACGCAGGAGCTCTGCGACGAGATGAAGGCCCTCGCAAACGGCGCCGACATCCTCACGCCCAACCTCACCGAGGCACACATCATCACGGGCATCGAGTACCGAGGCCAGGACATCGACGACGCAAGCGTGGATGAGAACCTCGAGGCGCTTGTCGCCACGGGCGCAAAGGTCGTCGTGCTCAAGGGCATCGTCCGCGGCGACGGCCTCATCCGCAACTACATCGCCGGCGAGGGTATCGAGAAGACCGAGGTCTCCTCGGAGCTGCTGCCGTACATGCTGCACGGCACCGGCGACCTCTACACCTCGGCGCTGCTGGGCGCCGTGATGTGCGGGCGCAGCCTCTACGACGCCGTTGAGTTCGCCGGCACCTTCGTCATCGACGCCATGCGCGTGACGCGCGAGCAGCCGAACTTCGAGGTACGCGGCGTGAGCTTCGAGAGCGTCCTCGGCGAGATCGCCGCGCTGCTCAAGTAACCGATCAAGCGAGAAGTACCGAACCGACGCCCCCCCTCGTGCCGAGTCTGGCACGAGGGGAAATTTTTGACCACGGAGCTCAGAGACAGGCCGCTGGCGAGAAGAAGGCGGCCACCCCTTTCGGGATGGCCGCCTCGAGTCGTTCTACGTGCCGGGACGAGGAGCTACTCCTGGTCCCTCCTTCTGGCGACGGCGCCGGCGGCTACGGCCGCTGCGCCCGCGAGGAGGGCGGCGAGTACGCCGATGCCGGAGGCGTCACCGGTGTCCGGGACCTTCGGCGTGATGGTGGGCACATGCGTGTTGGTCACCGTGATGCTCCCGGTCGACCCGCTCGTGTAGGCGGCCGTGTAGCCGCTCACCGCGTCCTCGACCACCGAGTAGGTGACGCCAGAGCCGCCGTCGTAGGTCGCGAGGCCCGAGAAGGTCGCGGTCCAGGAGTCGTCCGCGGAAAGCGTGACGCTCCTGCCGGTGTCGATGCCGTCGGCGTAGAGACGCACGGTCACGCTCGCGGGACGGATGCCGTCCTTGTCGTTCGAGTCACTCCAGACCTTCGTCACGGTGATGTCGCCCGTCGCGGGCACGTGCGTGTTGGTGAGGTCGTAGCCGCTCTTGGTCGCCTGGTAGCCGGGGACCGGCACCTCCTCGACGGAGTAGGAGACCATCTGTCCGGCGGAGTACTTCGGCAGATCGGTGAAGCTATAGGACCAGCCGTTCTCCGCAGTGACCTCGGCGGTCCCGACGACCGTGCCGTTCGCGAGCAGGTTCACGGTGACGGAGTCGGGGCGGATGCCGTCCTGGTCGTCGCCGTCGACCCAGGTCTTGGTGCCGGAGACGCTGACAACCTCAGGGGTGTGCGTGTTGGTGACCTTGAAGCCCGATGCGACGTCTCCGCTGACTGAGGTCGTATACCCAGTGACCGCGTCCTCGGTCACCGTGTAAGCGATCGCGGTGCCGTGGTCCTTGTTCACGGGTAGGTTGTCCCACGTCTGGGACCAGCCGCCGGCGGCCGTGACCGTCTGGGAGTCGATCTCGACCCCGTCCGCGAGGAGGTGGTAGGTGATGCTCGCCGGGCGGATGCCGTCCTGGTCGTCGGCGTCGTCCCAGGTCTTGGTCGCGGAGACCGACGCCGTGGCCGGCGTGTGCGTGTTGGTGACGGTGAAGCCCGCCTTGGCGTCGCCGCTGACGGCGGACGCGTAGCCGTCGGGGGTCGACGTCTCCCGGACCGTGTAAACGACGGCCGCGGTCTCATCGGTGTCGGAGCTCTTTGGCTTGTTGATGGGCAGTTTTGTCCAGAAAAAAGTCCAGTTGTTGCCCTCGGAGAGCTCGACGGGCTCGCCGTAGGCGACGCCGTCGGCGTAGAGCTGGACGGTGACGGAGTCGGGACGGATGCCGTCCTGGTCGCTGCCGTCTTCCCAAGCCTTCGTCACCGAGACCGAGGTCACGCCAGGGGTATACGAGTTGGTTACGTTATAGCCGCTGATCGACGGTGTGTAGTCGTCGACTGCACCCTCGGTAATCGTATAGGTGATCTGCTGCCCGCCAGAGTACTTCGGCAGGTCGGTGAAGCTGTAGGACCATCTGTTCTCCGCCGTCGCCTCGGCGGTCTTGATGACCGTTCCGTTCGCGAGCAGGTTCACGGTGATGGACTCCGGACGCTTGCCGTCCTGGTCGTTGGCATCGTCCCAGGTTTTGCTGCCGGAGACGCTGACGACCTCGGGCGTGTGCGAGTTGGTGACGGTGATGCCGGTGGCGGCGTCTCCCGCGTAGGAGGCGGAGTAGCCGTCGGGCACGCTCGTCTCCGAGACGGTGTAGGTGATCAGCTGCCCTCCGGAGTACTTGGGGAGGTCGGTGAACGAGTAGGCCCAGGTGTCGCCCTTGCCGGTCACGGTCTTGCTCGCCGTGGAGACGACCGTGCTCTCCCCGACGGTGCCGGTGAGCGTGATGACCACGGAGGTCGGACGCTTCCCGTCCTGGTTGGAGTTGTCAGCCCAGACCTTGGTGCCGGAGACGCTCGTGGTCTCAGGGGTGTGGGTGTTGGTGACGGTGATGCCGGTGGCGGCGTCTCCCGCGTAGGTGGCGGAGTAGCCGTCGGGCGTGTCGGTCTCCCTGAAGGAGTAGGTCACGGCCTTGCCGCCCTCGTAGGCGGGCAGGTTCTCGATCGTGCCGACCCACTCGTTGCCGTCGTTGAGCGTGAGGGTCTCGCCGTCCATGTCGACGGCCGCGGCGCCGTCCACGCTCTTCTGGAGCTGGAGCGTTACGGACGTCGGGCGCTTGCCGTCCTGGTTGGAGTTGTCGGACCAGACCTTGGTGGCCTTGGCGGACGTCATCGCGGGCGTGTGGGTGTTGGTCACGGTGAAGGAGAGCCCGTCGTCGGTTTCGGTATTGACGATGCCCGTCTCGTACCCTTCGATAGCGTCCTCGGTCACGCCGTACGTGATCTTCGAGCCGCTCTCGTAGACGGGCAGGTCGTTCCAGGTCACCGTGAGGGCGTCACCGGTGGCGTCCTTGGCGATGATCCTGTCCTGATCCTTGACGACGGACGTCTCTCCATCGACCGTCTTGGTGAGGTGAAGCGTCACGTTAGCACGAATGCCGTCCTGGTCGTCGTTGTCGGACCAGACCTTGGTGGCCTTGGCGGACGTGGTCGCGGGCGTGTGGGTGTTGGTGACGGTGATGCCGTTGACGGCGTCTCCCGCGTAGGAGGCAGCGTAGCCGTCGGGCACGCTCGTCTCGACGAAGGAGTAGGTCACGGCCTTGCCGCCCTCGTAGGCGGGCAGGTTATCGATCGTGCCGGTCCAGGAGCTGCCGGCGTCGAGCGTGAGGGTCTTGCCCTCCACGTCGACGGCCGCCGCGCCGCCCACGCTCTTCCGGAGCTGGAGCGTGACGGATTCGGTGCGCTTGCCGTCCTGGTTGTTAGAGTCGTCCCAGGACTTGGTGGCCTTGGCGGACGTAGTCGCGGGGGTGTGCGTGTTGGTGATGGTGAGCCCGTCCTGGGAGTAGGAGGCCACGTAGCCGTCGGGCAAGCTCGTCTCTCCGACGGTATAGACGATGTCCTTGGTGACCACTGCTCCGCTGGAATCAACCGCTGTCGTTGTCTTGGGCAGGCTACTGAAGGTGACCGTGTAGGTGTTATCCCCGTTGTCAGTCACAACGGGCTTCGTATCGACGAGCGCATGACCATCCGCATACAGCGTGACCATGCTTGCATAGTCTTCGGCCGGCGTTCGAATGCCATCTCGGTTGCTGTCGTCAGCCCACGACTTCGTAATGTTGACGCTGGTGAGCTCATAGGTGTTGGTGAAAGCCGCCTCGGCTGTGACACCATTGGCGATTGCGCCCGTATCCGCAGTCTTGCTGGTATTCGTGAAGCCGTTAGGTATCGACGTCTCGCTGACGTCATAGGAAGTGCCCGCAACGAGACCGTTAATGGTCGCAGTCCAACCGGCCTTCAGAGTGATGGTTCCGCCGCTGGTGATGGTGGCGGTCTCGGGCGTTACGTCTTTCCCGTCCTTGTCAGTGACGGTGTACGCGTACGTCCCCTTGAGCTCCGCTCCGTTGGCGTCCCCGAGCGTCACCGTGAAGCCGAACTCAGCGTTCTCGGGTGCGGTCACCCCGTCAGCAGCGGTTACGGTCTTGGTGATGGAGAGGCTGCCCGTATTCAGCTTGTTCGTAAAGCTGGTGGTACCAGGCGTGGATTCCGAAGTCGTCGTTATGGTGCCGTACGCCCACTGCGCCCAGACACTCTCGCCCGTGAAATCGACATGCACGCCAGTCTTAGCGTCCGCCGAGATGGTGACGCTCCCCTGCTTTCCGTTGACATACGTGGCAGGGTTACCGGAACCATAAGTAGTGTTCGCGGCTTCAAAGCTGCTGAAGAAATGGTTCGCGATGGTATTGACGACCGCCTTCTCGTCAGAAGTGAGGGGCTTCGAGGTCCAGATGAAGTATTTGTTGCCCGTCGTAAGCTTGGCGATGACCACGCCAACCCCACCAGATTCGATGGTGAAGTCGGTGTCGTTGCACGGCGTTACGCGCGTGATGGCGTTCCAGTCCGTGCTCAGCTTGAAGTAGGTCGGGGTTACCGTAGTCGTCCCGGTATAGTTGGCGGGCGTGTCCTCGGCGGCGCGGTACATAATCTGGCTACCGTCCGTGTTGAACATCGGCAGATTCGTAAAGGTGTACGACCAGGTACCATCCGCAGCTTGCGTGAGCGTTACCTTGTCGCCATAGGCCTTCCAGGTCGCGCCGCCATCAACGGAGTACTCGAGAGCCACGGCAAGGCTGTCCGGACGCGTCCCCTGAGCATTGTCGCTGTCATCCCAGGTCTTCGTCACCGTGTAGGACGTCGTGTAATCGAGGAACCCAGGAGCATAGGTGTTGGTAAAGGAGGAGGCCGTCTGAGTATTGGCCGCAATCTTTCCTATGGCATTCGAGGAGCCGGTAGGCCTGAACCCGTCGGGGACGTCGGTCTCATAAACGCTGTACGGGGTGTCCGTGGGAACGTCCACGACGAGGATGTACTGCGAGGCAGTGATGGAGACGGTGGCTGTTCCGTTCACAATCTTGCCACTAGATGCAACTTTGTTGTCGGCGTCGTAGATGCGGTACTCGAGCGACTCGTTGCCGCTGTCGTCGGAGGAGACTGGGCTGCTTTCGGAGCCGAGCCCGATGACGAACGTGAACTTGGTGTCGGCATTGTAGCCGGTACCGACGACCGTCTTGGTGATCTTTAGGCTGCCCTTGTGGGTATTGGTGCCCGTAAGAACGTTGTCACTCCCAGCGCCGTAGTCTAGCGTGCCATTGACGAGCATCGGGTGAGCGGTCTCGCTTGAATACTCGTAGCTGGAATCAGTGTTCGTCTCGACGAGGGTGTAATCATGACCGCTGTCAAGAACATCTGTACCTACCTGGAGACCCGGAGCGATGTAGACCGAGGACTTCCAATGATTTGCAGACGTAAGTGTGAAGGACGGATCGTGAGCGGTTTGATTGCCGTCGGTAACGAGCGTCAGCGTGACGGATCCAGCATCATTGCCATCAGACCATGCCTTGCTGACAGGCATAGTGGCTACCGTCAGAGGAATGCCATCGGGGTTTGGCGCGGCAAACGGCGTTCCCGTCACTGTCTTCGTCCCCGTGTAGATTCCCGTCGTCGAGTCATACGTATACTTATAGCCATCCGTGCCAGAGATTGAACCATCGCTGTTTGTCGTTCCAGCAGGCTTCTGGTTCGTCGTCTTGGTGAGCACCTGGTCGTAGCTCAGGCTATTTTCCGTGTTCGTCTTCAGCGAATACGTTCCGTCGTCGTTCTTGACGATTTGGGCTTTATCCGTTTCGGAAAGCTGATTGTATGTCTCTGTTCCGTTCATGAGTGCGGCAACAAGATCGTAGGCGGCTTGGCTTGGCCAGACCCTGAAGCTCACGGTGTAAGTAACGCCATCGGCCAGTGGGGTGCTGCCCATGTTCCAAGTTACCTTCTTGCCATCATAGGTAGCTTTGGGACCGGTATAGGTCTCACCATCAGAGCGTGTATAGGTGAAGCTCGTGGAGTCTACATTGAGAAGGTCGGCGTCCGTAGACGTCATTGAGGTGACGCCATCCGTGATGACAACGTTCTCGTAGGTCGCCGCATTGGTGATCTTGGCAATGATGCTCGCAAAGGCAGCATTGATACCCGTCTCATCATCGGCCTTATAATAGTTGCTCGCGCCTGCGCCGCTGTCCGTGGCAAGGTTCTGCATCTTGTCAGCGTTGCCGAAGACTCCGATGGAGTACAGGGTCTTCTTTGCGGTCACGATGGCCTCCGCCTGAGTCAGCGCGGCATTGTAGTTGTTGTTTTTGTCATCCGAATTACCGGTGCCATAGACTGTCTTCCCGTTGATGGTCTGACCCTCGTACCCGTCATGCCCGTCACCACTGCCATAGGACAGCCTGAACGTGGGGTCACCGTCAGAGACGAATATCACGTAGACCGAGGCACCGTCACGAGTCTTAACCCCATTCGCGGTGGCAAGCGCATCTTCCCAGTTCGTACCTCCGTCTGCACTCGTACCATCCACATAGCCAGTAAACGTATTCAAATCGGTGGTCGGAGTGGTAGCGGCACGCGCGGTGCTCGCGAACGTCACGAGCGAGAGCTGCACGGCGTCAGGATTGGCTGTGGTGTTGTTGGCCAAGAGCTGCTTTGCAAGCTTGTCAACAGCCTGCTTCGCAATGGCAAGCCGAGTGGTTTCCGCGTAGGTCTGATAGTAACGGGTCCGCGTATACGTCTGCTGCTGGCCATTCGAATCCGTATAACTATATGATTCGTTCCAACCCCAACCCGTATGGGTGAGCGGGACATATGCACCGTTCACCAGTCCATAAGAGTCATTCTCATGGCCCCAGCTGACCTTGGCATACGAGAGAGTGGTGCTTGTCTCCGAATCGCCCATGGAGCCCGATGTATCCAGCACCACAATGACATCGGCCTTGCTCGACTGCGTGGAGGAGCTTGACTTCCCCGTCACGCTGAGGCTCAGCGTATACGTACCGTCGCCGTTTGCATCCAACTTCTTTGTGTATTGAGGCGCCGTCGCCACATCATCGGCATACGCCTAGGTCACACCGACGGTCCCTAGTATTCCAATCAAAGCCATGACAACGACAAGGCCGGTCAGAACCCTCTCGAAGAATCTGCTACGTTTCATCTTTACTACCCCTAACGCTCGAACTTCCAAACCTGCGGCCATCACTCTGGTTGGATCCTTATTGCTATCTGCTCTTAGTCAGCTGACGGGACTCTCCGGCCGTATCGACCGTGGACGCCTGTCTTCTCTTGTGGAAAGGAGCGCCGCCAGCGACAAGGGCAGCGGCTACTGCGCTCGAGACCGTGACCGACTTCATTGATTTCCAAGACACTCAAGCTGAGGTTTAGGTTCTGTTCTCATCGCTAAAGGCATCACGGGAATTGGAGAAGGGCCGCAGCGGCATCCGCAGAGAAGACTGAAGGGCCTCCTACCGCCAGCACCTTCGTGGCACATTCCGCCACGAACAGGCACCAACGAAGAGACTCCGCCTTCTTGTTGTTCGGCTAAGCTTCATTTCACTACCCCTATTCAGCTGTGCCACGGGTCACAGTTCCCGTGACATGTACACGCCACCTTCATCGCGCCGTGGGCCACAGTTCCCGCGGCATACGCAAGCCAGCCTCTCGGCCCACGCATAACGATGAGTAGATTCTATACCAGGCTTTTGGAGTATATACAGCTGGAATGCCAACTTACCATAAGTTAGTTTATTATTTATCTGTTATGTTTTCAGGAAGCGGCATTTTCACTATCTTGTAGCAGCTGAAACGACGAAAACAGAAAGGTATTCGTGGGAGAACGCTGTCATGTTACGGATACGCTACTGCGCCGATGACTCACTCGTCGAGCTGCTGGTCGTGTCGGTCGTGACGCTCGAGCTGCTCGAGCTCGAACTGTCACTCGAACTCGAGTCGCTGATGCCCAGAATCTTGACCGGGGTGAACGAGGTGGTCACCGAGTTGCGGAGCTGCTCCTCGAGCTCGTCAGAGACGCCCGTGATGGTGCATGAGAAGCTCACGCCCGAGGATGACTGCGTCTTCGTCCAAACGAAGGTCATTATCGTGGTGACGTCCCCCGTCGGCTTGAGGAAGCCGAAGAGCTGCGCCGTCTCGAACTTTCCGTCCGAGTCGAGGTGCGCGTTGACGTGGTAGATCACCGTGTTGATGTTGGGGTTGAGCAGGGCGTTCACCGAGAAGGCCGCGGCCTGGATCTGCGAGCCGGAGAAGCACTCGAGCGCATCGATCGAGTTCGTGTCGATGACGGTGACCTCGACGCGGCCGGTGTTCTCGTCCGCCTCCTGGACGGAGAAGTCCGAGGGGAACTGCGTGAAGCCGTTGCCCCACTCCACGCCGCCCTGAAGCGCCGATGCCACGGTGCGAACGTTGACGTTGGCGGAGAGGTCCGCCGTGTTCGCACGGCGAGCGACGCCACAGGACACCTGGGCGAGAATGACAACGACGAGGAAGAAGACGACGAAGCCGACGGCGGTCCTCGTCATGACCTTTCCGACGTTGGATCCAGACGGGTCCTCGTCGGCGAGCGGGTCGATGGAGACGGCGCTGTCACCCGCAGAGCGACGGAGACGCTGCTGGCGAGCCAACTCTTCGTTGACATGGCCGGTCTCGTCGAGCTTAGAGAACAGCTCCTCGGCCTTCTCGGCCGACAGTGCGTTGGTCTGCCTGCGGGCAAACTCGCGCTTCTCCTTCGCCATGCGTCTCTTCCCGTCGATAGACCCCACGTCAGAACGAACCCAGTCAACTCAATCCAGTATACGCATTTGGGAACGGTCGCTAAAGGCACCCTTCCACCGGCGTGTTTCGCACATACCTGGAAACACAACCTGTCCCCTTTTCCAGGTTACTCGTCGTCATCCTCGATGGGGGCGAGTCGGTGCGCCACCGCGTCGCAGATAAGCGCGCCCACGACGGTCTTCGCATCCTCGATGCGACCGTCGAGGACGGCATCCACGAGGTCGGTGAGCTCGACGAGGTCCACGTTGATGAACTCGTCCACGTCGGGGCACGACTTGGAGAACTCGAGCCCCGTCGCCATATATATATGTATGAGCTCGTCGCAGAATCCGTCTGACGTCGCGATGGTGGTGAGAAACGCCATTCGCTCGGCGACCATGCCCGTCTCCTCGAGAAGCTCGCGGTGGGCGCATTCGAGCGGATCCTCGCCGGGGTCGAGCTTTCCGGCGGGAATCTCGACCGTCACGCGGTCAAGCGCCGTGCGGAACTGGCGCACCAGGCAGATGCGGCCGTCCTCCGTCAGCGCGACGACTGCCACGGCGCCAGGATGACGCACCACGTCGCGGATGGCATTGCGCCCGTCGGGCAGGGTCACCCTGAGGCGATCGACGTTGAAGATGCGGCCGGTCCAGACGACGTCCTCCGAACGGGGCGTCTCGGCGAGCGACGCGTCGCGGGGGTCCTCGTCCCCGAGCACTAGCCCGCGCTCGATTGGCGCCCCGGACTCGTGGTCGTGAGCGCTGCGGTCGCCGTCATAGGTGAAGGCCTCGGCGGACTCGCGGAGGCCGTCGACGGCGGACTCGAACTCGTCACGCATGGTCACGGGTTCGATGGCGTCAGGCTCGCCCGGGTTCGTCTGGTTCTTGTCGGTCAAAGGTGGTCGCTTCCTCTCGTACCTACATGTCCGCGCGGGTCTTGGTCGCCTTGAGACCAATGTCGGTGCGGCAGGTCTTGCCCTCGAAGTCGATGAGCGCACAGGCGGCGTAGGCCTGTGCGCGGGCAGCCTCGAACGTGGGGGCGACGGCGGTGACGTCAAGCACGCGGCCACCGTTCGTGACGATGTTGCCGGCGGCGTCGATGGCGGTCCCCGCGTGGTACACGGTCACGCCCTCGAGCTCCTCGGCCTTCTCGATGCCCGTGATGACCATGCCCTTCTCGTAGTGTCCGGGATAGCCGGCACTCGTGAGGACCACGGACACGGCGCGGTCGTCCTTCCAGGCGAGCTCCGCCTGGTCGAGCTCACCAGCGTCGATCTTGAGGAAGGCGTCGAGAAGGTCGCCCTCCATGCGCGGGAGCACGACCTGGGTCTCGGGGTCGCCGAAGCGGGCGTTGAACTCGAGGACCTTCGGACCGTCCTCGGTGAGCATGAAGCCGCCGTAGAGGCAGCCCTTGTACACGATGCCGTCGGCCGCGAGCTGCGAGACGACGCGCTTCTCGATGTCGACCATGGTGTCGTACTCGTCCTGGGTGAGGAAGGGCACGGGGCTGTAGACGCCCATGCCGCCCGTGTTGGGACCCTTGTCGCCATCGAGGGCACGCTTGTGGTCCTGCGAGGTGGCCAGGGGAACGAGGGTCGTGCCATCGGTGAGGGCGAGCATCGAGCACTCGGGGCCGGCGAGGGTCTCCTCGACGACCACGGTCGTGCCGGCGTCGCCGAAGTCGTTGAAGCAGGCATGCACGCCGGCGAGCGCCTCGTCGGTGGTCTTGGCGACGATGAC
>DCZG01000139.1:2997-20380 GCA_002331575.1 Atopobium sp. UBA2090 | reverse complement strand
TTCATCGACGAGATCGACGCCGTGGGCAAGAAGCGCGACTCCTCGATCAACTCCAACGACGAGCGCGAGCAAACCCTCAACCAGCTCCTCTCCGAGATGGACGGCTTCGACAACCACAAGGGCATCGTGGTCCTCGCGGCGACCAACCGTCCCGAGACCCTCGACCAGGCGCTCCTGCGCCCCGGCCGCTTTGACCGCCGCATCCCCGTCGAGCTTCCCGACCTCGCCGGCCGCGAGGCCATCCTCAAGATCCATGCCGACGACGTCAAGATGGAGCCTGACAACGACCTCACCGTCATCGCCCGCTCCACGCCCGGCGCCTCTGGTGCCGACCTCGCCAACATCATCAACGAGGCCGCCCTCCGCGCCGTCCGCTTTGGCAGGAGCCGCGTGAATCAGGAGGACCTCGTCGAGTCCGTCGACGTGGTCATCGCCGGCGAGAAGAAGAAGTCCACGGTCCTGTCCGAGCACGAGAAGGACGTCGTCTCCTACCACGAGACCGGCCACGCCATCGTCGCCGCAGCCCAGAAGGGCTCCGCGCCCGTCTCCAAGATCACGATCGTCCCGCGCACGTCCGGGGCGCTCGGCTTCACGATGCAGGTCGAGGAGGACGAGCACTTCCTCACCACGCGCCAGGAGGCCAAGAACAAGATCGCGGTGCTCTGCGGTGGCCGTGCGGCCGAAGAGCTCATCTTCGGCGAGATGACCACCGGTGCCGCCAACGACATCGAGAAGGCCACGGGCATCGCCCGCGCCATGATCACGCAGTACGGCATGTCCGACAAGTTCGGCATGGTCGCCCTCGGCCAGCAGCGCAACCGCTACCTCGGCGGCGGCACCGAGCTCACCTGCTCGGAGGGCACGGCCGAGGAAATCGACGCAGAGGTCCAGCGCCTCGTCGAGGAGGGCCACCAGACCGCCCTCAAGACGCTCCAGGACAACCGCTTCAAGCTGCACGAGATCGCACACTACCTGCAGAAGAAGGAGACCATCACCGGCGAGGAGTTCATGAGGATCCTCACCCGCGACGACGGGTTCGCGCCCAAGCTCCCCACCACGGGCGAGTAGTCCGCCAAAACCTTCATCGCACCACGTTCACCTGGAGCGGGGCCCTAAGACGAGGGCCCCGCTCCTTATTTTGTCGGGATTCGATGACTGGACAGAAAGACGGATTCTCCTAATCCAGCTTCAGCCCTCGTCCGTGCGGTCTGGGAAGAAGGACGTTGAGGTGATACGTACCATCCACCACCTTTGAGGAGAGTATCCCCTCATACCTGTCGATCGCGGCACGCAGATCACGAGAACTCTCAGACCCAACGGGGTCATCCCCGAGATCAAACTGGTGTGCACATGGACATTCAACGTGAACCGAGGTCATGCCCATGTTGGCGCCCACATGCAGCGATATTCGACGGGCATCACGGCTCTCGATGCCACGGACGACGGCCGTCGCAGCTCCGAGTATTCCTCCCACCAACGGCTGTAGGTCGGGCGAATCCACGAAATCGAGCGCAGAGCCATCAGCGATGCAGGCGAGCACGATTCCCCACTGTTCACAGACGAGGCCCCTCTCGGCGATCACGACGTCAAGTGCATCATTCCCCGTCTTGATCTTGGTGTCATAGATGCTGATCTCTTGCGCAAGCTCTGCGAGCTCGTCCGAGCTGACAATCTCGCTTCCCTCTTCCAGCTGGTAGATACGATGACGAATCGCATGACACTTTGCATTTATCGCCTCGATGTTCGAGAGCGTGAGATCGTACTGACGCGTCTGCGCCTCGCGAAGCTCCTTCTCGGCGGCAATGCCAATCTCGAGTCGACGGTTATAGACGATTTCGAACTCGGCGTACATGATGAAGACGCAGAGGCTGAGATAGACCACGTTGAGCAGGACGACATAATGAACGGCTATGTCCGAAACGCCCAGCTCCTTCACGATGAGGTCGAAAACCATGTTGACCATGATGGCGAGCACGAGCGCAAGGACCATGGCAGGGTCATCGATTTGTCGCAAGCCGCTCTTCTCGATGCGGCGAATGAGAACTGAATATCCAACCAGAAATATCACTGAGGAAACTAACCAATAGCGAAGAGAACCCAGCACGATGGGCGGTGGATAGGAAGGAAATTGAAAGATCATCGCAACGCATCTCTCGACCTCCGAAGAAAAGTTCTCCAGCGAGTACGCCATGGAACAGCAGAAGAGCGAGCAAAGTAATGAGTTTCTGTAGATAGTGAGCTGACCGACGAGCATGAGCGACAAGACGACGAGAAAGGAGAGGATGCCAATCAGGTAGCTCGAGAAGTCAGTAAGCGGTGGATACATCGTGAAGCCCGATGAGAACCCTGCAAAAGAAACCAGAGCTGCACCGACTGCCACGAAGGATATCCGAAGCCCCAACCGTTCTCGATGGGGAAGCGTATGCGAGAACAGCACGATCGCGACGGTGAGCTTGATGATCGTATAGAACGCCTGGACCTTGTCGTCCATCAGATGCTTCCCCCGAGAAAGTCAGCGACGGTAGAAAGGACCACCTTGCGCCTGGAACGACTCACCCAGACGGAATCTCCGCCCGTGAGTTTGAGCTCGTCCCCACTTATCAGACGAATGTGCTCTAGATTGACAATGCAGCTCTTGGAAACACGTAGGAACGATGAGCTCTCGAGCCCCTCCTCAAGACCAGAGAGCGTTGCGCGCGATACGAGTTCGGAGCCGTCGACGAGGTGGAAGGCGAGGTTGTGATTGAGCGCCTCGACGTAGACGATGTCGGAGAGAGAGACCACGCGCACGCCATCGTGCGTCTGGACGGCCGTGGTCCGTCCTCGCGTTCGGCGAAGCCTTCTGAGCACACGATCCAGCGTCATGACAAGGTCGTTGTAGCGAACGGGCTTGACGATGAAGTCAAGCGCGTCGACCTCATAGCCCTTTACCGCATACTGAGCAAGGTTCGTCACGAAGACGAGCGGCGTCTCCTCGTCATAGGTGCGCAACAGCTCAGCTGCTTCCATGCCATTGATACCCGGAAGGTCGATATCCATGAAGATGATGTCAGCCGGATGGCTCTCGGCGGAAAACTCCAAGGCAGAGCGAATCCATGAGACGCGAAGGTCTTCTCCACGAGACTCGGCATAGCGCATGACGCAGTCCGAGAGCACCGTTGCGGCGTGCTCCTCGTCCTCCACTAGTAGCACTCGGTACATGGCTCCCCCCAACTGAACAGGCCCACGCCCGCCCTCCATCAAGTATACCTGCCATCTATCAGCGCATTTCTCAATCTCGCGACCTCTTGCGACGGCCTGCGCGCGTCTTGCGACAAGCGCAGGTGGACTGAACCAGCTGCATATACCCTGCAAGTCAAGACCAGCCGACCAAGTAGGTCGCAGACGACAGAGGGGAAAAGGGGACCCATGAATCTCACCAGAAGAAACTTCTTTGAGGGAGTGGCCGCAGCGGGCGCCATGGCGGCGCTTGCAGGATGCTCCGCCGGAACAAGTGGCAGCTCGGGCTCCGGCACGGAGGGCGGCTTCAAAGTGCCTGACGCCTCGTCGTATCCCATCGCTCCAGACGGCAGCAGCGTCACGGCAAAGTGGAGCCAGGAGACGATCGGCGAGTCCCGCAGCGGAGAGGGATTCACGAAGGTCACGAACGAGGATGGGGGGCCAAGCCTCGCCTTCATGCCTGACACCAACGTCAGCATCATCCAGGTCGATGGCTACGCGTTCAAGGATCTCAATGGTAATGGCAAGCTCGATCTCTACGAGGACTGGCGTCAGTCCGACGAGGACCGTGCAAAGGCGCTCTCAGACTCCATGGAGCTGGAGGACATCTATCCTCTCATGTTCTACACGAGCTTCTTCGAGAGCGGCATGCCGCTCGGCGATCAGACCATCTCGATTCTTACCGAGGGCGCCCGCACGACGTGCAACAACTCTGGATACGGTCCCGAGGACACTACCGAGGCGGTCAAGTGGAACAACGCCGTCCAAGAGCAGTGCGAGAAGCTCGGAGGCTATGGCATCCCCCACATGGCGGCATTCGACCCCTTCTTCAAGTACGGAATCCCGGGCAACATGTCAGTAGCCGCCACCTTCGATACCGAGCTCGCTCACAAGGCCGGAGAGTCAATGGCAAAGGTCTGGCGAGCCCTCGGCCTGCACGTTTATTACGGTCCGCAGATTGGCATCACGACAGACCCGCGCTGGGTTCGCCTTTCTGGTGGCTTCACCGAGGATCCTGCCCTCGACAGGGA
This sequence comes from Atopobium sp. UBA2090, assembly GCA_002331575.1. Taxonomy (GTDB): domain Bacteria; phylum Actinomycetota; class Coriobacteriia; order Coriobacteriales; family Atopobiaceae; genus Olsenella_D. The sequence goes on along the minus strand of DCZG01000139.1, from coordinate 16,130 downwards.
CCTGGCGCAAAACTACGTCGACGGTCTGCAATCCACCTACGACGAAAGCGGAGAGGATGAGGGCTGGGGCTCCGAATCAATCATCTGCCAGACCAAGCACTATCCCGGCGGCGGTGCGGCCGAGGGCGGACGTTATGACCACTCTGATACCGGAAAATACAACGTATATCCCGGTGACAACTTCCGGGCACATTTCATTCCCTGGGCTGACGGCATCTACAGTCTCCCCGGCAAGACCAAGTGCTCGGGATCGACGATGCCAGACTACAACATCTTCTACTCAGAGGATAAGGAGTACGGAGAGAACGTCGGCGTGGGGTTTGACGAGTACAAGATGGGAATCCTCAGGGATCTCATCGGCGACAACCTCGTGAGCTCCGACTGGGACATTACCTCGAACTTCGACACGCCTGGCCAACTCAGAGAGGGTGGCTCCAACCACGCTTGGGGAGTCGAGAGTCTTACTCCTGCGGAGCGAGAGGCGAAGGCACTCGAGGCTGGCGGGCTCGACCAGTTCGGAGGCGAGTTCGAGGTTGCCATTGCCCAGCAGGCTCATGACATCATGGTTGACGACATCGGCAAGGACAAGGCCGACGCACGTTTTCACGACTCGGCCCGGAGAGTCTTCGTGGCGATGAATCGCCTCGGACTTTTTGAGAACCCCTACCTCGAGCAGGCTGCAACGGATGCGGCGGTCTCCGACTCTGACGTTGCGGCCATTGGCGAGGAGATCTCCCAGAAATCCGTCGTCATGCTCAAGAACTCGGGATCGGTTGTCAAGAAGCGCTCTGCAAAGCCGACCGTCTACATCCCCCGTGCCTTCAAGGCGGCAGCCGACTCGATGGGATGGGGCGGGAAGAGCATGCACACCCCCGCAAGCTGGGATGCCGTCGTCGACCTCGATCTTGCGGGCGAATATTTCGAGGTAGTAACCGACACGCTTGGAGACCCCACGGGCGACCCAGATTCGGAGACTGGCACGGCATCCTATACCGAGGCTGACTGCACGAAGGCGACTGCCGAGCAGCTCTCCGCATGCGACTTCGCCTTTACCAAACTTGCTTCTCCTTCGTCAGGTCAGGGGTATGACGAGAAGACGAAGACCTATCTTCCCATCTCGCTGCAGTACCGCACGTACACCGCCGACGGCGCAAACGTACGCAAGACTTCCCTTGCCGGAAATACGCTGGCTGATGGGACCATCGAGAACCGCAGCTACTTTGGGCAGAGCGCGACCGCGAGCAATGAGTCGGAACTCGACGGGCTGCTCGCCCTCAAGGCGAGCCTCCCAGAGGGGGTGCCCCTGGTCGCCTCGTTCTCGCTGAACAACCCCATGGTCTTTGCAGAGGTTGAGCCCACTTGCGATGCCATGTTCGCCACCTTTGCAGACCTGGACGACAAGTACGTTCTCGCCGCGGCGGCAGGACAGTATGAACCCACCGGCCTCCTGCCCCTCCAGATGCCCGAGGACATGGATGCCGTCGAGGCGCAGTACGAAGACGTTCCTCGTGACATGGACTGCTACATCGATTCCGCAAAGAACATCTATGACTTTGGCTTTGGGCTCAACTGGTCTGGAGTCATCGACGATGAGCGCACCAAGAAGTACTGCGTCGAACCGCTCACCGCGCCCACGGCAAGCGTGAGTTTCTAGACGCCCGCATTTCCGCACGGACTAGTATGGCCAGCCACTGCGTGAGAGGTGGCTGTCCATACTCTTACCCTCTACGTCGGCATATTGGGTCGCTCATCAAAGCCTCGAAAGTCCTCTCATCCCCTGCGCGAGAAGAGCTCCCAGAAGGCGACCGCGCTGCTCGCCGCCACGTTCAGGGAGTCCACCCCGTTCGACATGGGGATGATGACCTTGCGGTCGCAGGCGGCGAGCGTCTCGGCGGAGAGTCCGTATCCCTCGGAGCCAAAGAACAGCGCTCGTCTCCCCCGCCCCGCGATCTGCGGCGAGTCGATTGCCACGGCCTCGTCGTCGAGCGCGAGCGCGAGGCACGAGAAGCCACGTCCATGCAGGTCGTCGACCATGCCGCGCGGCCAGTCCCTCTCCTTCGCCCGTGTCCACGGCACCTGGAAGACCGTTCCCATCGAGACCCTCACCGCCCTGCGGCAGAGGGGGTCCGCGCACCTCGGCGACAGAATCACGGCATCGGCGCCGAGTGCCGCGGCGGAGCGGAACACCGCGCCGACGTTGGTGACGTCGACGAGACCCTCGAGCACGGCCACGTTGCGGGCGCCCTCGAGTACGTCCGNNCCCGGGGCTGGGGGCGGCGCATGGCGCAGAGCAGGCCCCGCGTCACGTTGTATCCTGTCAGCCTGGCCATCTCGTCATGGGCGAGCACGAGGACGGGCGTCTCGTCTCCCATGCGCCTCACGAGGTCGAGATTGTTCTCTCGCCTCGTCTCGTCCACGAGCAGCGAAAGCGGTTCGAGCCCCGCGTCGAGGGCCACCTCGACGGCGGTCCGCGATTCCACGATGACGATGCCCCTCTCGGGCTCGAGCTGGTTCCTGAGCTGGTGGTCGGTCAGACGCGCATAGGCGTCGAGACGCGGGTCATCAAGCGATTCGATCCGTAGCGTTGTCATGGAATGCCCTGTCTAAATGGTTACGTATCTGGTTCCTTATCAAGTTTGGCCTCTTCGTGAGTTACCATAATCCATCAGGGAGGCTGCGGAGGTGTGATACATCCCCTTCGCGGACGAGGATCGGGAATGACAGGAACAGGGTTTAATCGCATGGTTCAAACAGAATCGCATACCCCAAAGCACGCGGCACCGAAGCACGCAGCCAAGACTCCGACATCCACACCGACATTCACACCCCCAACGCCATCGACAGGGACCGAGCCCGATAAGGGACGTAAGCTCTGGCTTATCCCCCTCATCGTCGTGGCCGCCCTCGCCGGCATCTATCTCATCGGCGTCGCGGTGTTCAGCTCGCGCTTCCTGCCCAACACGACGGTCAACGGCGAGAACGTCTCGCTCATGAGCGTCGGCGACGTGGCGAGCGCGGCATCGAAGTCACTCGACGGCTACTCGGGCACCGTCTCGGGAGACGGCATCTCCTTCACGGTGAGCGCCTCCGACGTCGGTCTCGCCTATGACGGCACGTCCTTCGCGAACACGGCGCACTCTCAGCTCAACGCATGGGAGTGGCCGGTTCTCATCGCCAGCTCCCACAATCTGACCTCGACGGCGGGCACCGCCCTCGACGAGGACAAGCTCACCGAGCTCGTCAACCAGGCCATCAAGGAAGCTGCCGGCTCCTCGACCGAGAAGCTGAGCCCCTCTCAGGAGATCACCTACGACTCCACGCAGAAGAAGTTCGTCCTCACAGAGAAGAACGCTGCCAGCGAGATCGACGCCGATGCCGCGACGACCGCCGTGGCCTCTGACATCAAGGACGGCACTACGGACATCGAAATCGGCGAAGAGTGCCTGCTCGACTCCACCGACTCCCATAACGCGCTCAACGCTGCCAACGCGTTCGTCTCCTCGACGCTCACGCTCACGCTCGGCGGCCAGACCGTCTACACCGTCGACGCCGACCAGATCGCCCAGTGGGTCGTCATCAACGACGACTACTCCGTCACCCTCGACAACGACGCCATCGCCACGTTCTGCCATGGCACGCTCTCCGCAGCCACCGACACCGTGGGAACCGCGCGCACCTTCACCAACCCGCGCGGCGAGACCGTCACGGTGGCCGCCAACGGCACCTACGGCTGGTCCATCAACGGGAGCGAAGACGCCACGCAGATCGAGACGGCGCTCGCGGGCGGGACCCCTACCTCGATCGAGCTCACCACGAGCTCGTCCGCAGCCGTCGTGCCGGCAAGTGCCGGCGCCCAAGACTGGGGCACGCGCTACGTCGAGGTGAGCATCTCACAGCAGCACGCCTGGTTCTATGACACGGACGGCAGCCTCATCTGGGAGGCCGACGTCGTGACCGGTCTCGCCAACGGCGAGCGAGATACTCCCCAGGGAGTCTGGTACATCCTCAGCAAGTCCTCCCCCGCGACTCTGACCGGGCCCGTCCAGGCGGACACGGGCCAGCCGGAATGGACGAGCCAGGTCGACTTCTGGATGGGTGTCACGCCTTCGGGCTGCGGCTTCCACAACGCACCGTGGCGCTCGAGCTTCGGTGGTGACATCTACACCTACAACGGCAGCCACGGCTGCATCAACCTGAGCTATGACAACGCGCAGGCGCTCTACGGGCTCATCAACCTCGGAGACGTCGTCGTCATCCACGCGTAGAGGCGCATACGCACCTCGTGAGACGAAAAGCGGGTCCCGACGAAAGCCGGGGCCCGCGCTTTTTGCCACCTGCCAAAGGTGCCAACGCCCTTTGGCAGCCAAAGGGACACCCTACGCACCCGCAAATGGCAAAGCACGGGGCGGGGCATTTACGCACGAAGGGCCCAAATACTGGCGAAACGCCAAAATATGCCCCTTCGTGCGTAAATCGCAAAATGACTGATGTCAATCCAGGGCCGCGAACCTGAAAGTTGCATCACGAACGACCCCGAAAGCGGCCGTATCGCCGTTATCCGTCCCTTCGTGATGCAACTTTCAGCCAGACGACCCTCTCGCAACCTCTCGCCGTGCATCGAAACGCTTGATTGGTATTCCGGCTCGCGTGCCCACTTTTGATAAAGCACATTTTGCCTGGCGTCAGCGACACAAGCCCTGTTGGCGCTATCTTCTCGGCACAAAACGTGCATTATCAAAATTTCAATCTCGCCCCATGACCCGCAGAACGTCGGCCTGACGACCGTCGCAGTACGCGAACCTCACATACTACCTGCGCTTCTTGCCGCCGCCCATGCCACCGAGCATGCTCGGGTCGATGCCCATGTTCCGCATCATGCCCGACATGCCGCGCATGGCCTTCTTGCTGCTCCCGCTCTGCTGCAGCTGGCGGACCTTCCCCATCATCTTGTTCATCTGGCCCCACTGCTGCAGGACCATATTGACCTCCTGGATGGAGTGGCCGGACCCCGCCGCGATGCGCCGACGACGCATGCCGTTGATGATCTTGGGCTTGAGACGCTCCTCGCGGCTCATCGAGTGGATGATCGCCTCGATGATCACAAGCTGCTTCTCGTCGACGCTCTCCTCGCGTGCCCCGAGCATGCCGGCAAGCTTCTGGATGCCGCCCATCTTGCGAATCTGCTGCAGCTGGGAGAGGTAGTCGTCCATCGTGAAGCCCGCGCGGAGCATGCGCTCGGCATCCTCGAGGGACTTCTCGTCGGCGACCTTCTGAGCCTGCTCGATGATGCCGACCACGTCGCCCATGCCGAGGATGCGCTTGGCCATGCGGTCGGGGTGGAAGACCTCGAGCGAGTCGGGCTTCTCGCCCATCGACGCGAATTTGATCGGCTTGCCCGTGACCTCGCGGACCGAGAGCGCGCCGCCGCCACGAGCGTCGCCGTCGAGCTTGGACATGATGACGCCGTCGAAGTCCACGCGGTTGGCGAATTCGGACACCACGTTGACGATGTCCTGACCGGTCATGGCGTCGACTACCATGAGGATCTGGTCGGGTTTGACCGCGCGCTTGATAGCAACGGCCTCCTCCATCATCTCCTCGTCGATCTGGAGTCGGCCGGCGGTATCGACGATGACGATGTCGTTGAGGTGGTCGACCGCGTACCTGATCGACTCCGTGGCAACCTGCACGGCGTCACGGCCGTCCCCGCGGTACACGGGCACACCGATCTCCTTGCCGAGCGCCTCGAGCTGATCGGCGGCGGCGGGACGGTGGGTATCGCAGGCGGCGAGAAGCGGCTTGCGCCCCTGGCCCTTGAGCAGGTAGGCGAGCTTCGACGCCGCGGTGGTCTTGCCGGAGCCCTGGAGGCCGACGAGCATGATCACGTTGGGTGTGCGGTTCTGCGCGAGGACGAGCTTGGAGTCGGTGGAGCCGAGAAGGTCGGTGAGCTCGTCGAGGACGATCTTCACGACGTTCTGGGCGGGCGTCAGCGAGTCCATGACCTCGGACGTCAGGCACTTCTCCTTGCAGCGCGCCACGAACTCCTTGACCACGCGATAGTTGACGTCGGCCTCGAGGAGCGCCATGCGAATCTCGCGCATCGCGCGGTTGATGTCGTCCTCGGTGAGACGACCCTTGCCGCGGAGCTCGGCGAAGGTGTTCTGGAGTCGGTCGGTGAGGCTGTTGAACATTGCTTACATCCCTTCGCCAACGAGCGCGCGGCAGAATTCGAGCGCGTCAAAGGACTGCAGGTCGTCGATCGTCTCGCCCACGCCGATGCGGAAGATCGGCAGGCCGAGCTGGTGTGAGATGGCCAACGCGATGCCGCCCTTCGCCGTGCCGTCGAGCTTGGTCACGATGAGGCCGTCGAGGTCGAGCGCCTGGTTGAACTCCTTGGCCTGGTTGAGGCCGTTCTGGCCCGTGGTGGCGTCGATGACGAGGACGACCGAGACGGGCATGGAGGCGCAGCGCTTGCGCGTGACGTTGACCACCTTGGCGAGCTCGCGCATAAGGTCGGCAGAGGTGTGGAGGCGACCGGCGGTGTCGATGAGCACGAGCCGTGCCCCGCGCCTCTCGGCCTCGTCTATGACGTCGTAGCAGACGCTCGCGGGGTCCGCGCCGCGCTCGCGCGTCACGACGTCGACGCTCGCGCGCTTTCCCCAGACCTGGAGCTGCTCGATGGCCGCGGCGCGGAACGTGTCGGCCCCGCCGATGAGGCAGGGGACGCCGTCGCCGTGCGCCTTCCCGGCGAGCTTGCCCACCGTGGTGGTCTTGCCCGCGCCGTTGATGCCCACGAAGAGCACGCAGCTGGGAAGGTCGGTGAACGGGTCGCCCTTGGCGGGCACGAACTCGGCGGCGAGCCGCTTGGCGAGCGCCTCGCGGAGCTGGGGGGCACGCGTGATGTTCTCGCGCGCGGCCTGCTCGCGCAGGTCATCGGTCACGCGTGACGCGACCTCGCCGCCCATGTCGCCCATCACGAGCGTGTCCTCGAGGTCCTCCCAGAAGTCCTCGTCGACCTCGCCGCCCATGTAGAAGATCTCGCTGATCGCCTCACGGGAGCGCGAGAGGCCCTTCTTGAGGCTGTCCATGAAGCCCATCAGGCGTCGACCACCTTTCCGGATGCCTTGTCGAGTCGCTGCGAGACGACATGGCTCACGCCGTCCGCCTGCATGGATACACCATACAGCACGTCGGCCTGCTCCATGGTGCGTCTCTGGTGGGATATGACGATGAGCTGGGTGTCCTCCTTGAGCTGCTCGATCGCGTCGAGGAGCTTGGAGAGGTTGGCGTCGTCGAGTGCGGCCTCGACCTCGTCGAACACGTAGAAGGGCACCGTGCGGGCGCGGTAGACCGCGAATAGCAGCGCAAGCGCGGTCAGCGACTTCTCGCCGCCGCTCATGAGCATCATCTTCGTGATCCGCTTGCCCCTCGGCTGAGCCACGATCTCGATTCCGGTCTCGGCCGGATCGTCCGGGTCGGTCATCTCGAGGTGGGCGTGGCCACCGGGGAAGAGCACCGAGAAGATCTCGGAGAAGTTCATGTTGACCCGGTCGTAGACCGTGAGGAAGCGGGTGCGCATCTTGCGTTCAATGGCGGCCGTGATCTTCTTGAGCGACGCACGGGCGCTCTCGAGGTCCTCGACCTGCTCGCTGATGTAGTCGGCGCGGTCGCGAAGCTTGAGGTACTCGTCCATCGCGACCTCGTTGACGGGACCGATCTGCTCGAGCTCGAGCTTGAGCGAGGCGACGGTCCCCTCGGCGGCCTCGCGGTCGTCGGGCTCGGGGAGCTTGAGCGCCTCGTCGAGTACGGCGCCCGTCGCAGTGATGGCGTCAATCGCATTTTCGACCTGGACCTCGAGGCGTCCGAGGTCGACCTTGACGTCGTTGGCGGCCTGCTTTGCCGCCTCGAGTCCCTGCGAGGCCTCGTTGACGGCGTCCTTGGCATCGGAGATCGTGCGCTTGAGCGAGTCGGAGTCCGCCTCGGCGAGCGAGGCGCGGTCCTTGAGACGACCGGCCCAGGCCAGCGCGCGCTCGTGGATGGCGTCGTAGCGGTCATAGAGGGGGTCCACGCGGAGACGGACGACCTCGAGGGAGCGAGAGCCGCGCGTCGTCGCGAGGATGCGACGGTCGAGGTCGGCCACGCGCGAGGCGAGCTCGCGCTCCCGTGACGAGAGGCTGTTCCTGCGCTCCCCCGCCGTCGCGAGCTCGATGCGGGCGTCGGAGAGCTCGTGGGAGGCCTTGCCCTGGGCGCGGATGGCGTCCTCGTGGGAGCCTGACGTCTCGACGAGGCTCGCGGCGAGCTCCTCGGAGCGCTTCTTGGCGTCGGCGGCAGCCGCGCGGTGCCCCTCGATGTGGGCCCGGGCCTCCGCGGCCTTGGACGCCGAGGCCTCACGGGCCTTCGTGACCTTCGCGAGCTCGGACGAGGAGGCGTTGACCTGGCCCCCTAGGCGGCCGAGCTCCGAGACGAGCGACGAGAGCTCGCCGTTGAGACGAGCGACCTCGCCCTTGGCATGCGCGCTCGCGTCGCGCGATTCCGCCAGGGCTGCCTCCGCGGCCGCGACGGCGGTGGTGGCGTCCTCGCGCTGCCGCTCGAGCGAGGCCATGCCGTCCTCGAGCGCGCGGATGCGCCGCTTGCGCTCGAGCGATCCGGCCTCTGCGGAGGGGTTCGTGCCGATGACCGTGCGCCCGTCGGGAAGGACGGTCACTCCGGAGGTGGTGACGTAGGTGAAGGCGGGCATCATCGCATGCGCGGCCACGGCCTCGGAGACGTCCTCGACGATGCGGACGTCACCGACGAGCGCATCGAGAAGCCCACGGGCGTCGTCGGGCACGCGAAGACGGTCCACGAGCGGGGTCCCGGGGGCCTTCGTGGCAGGCATCCTACCCGCCTCGGAGCGAGAGACCACCGTCGCACGACCGTCGACCTTCGAGAGCGAGAGCGCGCGCGACGCGACGGCGCCCATGTCGTCCGACGCGGGGACGACGAAAGCGGCGAGGTCGTCGCCAAGCAGCCGCTCGACGAGAGCGTCGATGCCCGGGTCGGCGTCGATGAGGTCGGCGAGCCTGCACTCGGCCTTGCCGGAGACGACGTCGTCCGCCGCCATGGCGGCCACGAGGGGACTCGACTTCTCGACGTCGGCATCGACGGCGCGCAACGCGGCGAGCGTCGCCTGGGCGGAAGAGAGCCTCTCGCGGGCGACCGACTCCTCCCTGCGCGCGTCGGCGAGCGCCTTCTGCCCGGTGGCGATGGCGGCCACGAGCTTCTCGGACGCGGCCCTCTCGGCGGCGAGGTCGGCCTCGACGGAACCCTTGCGCGTCGTCCGCTCCGAGACGGCCTCCCTGGCGGTCCTGAGCGTCTCGTCGATCTGCTCGAGGCGCGAGGCGTACATCCGGTCCTCGACCTCGGCGTTGGAGATCTGGTCCTCGAGCTTGGCGTACGCGAGCGTCTCGCGGTCGGCCTCCGCGCGCGCGGCGCGTTCGTCGGCGGTGATCCTCGACAGCTCGGCGTCGAGGGCGCGACGGCGCGTGACGGCGTCGCGCGAGACGGTCGAGAGCTCCTCGCAGTTCACCCGCAGCTCGTTCTCGNNNNGGCCACGCGAGAACGCTCCGCCCTCACGTCGGCGCGCTGCTTCTCCATCGTCGAGAGCTGCATACGCATGTCGGAGAGGCGAGAAACCATGTTCTTGCCCTTCTCCTCCAAAAGACGCATGTCGGCCTCCATGCGGCCGAGGATGTCCTGCATGCGGCGCCGCTGCTCGCCGAGGTCGCCCACGAAGAGGCCCTTCTGCTCAAGAAGGGACTGGAGCTTGTCGAGCTCGCGGGCCTTCTCGTCATAGCGGTACTGGGCGAGCTCGATCGCGGCGTCCGCCTCGTTGCCGCGGGCGGAGAGCTTGCCGTAGCTCTCCTGGAGCTGGCGGAGATCGTCCACGGCGAGCTGGATGGTGAGGTCGGAGAGCTGGTCGGTGAGGTCGCGAGCCTGACGGGCCTTGTCCACCTGGCGCTCGAGGGGCTTGAGCTGGCGAGAGATCTCGCGCGAGACGACCTTCGCGCGCGCGAGATCGGCGTCCATGGCGGCGAGCTTGCGCTCGGAGCGCTCCTNNGGCGGCCTCCTCGATGAGCTCGCGCCGCTCCTCCGGGCGGCTCGCGAGGATGGAGTCGAGCTTGCCCTGCGAGATGATCGAGTGCGTGTCGACGCCGAGTCCCGAGTCATGCAGGATGTCGCGGACGTCCATGAGCCGCGACGGGGCGCCGTTGATGAGGTACTCGGACTCGCCCGAGCGGTACATGCGCCGGGTGACGGCGACCTCGGAGAACTCGATGGGCAGCGTGTGATCGGTGTTGTCAAGCACGAGCGTGACCTCGGCGAGGCCGACGGGCTGCCGTGCGGACGAGCCCGAGAAGATCACGTCCTCCATCGCCTGACCGCGAAGCATCTTTGCGCTCTGCTCGCCGAGGACCCAGAGGATGGCGTCGGAGACGTTGGACTTCCCCGACCCGTTGGGACCGACGACCACGGTGAGACCCGGGTCGAAGACCATCTGGGTCTTGTCCGCGAAGGACTTGAAGCCTTTGAGGGAGAGCGACTTGAGATACACGTTCGGGCGCCTTTCGTGTCCTAGTCCGTGGCGTCGGCGAAGGCGACGGGTTCCTCGGGCGGGTCGGACGCCTGCCCGTCGTTGTCATAGCCCAGGCGCTCGAGGGCGTCCTGCGCCGCGACGCTCTCGGAGCTCTTCTTGGACGAGCCCTCGCCGCGACCGATGCGCATGCCGTTGACCAGGACGACCGAGGTGAAGGTCGGGTCGTGCGCGGGACCCTGCTCGCCCACGAGCTTGTACTCGGGCGCGCAGTGCATCTCGCGCTGCGTGACCTCTTGGAGCCTTGACTTGGGGCTCACCGCCCTGAGCGCGAGCGCCGGAGAGACGTAGTCGCCGAGCACCCTCGCCACGAAGTCATGGGTCGCATCGTAGCCGGCGTCGAGGTAGAGCGCGCCCACCACCGACTCGAAGACGTTCTCGAGCGCGGAGTGCATGCCGCGGGCGCCGGTGCCGCGCTCCGACTCCCCCATCACGATGAGCGGCGCCATGCCGAGGTCCTTCGAGACCTTCGAGAGCGTCTCACCGGAGACGAGCGAGATCTTGATGCGTGTGAGGCCACCCTCATCCATCTCGGGGAAGCGCTCGAAGAGGTCGGTGGCCACGATGCCGCCGAGGATGGAGTCACCGAGAAACTCGAGCCGCTCGTACGACGCCGAGACGGGCCTGCCCTCCACCGCAGACGGGTGCGTGATGGCTGCCTCGATGAGTGACTTGTCCGTGAACGTGTGGCCGCATATCCGTTCGATCTCGGCGACCCTCTGGTGCATCTTCAAGAACCGCGTACCCCCTACTGGGCGTCGACGATTGCGTCGACGGCATCACCGATCGTCTTGATCTTCTGGAGAATCTCGTCGTCGAAGGTGAGACCGAACTCGTCCTCGAGAGCCGTCACGAGCTCGAGAAGGTCGAACGAGTCGGCACCGAGGTCCTCGAAGCTCGTCGCGTCGCCGAGCGTGGTACCCTCCTCGACGTCGAGCGTGTCCTGAACGACCTCGATGACCTTCTCGAGTATGGCTGCGCGATCCATGGTTCCTCCTCGCCGGCGGCCGTTCGAACGGCCGGCATCGTCTTTGTTTCCCAGTCGATTATACCCGTTAGGCCGTGATGGCACAGGCGTCGGCTATCTTGTCCACAAGCTTGCCGCGAACGGCCGACGCGACGGCGAGCGTCCCGTTCTTCACGGCCTCCGAGCTCGTCGAACCGTGTCCCTTGACCACCGGCGCACGCAGACCGAGCAGCACCGCGCCGCCGTAGGCGTCACCCGAGAGCGAGGACGCCATGCCCTTGAGCGCGGGCTTGAGCAGGAGCGCGCCGAGCGCCGCACGCTTGGACGAGGACACGGCACCCTTGATCTGCGCCACGATGAACTTGGCAGCGCCCTCCGTGGACTTGAGCGCCACGTTGCCCGTGAAGCCGTCGGTGACGATGACGTCGAAGGTGCCGGCGAGAAGGTCAGTGCCCTCGGCGTTGCCAGCAAAGTGACAGCCGGCCTCGGCGAGCGCCGCGTGGTACTCGAGGGCCAGCGCCGAACCCTTCGTCTCCTCGGAGCCGTTGCAGAGGAGCCCGACCGTGGGGTCCGCCACGCCAAGCACCACCTGGGCATACGCGCGACCCATGTGAGCGAACTGGACGAGCGCGTCGGGCTTGACGTCGGCGTTGGCGCCCATGTCGAGAAAGACGGTCTGACGGCCGTCGGGTCCGGGAAGCGCCGAGGCCAGGGCGGGACGACGCACGCCCTTGATCCGACCGACCCCGAACGTGGCGGCGGTCAGGACGGCGCCCGTGGAACCGGCCGAGAAGAGCCCATCTGCGTCGCCGGCACGCACCGCAGCTGCGGCGCGCACGATGGAGGCGTCCTTCTTCTGGCGGACGGCGTTGGCGGGGTGCTCGGACATGGTGATGATCTCGGTCGTCACGAGCGCCGTGGCGCGGTCGTGTTTCGCCGCGAAGGGGGTGACGAACTCGTCGGCACCCGCCACCAGCACCTCGAGGTCAGAATCAGCCTCGAGCGCAGCCGCGACTCCCTCGAGGAGGACCGAGGGTTCCCGGTCGGAACCCATGACGTCGACGCAGACCCTTGTCATACTCTCCTCCGCTCGCGAGGGCGAGGACCCTCGATACGAAAAGAAGGCCGACCCCAAAGGGACCGGCCTCCCTGGCCTTTATGCTGACTCGCGCTACTCGGTGGTGATGACCTCGCGGTCCTTGTAGTAGCCACAGTTGGGGCACACGTGGTGCGGCAGCTTGGGGGCACCGCACTGAGGGCACAGGGAGCGTGCCGGGGCGGCGAGCTTGCTGTTGGCCGAACGACGGGTGTGCGTGGCGCCGCGGCCCTTCTTCTGCTTAGGAACTGCCATCTTGAACCTCTGCTTCCAGTCTTCCACGTCCCGACGCTGCGGGGCGAACCTACCGATTCAGACAAAAAAGAATTCTATCACGAGAAGCGCGCTATGGCGAGACAATCGTCAAGCAGACGCTCATTTCCGATTTTCTCCACGAGGAGGCTCGTCGGAGGCATCTTCGGGCGCGCCGTCCTTCT
>DCZG01000139.1:0-2988 GCA_002331575.1 Atopobium sp. UBA2090 | reverse complement strand
CCGCGAAGGGACTCGTGGCCAGCCGCTCGTTCTCGATCTGCTCCGCATGGCCGCAGTCGCCCTCGTTGAGGTTGGCGCCGCACACGGGGCAGAGACCCTTGCAGTCGGGCTTGCAGAGCACCACGAAGGGGGTCTCCATGATGAGGGCCACCGAGAGGGCCTTGGAGAGGTCGATCGTGTGGTCGTCGAGGACGAGCGAGTAGTCGAGGTCGTCCTCGGAGTCGTCCCCGTCGGGATGCTCGGGCTCCTCGAAGAGGTAGTACTCGTCGACCTCGCCCGCGACGTCGAAGGTGGCCTCCTCGAGGCAGCGATCGCAGACGCCCACGACGTGTGCCTTGAGGATGCCCGTCACGAGGATGCCCTCGCCGGCGTTGGTGAGGGCCACGTCGTAGTCGATGCCCGAGGGCAGCGAGAAGCTGTGGTCACCGAGAGAATAGCCGTCCTGGTCGATGTGACCCGCGACGGGCAGCGTATCACCAGGATTGGCGAGACGCTCATCGAGGGCGAAGATCACCGGATTCATGCAGCCTACCAAGGCACGTTGTTGGACGTGTTGCGCGGGCCGGAGTTCTCGTCCAGAGTCTGGCGCACGCGGCCGACGGAGTTGGTGAGGGACTTGAGGTTCTCCTCGAGGTGCGCGAGGACGGTGTCCGCGTACTCCTCGGCGTTGTAGCGGGTGTCGCGCTCGTACTGGGACGCCTGGTCGCGGACCGCGTCGGCCTGCTGCTGGGCAAGACGAACGATCTCCTGGTCGCCAGCGAGAATCATGGCCTGCTGCTGGGCGTCGGCGATGATCGAGTCGGCCTGCTGCTGGGCGCGGTCGAGCGTCTCCTGCTCGGCCTTGAGGATGCGCCGCGCATCCTGGAACTCCTGGGGGAAGACCCTTCGAATCTCGTCCAGGATCTCGTATACGTCCTGGGCGTCGACGATCTTCTTCTGTCCGCCGCCCGTGAGGGGTGACTTGGCCTCAGTCACCATCTGCTCAAGCTCGTCGACGAGGCTTTCGATTTCCTCACCCGGCTGCATATGGGTCTCCTTTCGTGAACACACCTAGCGCTCTGACGCCGGCACGAAAATCGCGACCCCAGGCACATTTCTTCTTAGCATGGTATCAGATTAGGCGCTTATGCATACCCCGGCCTGTCATCTGTTCGAATAATGCGCTTTTAGGTGCTCTTGAACGTTCGTGGGGACGAGGAGCTCGACGCTCTCCCCCAGCGAGGCGATCTCACGGACGATGGACGAGGAGACGTAGCCGTACTCGGGGCTCGACATGACGAAAATGGACTCGATGTCGGGCGCCATGTGGCTGTTGAGGTCCGCCTGCTGGAGCTCGTACTCGAAGTCGGTCATGGCCCGCAGACCCTTCACGACGCCGCCCGCGCCGCAGTCGCGGCAGAACGAGACGAGCAGCCCGGAGAAGGACTCGACGCTCACGCCGTCGGTGATGCCCTCGAGCTCGAGCGCCTCGCGGATCATCTGGACGCGCTCGTCGAGCGAGAAGGTCGGACCGCAGCCGCGCTTGGCGACCGAGGCCGCCACGGCAACGGTAACCTCGGGAAAGAGCCTTCGGGCGCGGCGGATGACATCGATGTGCCCATAGGTGACGGGGTCGAAGGTGCCCGGCACGACGACGTGGGTGATGCTGTCACTGCTCATGGACTGCCTCTGCTCTCAGGAGGTCGACGCTGGTTATACCGTGGCTTCTGCTTCTCAGGGAGATGGCGTGCGCGCACGAGAGCGTCGGCGCCTTCCCCGACCGCTCGTAGACCACGAGTGCCTCCGGGGCGAGAAGCCCGCGCTCCCAGAGACCGTCGACAAGCCCCGAGACGAGCGTCGCGTCGGTCGCGTAAGGCGGGTCGAGAAAGACCACCGCGAACGGCGCACCGGGAATGGTACCCCTCTCAGCGAGCCGGAACACGTCGCCCGCAATGACCTCACATTCGGGACGCGCGGAGCCGAGCGCCGAGACGGTGCGTCGCATGCGCGCGACGGCGTTCCTGTCGGAGTCGACGAGGGTGCAGCGGGCCGCCCCCCTCGAGACGAGCTCGAGACCCATGGCGCCCGAGCCCGCGAAGGCGTCGAGGACGCCCTTTCCCGAGAGGTCGAGTCCCTCGGCGGAGAGGATCATCGACGCGACGGACTCGCGCATGCGGTCGGTCGTGGGACGCGTGACGTCCCTGCCCTTGGGCGCCTCGACGGCAGCTCCCCGCCATTTCCCCCCGACGATCCTCATGCCCGCTCCAGCTCGTCGAAGTAGGCGCCGAAGCGGTCTCGGACCTCGATCGCCATGGTCGCGTGCTCGGGATGCGCGAGCCGCGGGTCGTCGTCCGTGATGGCCAGGGCGTCGGCGTGGGCGGCCTCAACGAGGTCACGGTCGCCGTCAAGGTCGGAGATCACGAGGGAGAGTCCGCCGTGCTGGCGATAGCCGAGAACCTCGCCCTCGCGGCGAAGCTTGAGGTCGAGCTCGGCGAGCTCCGATCCGTCCGTCGTCGCCTCGAGCGCCGAGAGGCGCTTGCGGGCGGTCGTGTTCCTCTTGGCGGAGCTCTCGAGGAACACCTGCCCCGAGGCGGTGCCCCTGCCCACGCGACCCCGCAGCTGATGGAGGGTCGCGAGACCGAAGCGGTCGGCGTCATAAACGAGCATGACAGTCGCGTTGGGGACGTCGACGCCCACCTCGACGACCGTCGTGGCAACGAGAACGCTCGTCTCGCCAGAGCGGAAGCGCGCCATGGCGGCGTCCTTGTCGTCAGCCGACATGCGTCCCGTGAGGACGTCGGAGGTGATGCCGCGCAGCGCATGCTCGGCGAGGTCGGCGACCATGGACGTGGCGGAGTGCATCCCTGACGTGGTGCGCACGGACTCCGGAACGTCGTCGAGGTCGGAGCCGTCGTCGGTGTCGTCGACGAGCGGGCAGATCACGTACGCCTGTCGACCCGCCTCGACCGCCTCGCGAATGGCGCCGTAGGCCAGGTCGAGATTCTCTGG
>DCZG01000116.1 GCA_002331575.1 Atopobium sp. UBA2090 | reverse complement strand
GAGCCGCGTCGCTCGCCGAGGGCAGGGTCTACGTGGGAGGTCACTCCAAGGGAGGCAACCTTGCCGCCTATGCCGCCGCGATGTGCGACCAGGCAACGCACGCCCGTATCGCCGCCGCCTTCTCGCACGACGGTCCTGGCTTCACGCGCGAGATGCTCTCGTCGCCGAGCTGGAAGGAGAGCGCCGGCCTCATCCACAAGACGGTGCCGCGCTCGTCCCTCATCGGCATGCTCTTCGAGCAGCAGGAGGACTTCTCCACCGTCGAGTCGACGTCGGTGGGCGTGCTGCAGCACGACCCCTTCTCGTGGATCGTGGACGGGGTCGAGTTCCGACGGGCGGAGGGTCTCTCGGGCGGCGCGGACTTTCTCGATCGCGGTCTCAACGACTGGATATCGAGCATGACCCAGGCGGAGCGAGAGGGCTTCGTCGACACGCTCTTCTCCATCTTCTACGCCAGTGGGGAGGACACCTTCGCGGACCTACACGGCAACTGGAAGACGACGATTCCGGCGATGCTCACCGCGGTCTCCAAGCTTGACGGCGAGGAGCGCGGTCACCTCACGCACGCCATCGCCCTTCTCGCCGACGCCCTCGTTCCCGACACGGCGTCACTCGGCATCTTGGAGCCCGGCAGGCCGTCCGAGCAGCCTGCAAGCCCGTCTGAACAGGGATAGCGCCAGCACCGCGAGGTTTCGGGTACAGTAGAGAGACACACGGTCGTTCGTTTCGCCTGTCGAGTGAAGGGGAGAGCCATGGCTGCCAGAATCGTCGTCGCATGTGGTAGTGGTGTCGCTACGTCACACACGGTGGCAAACAAGATCTCCAAGCTTCTCGCCGCACGCGGCATCGAGGCCGACGTGGTGGCCGTCGACGTGGCGTCCCTCGCTGACGCCCTCGTCGGAGCGGATGCCTACGTCCCCGTCGTCAGCACGCACGAGGACTACGACGTGCCAGTCTTCAACGGTGTCGCCTTCCTCACGGGCATGAACGAGGATGAGGAACTCGAACGTCTCATAGCTGCGGTGGGCGATAAGTAGCCTATGGCGCGATTACTGTCCGATCAGTCCCCAACATGGTTGAGGCAGCTCGTCTCGTACGCGCTGCTGGGGTGCGTCGCCGCCGGCGTGGACATCCTCGTCTACGAGGGGCTCACGGACGCGCTCGGCGTCGACCCGCTTGTCTCCAACGTGGTGAGCGCCTCGGTGGGGATCACGATCTCCTTCTTTCTCAACCGGCGTTTCACCTTCAAGGTCAAGGACAGACCGGGCAGGCGCTACCTCACGTTCTTTGCCATCGGCCTGACGGGCATGTGCGTTCAGGAGCTTCTCATCTGGGTGGCGCTCACCTTCTTCGCGGCGACCCACCTGATCGCGAAGCTCGTCGCCGTGATGACCGCCGGTCTCATGCAGTTCATCCTCAACAAGACGATCTCGTTCAGGGAGCTCCCCGAGAAGGGCTAGTCGTGTGGGGTCGCGACGTCGCGAGGATGTCGAGGGCGAACCGCGAGGACTTTGGCTCCTGTCAGCAGGGCTCTGACCTGCAAGAGCCTTTCTCGCACATTGCTTTCGATTTTGGCGCCTCATGTTTCCGCAGGTAGTAGGGTCGATACTGCTGTGAACCTTGAGCCAAAAACCCCGCGAGCCGTCGTCGGAGGGTGTCCCTTTGGCTGCCAAAGGGCGTTGGCACCTTTGGCAGGCAGGCACCTTTGGCAGGGGCTACTGGTTGAGCGAGGCCACGACCTGCTCCGCCGTGCGGATGCCGTCGGCCGCCGCGCTCATGATGCCGCCCGCGTATCCCGCGCCCTCACCGCAGGGCCACAGGCCGCTCACGCCGACGCTCTGGCCGTCGTCCCCGCGCGTCACGCGGACGGGCGCGCTCGAGCGGGTCTCCACCCCCGTGAGCACCGCGTCGGGGACCGAGAATCCGCGCAGTCTGC
Organism: Atopobium sp. UBA2090; assembly: GCA_002331575.1. Lineage (GTDB taxonomy): Bacteria > Actinomycetota > Coriobacteriia > Coriobacteriales > Atopobiaceae > Olsenella_D. Next base: position 8,134 of record DCZG01000116.1, on the reverse strand, counting down.
GCTCCATGAGGGGTATCGCCTCGCGAATGGTCTCGCGCACGTAGTCGGGGAGGCAGGGTGAGACGTCTCCCCAGGTGACGCCACGAGGGTAGCTGGGCCGAACCCGCCCGCCGGCGCTCGACGGCGTTCCGCGCAGGAAGTCCCCCACGAGCTGTGCGGGTGCGACGTAGTCGCCGCCACCGAGGGCGAAGGCCGCCCGCTCGCAGCGACGCTGGAGCTCCACGCCCGCGAGGACGTCGTCCCCGTCGAGGTCGCCGGGAAAGACGTTGGCGAGAAGCCCCGCGTTCGCGTTCTCACCCGCTCGGTCGGAGAGGCTCATGCCGTTGGTGACCACCCCGCCGGGCTCGCTCGCCGCCGAGACCACGAGCCCGCCCGGACACATGCAGAACGAGAAGGCCGACCTGCCCGAGGGGAGATGGACGGCGAGCTTGTAGGGTGCCGCTCCGAGGGCGGGGTGCCCCGCCGACCTGCCATAGAGCACGGAGTCGACGTCGGCCTGGAGATGCTCGATGCGCACGCCCATCGCGAAGGTCTTTCGCTCCATGGGGACGGCGCGGTCGCGGAGGAGCTCGAAGACGTCGCGGGCAGAGTGCCCGCAGGCGAGGACCACGCAGGACGCGTCGATGCGCTCCTCGCGGGGATGGCCCTCGTCGTCGTGGCTCTCGAGGGTCACCGAGCGGACCCTGCCGCCCGTCACGTCGATGTCGGTGAGCCGGCAGCGGCAGCGGACCTCCCCGCCCGCCTCCTCGATCATGCCCACGACCCTCGTGACCACGCCCGGCAGGACGTCGCTTCCCACATGTGGTCGGGCGTCCCAGAGAATCTGCCTCTGCGCGCCCGCGGCCACGAAGGTCTCGAGGATGAGACGGTGCGAGTCGCTCTTGGTTCCCGTCTGGAGCTTGCCGTCCGAGAAGGTGCCCGCGCCGCCAACGCCAAACTGGATGTTGCTCTCGGGGTCGAGGGCGCCCGTCTCGTTGTGGAGTGCCACGACTCGGGTTCGCCGCGCGGCGTCGTCACCGCGCTCGACGAGCAGCGGCTCGAGACCGGATCGCGCGAGGGCGAGGGCGCAGAAGAGCCCCGCGCATCCTGCGCCGACGACGATCGGGCGCTCCGCGGGGCGGGGCCCGGAGAGGACGGGCAGCGAGAAGGGCGTCTCGGACACGCGGGAGACGCCACCGTCCGCATGGCGGCTGGCAAGGTGGGAGATGAGCGTCGTCTCGGCCTTGGCGCCACCGGAAAGCTCGGCGCGCACCGTGTAGGTGAGCTGAATCGCATCGCGCTTGCGAGCGTCTATCGAGCGACGGCGCAGCTCGACAGAAGCGATGTCCGGAGAGGGAAGGCGCAGCTTGTGGAGCAGGGCGTCGCGCACGACGCGAGCCTCGGTCTCGTCGGTGCCGTCGAGACGTGCGAGAGGGACCTTGACTCCCGAGACCTCGATCATCGGACCTTCTCCTCTCGTGCGCGGACGGCCGCCGCGGTGCCCGCGATCTCGCCGCTCCGCCATGCCCACGAGAGGTTGAAGCCACCGCAGGCGCCGTCGACGTCGAGGACCTCCCCGCAGGCAAAGAGGCCGGGCACGGAGCGTGCGCCCAGAGTCCTTGGGTCAAACTGTCGGTTGGCGAGGCCTCCTCGCATGACCTGCGCTCGGTCCGTCTCGGCCAGCCCCGTAACCGTGAGGCGGACGCGTCGTGCGCCCTCGAGCGCGGCGGCGACGCTCGTCTGCGCCCCGAGCACGCGTGCGAGCTCGGGGTCGAGGATGCCGTCCGCCGTGTTCAGCTCGATCGCGCGTCTGACGGCATCGTCGGGCACGTCGGCGAGAAGGTCGAGCGAGAGCACGTCTCCCGGGAGGGCGAGGCGGGACAGGTCGAACAGCACGATTCCCGAGAGCCCGTAGCCGCGAAGGAGCACCTCGCCGGCCTCGCGGGCGAGGACGGTCCCCTGACGCAGGAGCGTTACCTCGGCGCGCACGCGACGGCCGTCGAGGGCGAGGACGGGCGCCTTCTCGCAGGCAAGCGGGCAGAGGACGGGAGACGTCGGTTTGAGGTCGAGCTTCAGTCCGGAGAGCGCCGCCATGACGCCGCCGCCCGTGGCGACGACGACCGAGCGAGCCTCTGCGGTCGCGCTCCTGTCCGAGAAGGACTCGTCCCAGGTGACGGAGAGGCCTCTGGATGTCCGCTCGACTCGTCTGACGTCGCGCGCCCCCGCCAGCACCGCCCCTGCGCGTCGCGCCCGGGCGAGAAGCACGCTTCTCACGGAGTCCGCGCGGTTGCTCGTGGGGTAGAGCCTGCCCTCCTCGCTCCTCCACGCCAGGCCGCAGCCGCCGAGGAAGGAGAGGGTGTCTTCCAGAAACGTCTCGCCGACCACGTCTCCGACGAACGAGGGGTCGTTGTATCGGTCGGGCGAGAGCTCGAGGTTGGAGAGGTTGCATCGTCCGTTGCCCGTGGCGAGGATGCTGCGACCGCACTCCGCGTCGCGCTCGAGCACCACCGTCGTCGCGCCGTGCTCCGCGGCGGCGATCGCAGCCGAGAGTCCTGCCGCGCCACCGCCGCAGACGATGACGTCGGGGGAGTCCGGCACGCGAGTGTTCGCCGCGCGCGCGAGCTGGCGCGCGCGGAGCTGTTGTCGTGACTCGGTGCGGGTGTGGGAGGGCATCTGCCGCTAGCCCCTGCCGAGGGCCGCGTCCATGAGCTCGGACACCTGGATGATGGTCTGGACGGCGTCGGGGAGAAGCCCCTCGGGGAGCACGTCCTCGATGGTGCCCTCGTCGCACGCGGCGGCGAGCGCGGGGTCGATGGGCAGCTGTCCGAGCGGGGAGATCCCGAAGGACTCGGCCGTCTCGGCGAGACGGCTCGGGCCGTAGGGCTCGATCTTCTCGCCACAGTGCGGGCAGGTGAGGTAGGCCATGTTCTCCACGAGGCCGAGAATCGGCACGCGCATCATGTTCGCCATGTTCACGGCCTTGCCCACGACCATCTGCACGAGGTCCTGGGGGCTCGAGACGATCACGACGCCCTCGATGGGGAGCGACTGGAACACGGTGAGCGCGACGTCGGAGGTTCCCGGGGGCATGTCCACGAGGAGGTAGTCGATGTCTCCCCAGATGGTCTCGGAGTAGAACTGCTCGATCGCGTTGGCGACGACGGGCCCGCGCCAGAGGACGGGGTCGGTCTCGGACTCGAGGACGAGGTTGGCGCTCATGACCTTGATGGCGCCCTTGGTCGTCACGGGGACGAGCATCTCGTCCTCGCCCGTGGCATGGACGCCCGAGAGACCGAGCATCCTGGGGATGGACGGACCGGTGATGTCAGCGTCGAGGATGCCGACCCTGGCGCCGCGGCGTGCGAGCTCGACGGCGAGGATGCCCGTGACGAACGACTTGCCGACCCCTCCCTTGCCCGAGATGACGCCCATCACGTGCTTGATGTCAGAGCGGCCGTTCTGCTCGAAGACCTGCGGTCCCTGGTTGCGCTTGGTGCCGTGCAGGACCTCGTCGACCTCCTTGCGCAGCTGCTCGTCGTCGCTGTCTGCCATTGTGGCTCCTCTCCCACGCCCCGTCGGGGGCGTCTGTGTGCGTACGTGACGATTCTACCCGAGTGCGGCGCCCGGGGATGGTCCATACTTGTGCCGCCGAGAAACGATGCGCCGCGTGCGCGGGAAGGGGACCGCCATGGTCTTCACGTCCATCGAGAACGTCGCTGACAACGACCTCACCCGGGAGCGCTTCGCCCAGGCCATCGAGTGGCTCCGCACGACCGACCTCACCGCAGTGCCGCTGGGCAGAAACGAGATTTCCGGGGACGACGCGGTCTTCGCCAACGTCATGGAGTTCACGACCGTCGACGCCGCCGAGAAGGACTACGAGGCGCACCGCCGCTACGCCGACATCCACTGCGTGATCAGCGGAACCGAGCGCATCGGCATCGCCGCGGTCGACGAGGTCGAGCCCCAGGGCGCCTTCGACAAGGAGGCCGACTTCGGCGTCTACGCCCATCCCCTGCGCGAGTCGTGGGTGACCCTCCGCGAGGGCGACATCGTCGTGACCCCTCCCTGCGACGCGCACAAGCCGGGATGCTCCGTCGATGGTCCGGCGCCGCTGCGCAAGGCCTGCGTCAAGGTCCTCGTGTCATAGCGCCGCGCTCGGAGAGGCTCGTCTTCTCGCGCTTGTATGTAATTATCGAAAAACGATAAATTGGCATTGAATATCGATAATGTCATGCTATCCTCGTGGTCATAGGGTCGAGAAGGACCGGAGGTGCTCATGACACATCGGGAGATGGCGGCGGTGCTCAAGGCGGTCGATCTGCTCGCCTGCGCCGCCTGCCTGTTCGTGCTTCTCGCCGTGATACCTGACATCGAGGCACGAGGCGTGGTGCCCGCCGGCGCGACGATCGGCTTCGCGGTGGGCATCGCCCCGCTGCTCGCCCTCGGCGCCCGGGCCTGGGGGCTCTTCTCGGCGATCGGGCGCGGCGAGACCTTCACCAAGGAGAACGCGCGGCGCCTGCGGGCGATGGGGTACTTCGCCGCCGCCGACGCCCTCGTGTGGCTCGTGCTCATCGTCGTCGGCGTCCTCGCCACCGACGGCCTGGTCTTCTCGGTCGTGGCCTCGCTCTCCGTCGCCTTCGTCTTCACCTTCGCGCTCACGGTGGTCTGCGTGGCGCTCTCCCATCTCGCCTCGTCCGCGGCGGACATCAAGTCCGAGAACGACCTCGTGGTGTAGCCATGGGACGCATCGCCGTGAATCTCGACGTGGTGCTCGCTCGGCGCAAGATGAGCCTGACCGAGCTCTCAGATCGCGTGGGCGTGACCATCGCCAACCTCTCGATCCTCAAGACGGGCAAGGCCAAGGCGATTCGCTTCTCGACCCTCGAGGCGATCTGCCGCGAGCTGGACTGCCAGCCCTCCGACCTCCTCGAATACGTGCCCGACGAGGGCAGCGACCAAAGGGAGTAGACACATGTCACAACTGGTTTCCGAAGGGGAGCGCCCGACGCTCCCGGGCTACCCGTCTGCCGATTCCTCGCCTGCGGTGCCTGGCGAGAAGCCCGAGCTCGTCTTCGGCGTTCGCGACTGGGCTGCGGTCGCCTGCGCCTCAGGCCTGGCGCTCTGGTGGTGCGCGGCCGTCGACGGCCTCATGCTCTCGTCCCTGCTCGTGCTCTGCGGCGGGTTCGCCCTCACGGTGGCGATCCTCGGCTTCTTCGTCTGCGCGCTCGCGCTGCGCGGGCGAGGGGCCAGGCTCACGCGCGGGTCCGCGCTCATGCTCGCGGCGGTCGTCGTGCTTGCCGGCGTTCCTGCCGTCACGAGCGACACCTCCGTGCGCGCGTGCAACGCCCTCGTGCTCGCGGCTGCCTGCATGCTCGAGTACCTCCTGCTCTCCGGATGCGCCGACGACGTCGCCCTGCGCGCGTCAGGGGCCCTGTCCGCGGTCGGCTTCTTCCTGCGCTCGCAGTTCGCGCACCTCACGCATCCCCTTCGCGCCCTCGTGCGGTCCGGTCGCGGGAGGGCGAGCGAACGCCGGGCCGCGCTGCTCAGCGTCATCGCGGCCTGCGCCGTGCTCTGCGTGGTGCTGCCCCTGCTCATGCGTGCCGACGCGATCTTCGGCAGCGACCTTGAGCGGGTCTTCTCGTGGATGGGCGAGGACTTCGGGACCAACGTCGTCCGTCTCGCCCGCTTCGTCCTCGTGACGCTCGTGGCGTCGTCGCTCCTCGTCTCGCTCGTCCACGGTGATGGCGCGCGCACGTTGGCGCCGGGCGGGCGCGTCCGCGCGGCGAGCGTGGCGGCCGTGCTTCCCGCCCTCGTCATCCTCGATGCGGTCTACCTCGCCTTCGATCTCATCCAGTTCGGCTACCTCTTCGGCGGGGCGCGGGTCTCCGACGCCGTCGGCGGCTATGCGACCTATGCGCGCTCGGGCTTCTTCGAGCTCGTCGGCGTTGCCGCCATCAACGTCTGCGTGCTTCTCGTCACGCTCCAGGCGAGACGGGACGCCCCTCGTTCCCGTGCCGTGGACGCGGCGCAGCTCGCCCTGCTCGCGCTCACGCTCGTGATGGACGCCTCGGCCGCCTGGCGCATGGGGCTCTACATCCACGTCTTCGGCCTCTCGGAGCTGCGGGCGTTCACGCTGCTCGGCATGGTCGCCATCGCCGTCGTGGTCGTCCTCTGCGCCGTGCGCGTCCTGAGCACGCGCTTCCCGCTCTATCCCGTCGTGCTCGGCTTCCTGCTCGCCCTGTGGTGCGCCTTCGCCCTCTCAGGGGTGGACGCGCGCGTCGCCTCGTTCGACGTGGACGGCTACCTCTCCGGGAGCATCGAGACGATCGACGTGGGCTACCTCGCGTCCCTCTCGGACGATGCCCTTCCCGCCCTCGAGCGGCTCGCCGACGAGGACCCCTCGATGGCCGCCGAGGTACGGGGGCAGATGAATGAGCGGGAGGTCTACGGGGACGTCTGGGTCGGCGTCCGTGGGCGCTGCTGGGCGACCGACTCGCTGCCCGGGCTCCTGACGCAGCACTAGGGGAGTCGTCACACCTCGCGCCCGCACCAGGGCGCGAGGTGTGCGTCATGCGGTCTCTGGTCCGTCACGGCTGCCATGCACGGTCACTCGGGTACACTCAAGGGCTGTACAAAATCGCAGTTAGAGACCATGAGAGGTCCTGCATGGCAAACGACTCCATAGTCATCCGCGGCGCCCGCGAGCACAACCTCGCCAACGTGGACGTCGACATCCCCCGCGACGAGCTCGTCGTGATCACGGGGCTGTCGGGCTCGGGCAANNATCTACGCCGAGGGCCAGCGTCGCTACGTCGAGAGCCTCTCGAGCTACGCGCGGCAGTTCCTCGGCCAGATGGACAAGCCCGACCTCGACTCGATTGACGGGCTCTCGCCCGCGGTCTCCATCGACCAGAAGACGACCTCGCGCAACCCCCGCTCGACCGTGGGCACCGTCACCGAGATCTACGACTACCTCCGCCTCCTCTTCGCCCGCGTCGGCGTCCCGCACTGTCCCGAGTGCGGTCGCGTTATCGAGCGCCAGACCACGGACCAGGTCGCCGACAAGGTCCTCGCCGCCGGCCAGGGGAGAAGGGCGCTCGTTCTCGCGCCCGTGGTGCTCGGACGCAAGGGCGAGTACGCCAAGCTCTTCGCCGACCTCAAGAAGGAGGGCTTCTCCCGCGTCCGCGTGGACGGCGAGGTCCGCGACCTCGAGGAGGACATCAAGCTCGAGAAGAAGCTCAAGCACACCGTCGAGGTCGTCGTCGACCGCGTCGTCATCCACGAGGACTCGACGGGCCGCATCGCCGAGGCGGTCGAGCAGGCCACCAAGCTCGCCTCGGACAAGGTCGGCGTCTACCTCCTGCCCGATCGGGACGACCCCGAGCGCATGCCCGGCGAGCTGCTCCAGTACTCGCTTGCCCTCGCCTGCCCCGAGCACGGCCACTCCATCGACGACCTCCAGCCCCGCGACTTCTCCTTCAACGCCCCCTATGGCGCCTGCCCCGACTGCGACGGGCTCGGCTTCCGCAAGATCGTCGACGCCGCCGCCCTCATCGAGGACCCGTCCCTCTCGGTCTCCGAGGGCGTCTTCGGCAGCCTCTTCGGACACTCGAACTACTACCCGCAGATCCTCGCCGCCGTCTGCAAACACGTCGGCATCTCGGACCAGACCCCCTGGTCGGACCTGCCCGAGGAGGCGCAGAACGTCCTTCTCGACGGCCTCGGCGCCACGAAGGTCCGCGTCGACTACGTCACGCGCGACGGCCGCAACACGCACTGGTTCACGACGTACTCGGGCGTCCGCAAGATCCTCTTTGACAAGTACCAGGAGACGACGTCTGAGACCATGAAGACGCACCTCGAGAAGTACATCCGCGAGGTGCCCTGCTCGACCTGCCACGGGGCGAGGCTCAAGCCGGAGTTTCTCGCCGTGACGGTCGGCGACAAGAACATCTACGAGGTCTGCAACATGTCGTGCCGCGACTGCCTCGCCTTCTTTGAGGGGCTCGACCTCGATGAGCGCCAGCTCTTCATCGCCGGCGCCATCGTCAAGGAGATCAGGGAGCGCCTGCGCTTCATGGTCAATGTCGGCCTCGACTACCTCACACTCTCCCGTGCGGCGGCGACGCTCTCCGGCGGCGAGGCGCAGCGC
>DCZG01000102.1 GCA_002331575.1 Atopobium sp. UBA2090 | reverse complement strand
GTTGGGGTTGACGATGGCGTCCGCCTTGGGTACCTGCGCCGAGGGTAAATGGTGGTCGGTGATGAGGGTGCGTAGCCCCAACGCTGTGGCGCGATCGACGCCTTCGACGCTGCCGATGCCGTTGTCCACAGTAATCAGCACGTCAGCGCCGCGCTGTTTCACGCGCTCAGAAATCGGCGCGGTCAGGCCGTAGCCGTCCAGCACGCGGTCGGACACCAAATAATCGACATGGCGCGCGCCCAGCAGGCGCAGGCCGCGCACCGCCACGGCGCAGGCGGTGGCGCCGTCGCAGTCGTAATCGGCCACGATGCACAGGCGCTGCTGCTGTGCAATGGCGTGACCCAGACCCGACTCTTTGAGCTTGTCCTTGACCTCGTTCCACAGGGCGGCGCGTCGCAGGGAGTCTTCGACCAGCTCGTCGAGCACGACGCGATCGCGCACACCCATACCGCGCGGACCATACGCGACGTTGTCGTAGATGCTCATGGGAAACGGGTTGGGGCGCTGGAACACCATGCCCACGCGCTGGCGAAGGCGGCAGATGTCGTAGTCGCCCAGGATATCTTGACCATCGAGCGCAATCTTGCCCTCGATGCGGCAATCCTTGATGCCGTCGTTCATGCGGTTAAAGCAGCGCAGCAACGTGGACTTTCCGCAGCCCGAAGGCCCGATGAGCGCGGTCACGGTGCCCGGGGCGAACGCGAGGCTCGTGGGGTGAAGCGCCTCGTGGCCCGAGTACGTGACGGTGACCTCGTGCGTGAGGAGCGAGTGAGTGTCGGTCATTCGGCGGTCATCCTCCTCTGGAGCGCACGCCCCACGACGCGGGCGATGAGGTTGAAGGCGAGAATCGAGACCATGAGCACGGCGGCGGTACCGGCCGACACCGCGGAGAGGTCGGGGACCACTCCCTCGGAGTTGATCTTCCAGATGTGCACGGCGAGGGTCTCGGCCGGCCGCATCACGTTGAGCGGGTTGGCCAGGCTCGTGATGGGCGCGGCCCAGCTGAGCGCCGGCGCAGACTGGCCGGCGGTGTAGATGAGCGCGGCCGCCTCTCCGAAGACGCGCCCAGCGGAGAGGATGACGCCCGTGACGATGGCCGGCATGGCCGCGGGGACGAGCACCTGGGTGCAGGCCTCCCACCGCGTGAGGCCGAGGGCGAGCGCTGCGTCCCTCTGGTCGCGTGGGACGGCCTCGAGCGCCTGTTGGATGATGCGGACCAGGATGGGGATGTTGAACATCGTGAGCGCGAGGGCGCCCGAGAGAATCGAGAAGCCCCATCCGAGGTTGAGCACGAAGACGAGCATGCCGAAGAGACCCACGACGATGGAAGGGAGGGAGGAGAGGGTCTCGATGGCGGTCTTCGCAACGCTCGTGACGGGGCCCTCGGGCGCGTACTGGGTGAGGAACACCGCTGCGCCGAGGGAGATGGGAAGGGAGATCAGAAGCGTGAGGACGAGCAGGTAGAAGGAGTTGAAGATCTCGGGTCCGATGCCGCCGCCCTCCTTGAACTGCTCGGGCATCGCCGTGAGGAAATGCCAGTCGGCGAGCTTGCCGGCACCCGAGACGATGATGTAGCCGATGGTGGCCACGAGAGCCACGAGGATGACGCCGACGATCGCGGCGAGGACTCCGGTCGCCACGCGGTCGCTCGTTCGAGCCGCCGACGTTGAGCGCGTGGCGTGGAACGCACCGGGGTTCTCGGTCTTATCGCTATCCATTGCGCGCCGCCCCCAATCTTCCGACGAGGTGGACGAGGAGGATGAACACGAGCGACATGAGCAGGAGCACGAGCGCCAACGACCAGAGCACGTCGTTGTAGACCGTGCCCATGGCCTCGTTGCCCATGCCCATCGTGAGCACGGAGGTGAGCGTGGCGGCCGGCGTCAGCAGCCCCTGGGGCATCTGCGCGGCGTTGCCGATCACCATCTGGACGGCAAGGGCCTCGCCGAAGGCGCGCGTCATGCCCATGATGACGGCCGTGAGGATGCCGGGCATGGCCGAGGGGACCTCGACGTGGACGATGGTCTGCCACCTCGTGCAGCCGAGGCCAAACGACCCGTCGCGGTACGAGTCGGGCACGGCGGCGATCGCGTCGGTCGCAAGCGAGGTCACCGTGGGCAGGATCATGAATGCGAGCACGATGGAGCTCGACAGGATGCCGTAGCCGGTTCCGCCTGCCCACGACCTCGTCCACGGGACGATGACCGAGAGCCCCACGAGTCCGAAGACGACCGACGGGATACCCACGAGAAGCTCGATCATGGGCCGGAAGACGCGCTTGCCGAAGCCGGGAGCGACATCGACCACGAAGAGCGACGCCCCGAGCGCGAAGGGGAGCGAGAGGGCGCATGAGAGCAGGGTCACCGAGAACGACCCCGCGATCATCGGGAGGGCGCCCACGAGCGGCACGCCCGAGGCATCGCCCTGGTGGGGGTTCCACGTGGTGCCCCCGAAGAAGGAGCCCAGGGGTATCCCGTCGGTCACGAAGGTCGCGAGGCCGTGTGAGCACACCATGAAGATGAGGGTGCACACGAGAGCGACCACGAGTGCCACCGCCGAGCCGGTGAGAATCCTCCCCCGCCGCTCGATGCCTCGCTTGTCTGTAACGTTTGCCATGTCTACAGCTTGGTGACGGTGCCGTTGACGTCGCGAGAGACCTTCATGCCCGAGATGGAGATGTAGCCGGTCTGCTCGACGAGAGAGCCCTGGACGTCATCGGAGAGCATGTAGTCGATGAAGGCCTGGGTGACGTCATCGGGCGATGCGGCGGTGTACATGTGCTCGTAGGCCCAGATGGTCCAGTCGTTGGTCTCGACGTTGGCCGCCTCGGGCTTCACGCCTCCCACGCTGAGCGCCTTGAAGTTGGAATCGAAGAAGGAGAAGGCAAGGTACGAGATCGAGTTGGGCGTCTCGGCGATCATCTTGGCGACCGTGCCGCTCGAGTCCTGCTCCTGCGGGGTGAAGGTCTCGGGCACCTTGTCGCCGCCGAGGACCGCCTTCTCGAAGGTGGCGCGAGTCCCCGATCCGGAGGCTCGGTTGATCACGACGATGTCGGCGTCGTCGCCGCCGAGGTCCTTCCAGTTGGTGACGGCACCGGTGAAGATGGACTTGAGCTGGTCGATCGTGAGGTCGCTCACGGACACGCCCGAGTTCACGATCGGGCCCATGCCGACGACGGCCACCTTGTTGTCGGTGAGCTTCGAGGCGTCGGAGGGGTTATCGAGCTTCTCCTCGGCGAAGACGTCGGAGTTGCCGATCTGCACGGCGCCCTGGGAGATCTGCGTGATGCCCTGGCCGGAGCCACCGCCCTGGACGGTGATCTGCACGCCCGCGTTATTGGTCATGAACTGCTCGGCGGCGGCCTCGACGAGGGGCTGGAGGGCTGTCGACCCCACCGCGGTGATGGAGCCGGAGAGACTGGCGGCCGAGGTGGCGGAGGAGCTCGTCGAGGTCGTCGAGCCGCTGGTGCCTGAGGCTGACGAGCAGGCCGCGAGACCGAGACCCGCGATTGTGGCGACCCCTGCGAGCGAGAAGAACTGGCGACGAGACATGGACTGGTTCATTGCGTTCCCTTCCGTATGACTTCTTTGCCTGTCAGCAGGAATCCTATGTGCGCCGAGGAGTCTCGATTGGTCTCGTCGAGGAGCGCTTACGCAGTTCTGACCGCGTTTTACGCGGAGCTTACACATCCCGCTCCGGGAAACACGCCGCTTACGCATCCTCCCGACCCGCCTTTCGTCGACGAATTGTGCTGTTTGTTCGGTACCGAACAAAACATTAGCAAGGTACCTTGACATCTATGCATACGGGGCGCAAGCTAGTTCAGTCACTTTGAGGGAAAGGCATCACATGATAGAGACCCAGTTCCAGGAAACCGCGCTCACGGAGCCGCCCAACAGGCGACTTCTGCATGACCTCGGCTACTTCGGCCACTACCTGCACCTCCACGCGGGCGGCCGAGGCGGCAAGCAGTACGTCCTCATCACGCTCGTCATGCACGGCGGCGAGATGAGTCAGCGCGACCTTCTCGAACACGCGTGCATCAGCTCGGCGTCGCTCTCCGAGGTGCTCGCCAAGCTCGAGGCCGAGGGCCTCGTCACCCGCACCAAGACCGAGGAGGACCGGCGCCTGCTCGCCGTCGCCCTCACCGAGGCCGGCCGTACGAAGGCGGACAAGGTCATGGAGGACAAGAACCGCTTCGAGGAGGAGTCGTTCGCCTGCTTCGACGAGCAGGAGCGCACGCAGCTCCTCGACTATCTCGACCGTCTCGTCAGGCACTGGCGCACGCTCGAGGAGAAGGAGGAGGTGCCGGCATGCAGGAACTGACGCTCAAGGAGCTGGTCCAGACGCTCAGCGGGAGCATCCGGGAATTCAAGAAGACGTCGATCCTGACCCCCATCCTCGTTACCGGCGAGGTCATCATCGAGTGCATCATCCCGTTCTACACGGCCGAGCTCATCGACCAGATCAATGCCGGCGCCACCACGGCCGCGGTCCTGCACTACGGGCTCGTGCTCGTTGCGCTCGCACTCCTGTCGCTCGCCTGCGGCGCCGCGGCAGGCTACACCTGCTCGGTCGCCTCGACGGGCTTCGCGCGCAACCTGCGCCACGACATGTTCGAGAACATCCAGACCTTCTCGTTCTCGAACATCGACCGCTTCTCCACGAGCTCGCTCGTGACGCGCCTCACGACCGACACGAACAACGTGCAGCAGGCGTACATGATGCTCATCCGCACAGCCATCCGCGCGCCCATGATGATCGTCTTCGCCGTCATCATGGCCTATGTCACCGGCGGGTCGATGGCGACCATCTACGTCATCGTCGCCGTGATACTCGGGTTCTTCCTCTTCTACATCGCCATCAAGGTCATGCCCATCTTCAGGCGCATCTTCAAGAAGTACGACGCCCTCAACGACTCCGTCGAGGAGAACGTCGCCGGCATCCGCGTCGTGAAGTCCTACGTCCGCGAGGACTACGAGAAGGAGAAGTTCAACGCCGCCTCGGGTACCCTCTACCACGACTTCGTCCACGTCGAGCGCATCCTCGCCCTGAACGGCCCCATCTTCACGCTCGCCATCGACGTCGTGTACGCGTCCGTGATCTTCTTCGGCTCGCGCGCCATCATCCAGTCCGCCGGCGTCTCCATGCAGGTCGGGCAGCTCTCCGCGCTCATCACCTATGGCTTCTCGATGCTCATGAGCCTCATGATGCTCTCGATGATCTTCGTGATGGTCACGATGTCCGACGAGTCGGCGCGACGCATCTGCCAGGTGCTGCGCGAGCAGAGCGACCTCTCCAACCCCGCGGAGCCCCTCACGGAGGTCCCGGACGGCTCCATCGACTTCGACCATGTGAGCTTCAAGTACTCCCCCGACGCGGAGCGCCAGGCGCTCACCGACATCGACCTCCACATCAAGAGCGGCGAGGTCATCGGCGTGATCGGCGGCACGGGCTCGTCCAAGTCGACGCTCATCCAGCTCGTCAGCCGTCTCTACGACGCCACCGAGGGCACCGTCCTCGTGGGAGGGCACGACGTCCGCGACTACGACCTCGACACCCTTCGCGACAAGGTCGCCGTGGTGCTCCAGCGAAACGTCCTCTTCTCGGGCACCATCAAGGAGAACCTGCGCTGGGGCGACAAGGACGCCACCGACGACGAGCTTCGCGAGGCGTGCGAGCTCGCTCAGGCGGACGAGTTCGTGAAGCTCCTCCCCGACGGCTACGACACCTACATCGAGCAGGGGGGCACCAACGTCTCCGGCGGCCAGAAGCAGCGCCTCTGCATAGCCCGAGCGCTGCTCAAGAAGCCCAAGATTCTCATCCTCGACGACTCCACGAGCGCGGTCGACACCAAGACCGACCAGCTCATCCGTGACGGGTTCAGAAGCTACATCCCCGAGACGACGAAGATCATCATCGCCCAGCGCACGAGCTCCGTCCAGGACGCCGACCGCATCGTCGTCATGGACGACGGCCACGTCGATGCCGTCGACACACCCGAGAACCTCCTGCGCACCAACGCGATCTACAGAGACATATACATGACCCAGAACAAGGCGTCGCACGACGAGAGAATGGCCGAACTCGAGACCGAAGCGCTGGCTTCCGGAGAGGAGGTCGAGGACCATGACGAGCGATAACAACGAGGAGCGCGTCGAGGACGACGAGGGGCGCATCCCCGTCTCCGACGTTGAGGTCCCCGAGACGGACGACGACGCCGAGCCGGAGGAGAAGTCCGCGACCTCGGAATCGCAGAGGGCGACGAAGGTCGACGCTCCCGAACCGGGGCGCGGACACGGGCCCAAGAACCCCATGGCCACGCTCGGCGCCCTTCTCAAGATGGTCTTCTCCTACTATCCCGGCTTCGTTGCCATCATGATCGTCTGCATCCTCGCATCAGCCATCCTCTCCTCGCTGCCCTCGGTCTTCATGCAGAAGGCCATCGACCTCATCGGACAGTACTGGGAGAGCGGCGACTGGGCGGGTGCCAGCGGCCCCATCATGCAGGTCGTCCTGAACCTCGCGATCGTCTATGTGATCGCACTCGCCTGCAACGTCATCTACAACCAGCTCGGAGCCGTGGTGACGCAGGGCACGCTCATGAAGGTCAGGAACCAGATGTTCGACCACATGGAGAGCCTGCCCATCCGCTACTTCGACACCAACAAGCGCGGCGACATCATGTCGCACTACACCAACGACGTGGACACGCTGCGCCAGCTCGTCTCCCAGTCGCTCCCCCAGCTGCTCACGATGTTCACGGCCATGGTCTCGGTCCTCTTCATCATGCTCTGGTACTCGGTGCCCCTCGCCCTCGTGGTGCTCGTCATGGTGGCCATCATGATCACGCTCACCCGCGTCCTGGGTGGCAGGTCCGCGCACTTCTTCCTTGCGCAGCAGCGGACGCTCGCCACGACCGAGGGCTTCGCCGAGGAGGCGATGAACGGCGAGAAGGTCATCAAGGTCTTCACCCACGAGGCCGAGATGCAGCGCCAGTTCGACGAGGTCAACGAGGAGCTGTTCCAGGCCTCGAAGAGCGCGAACATCTACGGCAACACGCTCGGCCCCATCCTCATGAACCTCGGCAACCTCGCCTACGTCGTCGTCGCCCACGCGGGCTGCTGGTTCCTCGAGACCAACATCCCCAATCCGTCCATCTCGGGCATGGCGCTCTCCATCTCCATCGTGGTCCCGTTCCTCAACCTCACCAAGCGCTTCGCGGGATCCATCGGCCAGGTGTCGAACCAGATCAACTTCGTGGTCATGGGCCTCGCCGGCGCCGAGAGGATCTTCTCGCTCCTCGACGAGGAGCCCGAGGTCGACGACGGCTANNCAAGACCGTCAACGGCAAGATCGCCGAGACCGACGAGCGCACCGGGCAGTGGGCGTGGAAGCACCCGCACACGTCCGACGGCTCCGTGACCTTCACCCCGCTCGAGGGCGACGTCCGCCTCTTTGACGTGGACTTCGCCTACAACGAGGGCAACACCGTGCTTCACGACGTCTCGCTCTTCGCGAGGCCGGGACAGAAGGTAGCCTTCGTCGGCGCCACCGGCGCAGGCAAGACC
>DCZG01000055.1 GCA_002331575.1 Atopobium sp. UBA2090 | reverse complement strand
GACGACTACATCACCAAGCCCTTCGCCATCGAGGAGCTGCTGGCGCGGATTCGCGTCGCGCTCAAGCGCCGGGAGGCGTCGGAGGGCGGGAGCGAGACCCCCGAGAGCAAGGCCATCGTGGTCAAGGGGGTCTCCCTCGACGTCGAACGCCGTGAGGTGACGGCCAACGGGGAGCCCGTCGAGCTCACCAACAGGGAGTTCGAGGTTCTCCGCGTGCTCATGGAGCATGCGGGCGTCGTCGTGTCCCGCGAGCGCCTCGCCACCGAGGCCCTCGGCTACGAGTTCGTCGGCGAGACGAACAACGTCGACGTGCACATCGCGCACCTGCGGGCACGGCTCGACGACCGCCTCGGCATCAAGCTCATCACCACGGTACGCGGGGTGGGATATGTCATCCGAGAAGCCTAGCGGGCGCTTTGGCTCGATTGCCTGGTCGATAAGCTGGAGCTTCTGGTGGCGGAAGTTCCTGAGCTGGCTCTTTTTCGATCTGCTCGCCATCTGCTGCGTCTGTGCAGCCCTCATCCACGGCTACAACCAGACGCTTCCCGAGGGGACCCTCCAGGCCTGGCCGCAACCCACCCCCGGCGTGACCTCGACGTTCACGTCGTCGTCGAACGGCAAGGACCTCACGGACATCCGCTACGTCGTGGCGACGGCCGAAGGCGAGACGTATGAGTTCGCGTTGGCAGAGGATGTCATCTGGCTCTGGCCGGCTCTCGCGTGCGTTGGCGTCGCTGAGGTCATCGACCTTCTCGGCATCTGGGGAGACACGCGCCGCGTGCGCCGGAAGCTCGCCCCTCTGAACGAGCTGGCGCTCCGCGCCGATGAGCTGGGCAGGACCGACCTCACGAGCTTCGACAAGATCGAGACCCTCGAGCAGGCAATCGGACGAGCAAGCGTGGACTCTCCGCAGGTCAGCACTGGCGACAAGGACCTCGTGAGCATCGAGGTCGCACTCAACCGGCTGCTCCGCCAGATGCAGGAGGCAAAGCTCCAGCAGATGCGCTTCGTGAACGACGCGAGTCACGAGCTGCGCACCCCCATCGCCGTCATCCAGGGCTACGTCAACATGCTCGACCGCTGGGGCAAGTCCGACGAGGCGGTGCTTGACGAGTCCATCGAGGCCCTCAAGTCGGAGAGCGAGCACATGCAGGAGCTCGTGGAGCAGCTGCTCTTCCTCGCTCGCGGCGACTCCGGGAGAAACGCCCTCCACAAGGTCAGCGTCAACCTCGCGCAGGTCGCGACGGACGTCTGGGAGGAGTCCGCAATGATAGACAAGTCCCACGACTACGTGCTCGGCTTCGACGAGAGCTGCCGCGATGACGCGCGATACCTGGTCACGGGCGACGTCGCGATGCTCAAGCAGTCGATTCGCATCATCGTGCAGAACGCAGCGAAGTATTCGCCGGAGGGCAGCGCCATCACCTTCGGAGTCGCCTCCACGGGCAGCGGGGCCTCGTGCTCCGTCACCGACGAGGGCATCGGCATGAGCCCGGAGGCGGCGAGGCACGTCTTCGAGAGGTTCTATCGCGCCGACAACGCCCGCGAGTCCGGCTCGGGCGGCTCGGGTCTTGGTCTCTCGATAGCCAAGTGGATCGTGGACAACCACGGGGGAAGGATCGACGTCCTCTCCCGCGAGGGAGTCGGCACGCGGTTCACGATCACGATTCCTCGGTAGGGGGCGTGTTCCTTCGCCCGCAGACATACGAGTAGAGACGAATCCGTGTTCTCAAATTGTGTCATGCCTGTGTGTCACGTGAAGCTGAAAAATAAAAGTTCAGACCATATTTCATGTCTGACCTGCTGTTTTATCTGGTGGGCCGTGTGGGGGTCGAACCCACGACCTTGGGATTAAAAGTCCCCTGCTCTACCAACTGAGCTAACGGCCCACTCTGTGTCGCAACTGCTGCATTTTACCACTCGAAACGCTACGACCTATTCCCATGCCCACTGGCCGTTGACAAAGACGGGGGTCTCCGAGCCATCGGCGCCAATACCCATAATGTCCATGTCGTCGGTTCCGATCATGAAGTCCACGTGGGCAGCGCTCTGATTGACGCCCTTGGAAAGCAGCTCCTCCTTGTTGAACTCGACACCACCCTCGAGGCATTCGGGGAAGCCCATGCCCAGCGCAAGGTGGCAGCTCGCGTTCTCGTCGTAGAGCGTGTCGTAGAAGAGGATCTCGGACTGGCGGATGGGCGTGTTCTTGGAGATGAGCGCGCACTCTCCCAGACGGCAGGAGTTCTCGTCCGTCTCGATGACGTGGCGAAGTACCTCGCGACCCTGCACCGCATCGAAATCGACCACGCGACCGCCCTCGAAGCGAATCCAGAAGTCGCGAATCACATTGCCCTGATGGATGAGCGGCATCGCTGAGTAGACCATCCCGTCCGCACGCATGCGATCTGGAGAAGTGAAGACCTCCTCCGTCGGAATGTTGGGGAAGAAGACCGTGCCGTCCTGGGTTCTACCAGCACCGCCCTCCCAGACATGGGCGGCAGGCAAGCCGACCGTGAGGTCGGTCCCGTTCTGGGAGACATAGTGCAGTGCGTCGAAATGGTGGGTGTTGAGGAAGCGCTTGGTCTTCTCGAACGATGCGTTGTGAGTCTCCCAGGCGCTCTCGGGGTCCTCTCCCGCGGCACGCGAGGTCTCGAGAATCGCAAGCCAGAGACGGTAGACCGCCTCGTTCGACGAAAGCTCGGGAAAGACCTGCTCCGCCCAGGCGGTCACGGGCACGCCCGCGATGCACCAGACGTTGTGACCGAAGTCCATGCCGTCTCGGAACGACAGGCACTGGGTGTTGCGGGCTCGGGCGGCTGTGGCTGGCTTCGCGGGATCGATGCCGCGGAGCATGTTGGGGTCGCTCCCCTCGAGGAAGAGAAAGGCCGCACCCTCCTCGGCAAGTGAGTTGAGCTGCTCGATCTTCCAAGACGGCGTGTTCTCGAAGTAGCTCGTCTCCACGTTCTCATAGGTCAGGCGAGTGACGTCGTCATCGCCCCAGATGACCGTCACATGCCCGGCGCCAGCCGAATACGCCGACGAGACAAGCCTGCGAGAGAAGTCGGCGCGCTCGACGGGGGCAAAGATCGCGAGCTCCTGCCCCTCTCGAATGGCGCAACCCTTCCTCACGATAAGGTTCGCGTACCGGTCGAGCTGGTCAGAGAGGGCTTCACTGGCGAGACGGCACTCCTCGTCAGTCATCGGAATACTAGACACGACGCTTCCTTTCACCTGCCTTGGGGGAGTTCACGGGCTCTGCCCATGAAAAGGGGGTCCCTGGAGACCCCCGGATTTCCTTGGAGCGGGCAACGGGATTCGAACCCGCGGATGATGGCTTGGGAAGCCATTGCCTTACCACTTGGCGATGCCCGCATGTGTGTGGATTCTATCACACCCCAAAACGGTATTCGATCGACGCCACGGACGTACCGCGATTCGTCGCAGTCGAAACGTGCATCCCCATCGGGCAATCCCACCAGTTCTCGTCAGATATCGGTCAGACAAGCGCAAGGTCCTCGGTCAGCCAGGGGTCAGAATGCGGCAAGTTCGCCCGCGTAACCTTGTGCTCCCAAAGGCGAGCGAGGGGGTCTTGATGGCTGGGAGCTTGAGGTTTCACGACGCGGGGCGGGACAAGGGCATGGGGGACGGGCGGCGTCACGACAGGGCGGCACCCCGAATGAGGATGCGAGGCGGTGATCCTTTGCTCGGAGGAAGGCCATCAGCCCCCGGACACGCTGGACGGGCGGGCGGAGCCCAGCTCGAACGCCCGGGGGACTATCCCTCGGAACGTCCGAGAAGGCTCCCCTGACACGCACTCGACAGGCTCGAAACGAAGGAGGGAACACCATGACCCATTCAAATCATCAACCACAACGGCGATGCGGGCGGATGCTCGTACGAATGCTCCTCTGCATTCTCGCGTGCGTGGGACTCGTCATAGGACGCGCCTCGGGCTGCGCGGGCGCACCGGCGAGCGTCGTCGCAGTTGCCGAAGAGCCCGATCTCACCGTGGCGAGCGAGACGCGCTCATTCACGTCGATACACGGCGGAACATGGATGGGCGTCACATCGTCATGGTTCGGTCGCTACTATGCCGATGGCATAGACGACGTCGAGCATCTCGCCTACTGCACGGATTACACCAGGAAGGGCGACGTGAACTCGACCTCCTACTCAAATCCCCACGCGGCTGACCCCGGATCCAGCTATATCCTTCAGCACGGCTACCCCTTCACGACGACGATAGCGGGCACGACATGGTCGGAGGGACAAGCGCGTGCGATCACGCAGATCGCACTCTGGTACTACAACAACGGATATCACGCACTCGATGAGAACATCAACAGCGAAGCCCGCTGGACAGAGCTTCAGCCCGTCGCCTATTCGCTGTACGAGGAAGGCGTCGCCTATGCCGAGGGCGGTGGTGAAAGCACTGGCTACGGCACCGTCTATACGCCGCTCGACCCGAACGTGCAGGCCATGATGCTGGCGACAATGCCGCGACTCGGCGCCATTTCCATCGAGAAGTCCTCGGACAACGTGGCGGTCACGGCCGACAACCCGAGCTATTCCCTCGAGGGCGCGACGTATGGGCTGTGGGGTTCGGACGGTACGGACACGGGCCTCTCTGTCACCCTCGACGCGAGCGGTCAGGGGTCGTTCTCCGACGTGTCGGCAGGCGACTACCTCGTTCACGAAACCGCGGCACCCGCGGGTTACGTCCTCGACACAACCCACGGCTCGAAGGGCGTGGCGGCAGACGGCTCCTACAACGACAGTGGATGGTACCCCGTGACAGTCACGGCCGGCGCGACCTCCGACGTGCAGGCAACGGACACGCCCACCATGTCGTTCGGCACCTCCGCGCATGATTCTGAGACGGGAGACGGGTCAGCGCTGGCGGACGATTCAGTCACGACCGTCGACACGGTGTCCTACGAATCGCTCGTGCCTGGAGTCGAGTACGTCATCTCGGGCGAGCTTCACCTCGTCGCAGCCGATGGTTCCGACGCGGGCGTGATCGCCTCGGCGGAGGCGACCTTCTCGCCCGCCGAGGCATCGGGGAGCGTTGACGTCACGTTTTCCTTCGATGGGTCTGCCCTGTCCGGGCGCACCGTCGTCGCCTTCGAGACGCTCACGCGCGAGGGAGCCGTTGTGGCAACCCATGCAGACCTCGCCGACAGAGGTCAGAGCATCTCGTTTCCCAGGATAAAGACCGAGCTCGCCGACGAGGACGGAAACCATGAGGTCTTCAGCGACGAGACGATCGCGCTCGTCGACACCGTCTCATTCGAGAACCTCAGGCCAGGTACTGCCTACACCATGACCGGGAGACTCGTCGACTCCGAGTCGGGCGATGAAATCACCGATGAGAGCGGCACTGCCGTCGCCGCCACCACGAAGTTTGCTCCCGAGAAGGCCTCTGGTTCAGTCGAGGTTCGCTTCATCCTTCCAGCTTCTCTTGTTGTAAGCAGGAAAGTCGTAGCCTTCGAGGACTGCAGCCGCGACGGCAAGAAGGTCGCGATCCATGCAGACGTCCACGATGAGGCGCAGACCATCACCGTGCCGAGGATTCATACCTTGGCACACGACGCCATCACGGGAACGGGCGTCTCGCCGGCGACATCGACCGCATCCGTCATCGACACCGTGTCCTACGAGCAACTCGTACCCGGGGAGGAATACGCTCTCACGGGTGAGCTCCACCTCGTGGACGACGGCGAGGACGCCGGTGTCGTGGCGACAGCGACGGTCGCCCTCACACCCGAGTCTGCCTCGGGAACCGCCGACGTGACCTTCGGCGTCGACACGTCCGAGCTCGGCGGCCGCTCGCTCGTGGCCTTCGAGACCCTCGCCCACGACGGGCGCACGGTCGCCACGCATGCGGACATCAACGACCGCGACCAGACCATCCACGTGCCGAGCATCGGCACCGAGCTCACCGGCCCCGATGGAGGGCACTCGGTGGTCGTCGCTGACTCCATCACGATCACCGACACCGTCGCCTACTCGAACCTCGTCCCCGGCGCGACCTATACCCTGCGCGGAACGCTCGTCGACAAGACCTCCGGGCAGCCTCTCGTCGAGAGGGACGGCACGGCGGTCACCGCCGAGGCGACGTTCACCCCCGATGCCCCGGATGGCACAGCTGACGTTACGTTCGAAGTGCCAGGAGAACTCGTCAGTCCTGGCAAGGAGTACGTCGCCTTCGAAGAGTGTCTCCATGACGAGACAAGCGTTGCCGTTCACGCGGATATCGACGACGCAGGTCAGACCATCGCCTTCGTAGCACCCGAGAAGGAGGCGGTACCAGCCACGGGCGACGGCGGAGCCGCTGCCGCTCTTGCGCTCGCCCTCGCGGGGACCACGGTTACCGTTACCGGCGTTCTTCTGGCGCGACGCAAGCGGAATGCCACCTCTGGGTAAGCTGTAGGAGAAGAGAAGCCACAACGAGAACCGGAGGGCTTATGGATACAAGCAAACTCGAACTCTACGTCAGACCAGGCTGCCCTTTCTGCGCTAAGGTCCTGCGATTTATGCGCGAGAAGCAGATCACTCTCACGCTTCACGACATCACGGACGGGAGCAGCAACAGGGACGACCTCGTCAGAATCGGCGGGAAGGCCCAGGTGCCTTGTCTCATCATCGACGGCAGCCCGCTCTACGAGTCTTCGGACATCATCGACTACCTCGCCAAGCTCTAGTACCAGAACCCATGAAAAAAGGACGGGACGCCGCAGGCCCGAACCTGCGACGTCCCTTCTACCGTATTCATCCGGTTCTGCTAGGAGCGCCTGATCATCTCGGTGACGAGGGCTGCCACCGACGCTGCCTGATCGGCATCCACGTTCTCAATCGAGTCGTCTGCGGTCTTCGAGAGGGCGGGCATGCCGTTCTCGCCCATGCCCACGATGGTAATCGCGCGAACCGACTGCCTCATTGCTGGCGTGGCGTCGGTGGTCCCCCAGTCGAGCTCCTTCTGCATCAGCGGGATATGCAGGTCAGATGCCGTACCAGAGAGGAGGCGAAGAAGCCTGCGGTCGGCACGGCGCACGTTGAGCAGACCCTCGCGGTTGAGCGCCGTCAGACTGCCCGCGCCAACGCAGTCGAGGTTGATGAGGAATGCCCCGCGGATGGACGAACGATGCTTGCCGAGGAACGCCTTCATGCCAGCATGGTCGATGGAGGAGGCACCAAGAGCAACAAACCAGATGTCGTGCGAGATGAGCTCGTCATCCGACATCGAGAGCACTGCATCGCGGAGCTCGTCCTCGTTTGAAGCTTCGGCAAGGGGTTCGTCCTCGTCGCCATCCACCATTCGAAGGCCGCTCCTCGTGGTGGCTCCACCCTTCCAACCGTTCGAGTCGTCATCCCAGTCATCGTTGTCATCGTTGCCGTGCTTGTTACCAAAGATGCGGAAGCGATGCTTCTTCTCAGCCGGCTCGACCTCGCGCGACCCAGAGAGCGTGTCAAGCGGCTCGACCGCAGGAGGGGCGAGCGGGTCGGAGTCGATGGTCGGAACGCTGTTGGACGTCCGGATTCTGTGGGCGTTGTTCTCGTTGTTCTGCGCGAGCTTCTGCGCCATGTTCACTCGCCGGCCCTGAGACGGGGCAACGCGCGTGACGTTGGGGTCTTCCGCGAACGGGTCGGACGACGCCTCGGAGGGGTCGGGAAGGTCAAAGAGCGACGCGCGACGCGCGACATCGGAGATGCTGGGGGCATAGGTCGTCTTGCCCCAGTCGGAATCGTCGGGAGTCGCGGACCTCGAGTCATCTGCCACCACGGGAACAGGCTGGGTTGCGCCAGGGTCAAAGGCGGCTTCGGGGCCATCCGAATCGGCGGGCTCTTCGTCTTCGACAACGGGCACGCTTGCCGTGGCGCTTGCCGTGGCGCTTGCCGCATGCGAACGCGCCTCTTCGAGGTCAGCCGTCGTCTCCGGCTCGTTCGGCACGTTGAGCGGTGCCGTCTGGCTACCCTCGGGCTCCTCCTGGATCTCCTCGGGGGAGTCAGCGGGCGTTCTGTCGATGTAGTCGATCTCGCAGGTCTCGGGGAGAATCCCGAGCGATTCGACGACGTCCTTGCCATGGCGCACGCCGAGGACGGGCTCGGGCGCCGGCGGCACCGGCGCCGCAGCAAGCGCAGGGGTCACGTGGGGTCTGTGGGTGACGGGCGCCTTCCCCGTCGGGCAGACGTTCTCGAGGACGCCGAGCAT
The DNA here is from genome assembly GCA_002331575.1 of Atopobium sp. UBA2090. Lineage (GTDB taxonomy): Bacteria > Actinomycetota > Coriobacteriia > Coriobacteriales > Atopobiaceae > Olsenella_D. The sequence continues at coordinate 30,078 of DCZG01000055.1, read as the reverse complement.
CGCCGCGACGCCGGACTTGTTGTTGTTGGCGCCGAGGGTGCAGGGAGAGAATCGCTCGGCGAAGACGCCGACGGCGATGAGGAGAAGCGGGATGGCGGCAATGAAGCCGATCCAGCTGATGACACGGCGGACAGGGGCGGGAATGAAGACGAGGATCCTGATGAAGGCGCAGAGCGCGATGCAGAGCGCAAGGTAGGGGCTGTACTTCTTCAGCACGGGAACGTACTTGGAAATGGCAGAGCTGTTGAGGAAGCTCTCGTGAGGCGAGTCGTAATGCGCGACGACGACGATGGGGCGGTTGCCCTTGGCGGCGAGCTCGCCCTCGGCAGCGTGGTGCGCGACGACGTTCTGGGACCGGGACGTGCCACCAATACCACTCAGGACGTCGGTGCCCAGATAGCGCAGGACGAGGACGGCCATGGTCGCCACAACGAGCAGGAGACCGACCACCGTGACGGCACCAGAGCCGATCGCCAGGAGGAAGGCGCCGAGGAACAGAAGGGTGAGGATGACCGCGGGACCGACCTTGGAAAACGTCCGCGCGTCGAACTCCTCGATCTCCGTTTCGACGTCGTGCTGCTTCATGAGGTCCGAGATGGTCTGGGCTGCCTGGAGCTCTTCCTGACTGCTGGCAGGAGAGATGCCTATCTGCTCGTCCAGGTATTCCAGATAGTCGTGTGTCATGGCCATGCTGATACGTCCTTTGCTGGGTGTCAAAGCGACTTGCACATACATGGTGATGAGTATACGTCTTGAATCCGAAGCTTGATATAAAAGCGCAGATATATCAAGGCGAAGGGCACCACTTTACCCCGTTCGCGCATGCATGCGACATCAATGGGAGCGTTTTTAGGCAACATGGTCTATCGTTCTCTTACCACACGCGGGCAGCCTCTGACGTGCGCGGAGGACGAAAGGAGCCGAGACACGGACCCCGAAGAGAACGAGCTCGTGGCATTCAACGACGACGATGAGCAGGCGAGGCGAATCCTCTCCCTTGCCCTTGAGTTCATGAACGCCAGACAGGCGGTGAGTTCGACCCGCATAGCCAAGGACATCTATCCCGAGCTCACGCCCAACAGCTTCCGCAAGGCATTCCTGCGGGACCGCAAGAGCCTCGAGGACATCGGCATCACGCTCGAGAGCGAGCGGCGCGCTGGCGGCGAGGCCTATTGGACCGCCGACGACACGACGTCGTTTGCCGAGGACGCCGGCCTCGGCGTCGAGGACGCGCTCGTCATCGACCTCGCCTGCCAGCCGCTCCTCGGCGACCCCGAGTTTCCCCTCCGAGACGAGCTCCGCTTTGCGCTCGCGAAGATCGATACTGCTTTCGGAGACGTCTCCTATCCGGCGGGCCAGGGCGTGCTTCGTGATGACAAGATCGTCTCGACGCTGCGCTCGTGCGCACGGTCGTGCCACGCAGCTCGCATGACCTATACCGATGCTGCTGGCAGAAGTTCAGAACGGACGGTCGCACCCTACGGCTTCTACGGCATTCGCGGCAGCCTCTACCTCGTCGCCCCACGCATCGAGGAGGGGGCGGTGATCGATGGTTCCACGCGCGTATACAACGTCGCGCGCGTAAGCGGTGTTCGAGAGGTCTCCAGCGCATCGTTCTCCGTTCCGTCCGACTTCTCAATCGATGACTACCGCCAGCTCCCCTTCCAGCTCGGTCCCGTTGCATGCGAGGCCACGTTCGAGGTGCCTGCCGCCGAGACGTCCGAAATCGAGAGGCTCTCCATGGGCCAGGGACGCTTCTCCGTGGGCGAGAACAACATCACATGGACCGTGGACGCGAGCAACGTGGGCGACACCGCCTCCTGGGCGATCGCTAACGGACTGCGTCCCGTCGCCCCCAAGGAGCTCGTCGACGAATGGTCGGCACGACTCGAGGGGGCGATCGCCGATGTGCGCTAGACGAGGCGCAGGTAGGATCGGGGGCATCGAGGAGGCTCGTGAGCTCATCTCGCTCACGGCCGCTCTCAGCGAAGAGGGCGCAACGCTCGACGCGGAGACCATCGCGAGACGACTCGGCACCACCGACGAGGATGCTCGAAAGCTGCTCGCCCTCATCCTCACGGCGAGCACCTCAGACGGAGACTATCTCTCCCTCATGGAAAGTGACGACGGCACCGAAGTCTCGCTCGCCTTCGCGGACGGCCTGCATGGCAAGAAGCTCCGGCTCACGAGCGGAGAGATGCTCGCCATCTCGGCCGCCCTCGACCGACTCGGGGTGCCCGTCGACGACCCCATCAGGAGCGACATCTCGAGCTCGCTCTCGTCGGCGGGTCTCGACGAGGCCACGCTCCGGCGAATGCTCGCCAGGTCTTCCTCGTGGGTGGACTCGACCGTGCTCAAGGCCTGCGCTCAGGCGCGATGCGAGCAACGCGACCTGTCCTTCTCCTATCGCCGGGTCGGCGAGTCAGAGGAGGAGGAGCGTCGCGTCGCCCCGCTTGCCACGCGACGCGAGGATGACGCCTGGTACCTTGACGGATTCGATCGAGATCGCGGGGCGAGACGCACCTTCCGCGTGGACCGCATGTCCAACGTGCTCGTCGTCGCGCCGGCCGGTGAAGTCACCGATGCCGATGACGGACCCGCGCGCACGGTGACGGTCACGCTCCACGACGCGCACTACCTCGACCTTCTCAACTGGAAGCGGCTCGAGGTGATCTCTCGTCAGGACGGCGCGGTCACGGCACGCGTCCCGTATTTCGGCGGCATGTGGCTCCCCCGCATGATCGCCGCCTGTGCGGGAACCGCGACGACGAACGATCCCGAGGTCAACGCATTCGCCGTCAAGTATGCAAAGGCGATGCTCTCGGCAGGCTAGCCGCCGTGGGACGTCCGCCACATCTCTATGTAGCGGCCGACGTTCTCCGAGTCGAGGGTCGAGCAGGTATGCGATGGCAGCGACTTGATGAACGCCTTCCCGTAGCTCTTCTGCACGAGTCGAGGGTCGGCGAGCACGAGCACGCCCGTGTCGCTCGCGGTGCGGATGAGCCGGCCGGCCGCCTGCTTGACCTCGAGCACTGCCTCGGGCAGCGAGTAGCGCCACCACGCACGCTCCTCCCGCAGGTCACGCTCGCGCACGAGCGGATCGTTGGGGCTCGCGAAGGGCAGCTTGGGAATCACGACACAGCGCAGGGTGTCCCCCGTCGCGTCGAAGCCTTCCCAGAACGACTTGAGCGCGAGCAGCGAGAGGCTCTTCTCCGCCATGAAACGCTCGCGGAGGCGACGCGCCGAGGACCCCCGCTCCTGGCACACGACCTCGAGGCCGATCTCGCCCAGTCGCGGCGCGAGACCCTCATAGGCACGTTCCATGTCTCGTCGGTTGGTGAAGAGCGTGAGGACGGACCCGCCCATCGCCGCGTGGACGTTAAAGAGGAGGTCCTCGAGGGCTTGCGGGTAGTCGCGGTCGTAGGGCGAGGGTAGGTCTCGGGCCACGATGACCGACATGCTCGAGTCGAAGTCGAAGCTCGAGTCGAGACGGACGTCGGAGTGCGAGCCGCTCGGCAGGAGGTCGAGCCCCACGGCATGGTCAAAGTGCGAGAAGTCGTCGCCCACGGCGATCGTGGCCGAGGTGAAGACGACGCTCTGCATCTCGGGCAGCCAGCGCCCCGCGAGGTCAGCACCTACGTCGACCTTCTCGGCACAGAGCTTCTCATGGCCGATGCGGCGCTTGGAGCGGGAGAGCTGCGCGGAGTAGACGTAGGAGGTGTCCTCCCCCGAGCGGATGAGCCTGATGCCGGCGAGAAGGTCGCGCAGGAAGCGGCCCGACTCCTGGAGGTCCGCGCCCAGCTGCGGCGCGACCTCGTTGAGCTGCTCGACCGCCTCGCCGAGAAGCTTGACCGCCTCGTCGAGGCGGTCCTCGCAGATCTGGCCCGCATCAGAGACGGCGCCCCACTCGGGCGTCTGGCGGACGCCCTCGTCGATCCAGATGGTCACGCCGTCGTACGCGCCATCGCCCTTAGCGACGTTCATGAGGTCGTGCACCGCATAGAAGAAGTCCCCGACGCTCACCTGGGCACGCGCCACGGACGCCGCGGCCTTCGTGAGCAGGCGCAGGATGAGTTCCGAGCCCTCGAGCGCCGCGGCGTTGACCATCGTTCCGTGGATGATGCCGGTCTTCACGCCGCCGAGCATCTCGAATCCCGTACGGGACGTCTCGCCCGAGACCTCGACGGCCCACTGACGGCGCGCCTCGGACTCGAAGGCGTGTGCCTCGTCCACGACCCAGTGCCTCACGGGCGGGAGGATCCTTCCGTCAGAGGTCACGTTGCGGAGCAGCAGGGAGTGGTTGGTGACGACCACGTCACCGCTCGCCGCCCGTCGCCGCGCGCCATGGAGCAGGCATTCGTTGGGAAAGTACGGGCAGCGGCCGCGGAGGCACTCTCCGGGCGTGGTGGTGAGCATCTGACGCGGCACGTAGCGCCAGCGGATGCCCAGGGCGTCGAGATCGCCGTCGGGCGACTGGCACGCGAAGGCATAGGTCACGGCTATGGCGGTGAGCATGTCAGCCGACACCGCGTTGGTCGACCTGCCATCCGTGGGCGAGAGTCCGACGGGAAGGTCGTCGACGACGGACCGGTCGAGGCGGTGGAGGCAGGGGTAGTGGTCATAGCCCTTGAGGCTGTAGAACGTGAGGCCACCGGGCAGGACGCTGGCGAGTGCGGGCAGCTCGTGCGAGACGAGCTGGTCGGTCAGGGCGTTCGTCTTCGTCGCGACGCCGACGGTCAGGTTGTTTCGCTTGGCGAAGAGAACCTCGGGGAGCAAGTACGCGATCGACTTGCCCACGCCGGTACCAGCCTCGATGGCACGGTGAGTCGACGTGGCGAGCGCGTCTCTCACCTCGGTGGCCATGGCTACCTGCTCGGGTCGCCGCTCATACTCCCCGTACATCCTCGCCACGGCGCCGCCGGGGAGGAACTCCTCCTGAACCTCCGCTCGCGTCGGCACGTCAAAGGGCGTCTGACGCTCGGTCGCATCCTGTCGTGGCGCGTAGTGAGCCTCGGCGAGAAGGTCGTGCCTCGTCGCCTTGAGCGAGAACCCCCTCGAGCTCTCGGCTGCGGCCAGGTGCGAGAGCACGGGCCTGAACGACCAGTTCACGTCCTCGTGCATGTCGGAGAGCGTGCCGAGAAGCCCTTGCGGGAGGTCGGAGAGGCCACAGAGGATGACTCGCCACATGCCGCAGAGGGCGTCGACGTCATCGGTCGCTCGGTGTGTCACCGAGTCGCAGCCGAACGCCTCGGCCATGTCGGCGAGCCGGTGGGACGAGAGGCGAGGCAGGGCCACGCGAGAGAGCGAGAGCGTGTCTATCCAGGTGTCGGACACCTCGCCCCCGCCTCGGACCGCTTCGATGAAGGTGCGGTCGAACGTTGCGTTGTGGGCGAGCACGGGCATGCCGCCGACGAACCCTGCGAGTCCCGCGACGGCATCCTCTGGGTCAGGGGCATTCGCGACATCGAGATTCGAGATGCCGGTGAGACGCACGATGGGATCGGGTATCGGCGTCCCGGGGTGCACGAAGGTCTGGTAGCGCGCCGTCACGGTCCGGCCCGAGAGCCTGGCAGCCGATATCTCGATGAGCCTGCAGTCCTTGAAGGAGAGGCCCGTGGTCTCGGTGTCGAGGACCACGACATCGTCCTCGAGCAAGCCGAAGTCGGTGGTTCTCGCCCGCTCTGCAAGCGTCAGATATTTGGCTCGCACGCTCTCGGGCGTCCCTGGCAGCAGGAGCGCCTCGAGCTTGGTCTGATCGTCGCGCACCTCTGCGGAGCCGCCGTCGGTCATGTGCTACCTGAGATATTCCGCGTGCTCTTCGAGCGCATACTCGATGAAGCGCGTGCAGAGCCCGGGGAACTCGATGCCGCCATGGCGAGCCGAGTCGGGCAGGAGGCTGGTCGGCGTCATGCCGGGAATGGTGTTGGTCTCGAGTGCGATGGGCTCGCCCTTGTCCGTGACGATGAAGTCAGTCCTCGACGCACCGCGACATCCAAGTGCCTGGTGCGCACGCACGGCGAGCGCCTGAGCCTTGGTGTAGACCCCCGGCTCAAGGCGGGCCGGAATCACGTGGTGCATCGACGACGGTTCGTACTTCACCTTGAGGTCGTAGAATTCGGCACCCGTCACGATCTCGACGATGGGAAGCGCGTGGGCGTCGTCGTTGCCGATGACCGGCACCGTGATCTCCGTACCCTTGATGCACTCCTCGATAAGGACTCGTCCACCTTCTGAGCCCGCCGTCGTGAGCGCGTCGGCAAGTTCTTTCCTCTCGTTGACCTCGGTCACGCCGAAACTCGAGCCATTGCCCGCCGGCTTCACGAACATGGGGAACCCGAGGTCGGCGATGAGCTTGTCGACCTGCTCGTCCGTGAGCGTCATGCCCGCCGGCACGTCGATTCCGCGGGGACACGGCACGCCTGCCGCACGGTAGACGGTCTTGGCGACGTCCTTCTCGGTCCCAAGCGCGGACGCGAGCACGCCAGAGAACGTATAGGGCATATGGAGAACCTCGAGGAGGCCCTGGATACAGCCGTCCTCTCCCCACCGTCCGTGCATGGCGACGAAGGCCACGTCATAGGTGCCAGCCACGAGCGCCCCAACGAAGCCATCGGAGGCAACATCGAGCAGGTCGACGGTCGTAAAGCCGGCCTCAAGGAGCGCGTCGTGACAGGCATGGGCCGACATCATGGAGATGTCGCGCTCGTCCGACCAACCGCCCCCCAGCACGACCACTTTGAGCTGCTTAACCTCATCTCGCGTCATGACTACCCTCCGTTGGCTCGACTACCTGCGGTAGACTCGACCTGTATATTTCCCAACATGAGAATACTCCACCCAGGAGACTCAATTAGAGCGGGGTGCCTAGATGCAATCAGACAAGAACAATCAACCAACGAGCTCTTCCTCGGGCCCGCGCGTCGACCTGCGCTCGCTCGATGCTGCGGAGCTTGAGGAGTTCGTCACCTCCCTCGGTCAGCCGCGTTTTCGCGCCAAGCAAATCGGTGAGTGGATCTGGTCGAAGAACGTTTCTTCTTTCGATGAGATGACGAACATCCCCAAGTCGCTCCGTGAGCAGCTCGCCGATCGCTTCAGCCTCGGTGGCACGACGGAGGTAACCCGTCAGCTCTCCCGCGATGGCAGTCGTAAGTACCTGCTCCGTTTTGCGGATGGCGCGGCCGTCGAATGTGTCGGCATGCCCACGAAGAACCGCCTTGCTGTCTGCGCCTCGACGCAAGCTGGTTGCGCAATGGGTTGCGTGTTTTGTTCGACCGGGAAGAATGGCCTCACGCGATCTCTTACCTCTGCTGAGATCTACGAGCAGGTCATGCATGTACGTGACGACTTCAACACCCGAGTGACGAGTGTCGTTCTCATGGGTCAAGGCGAGCCGTTCGCGAACTACGACGCCTCGGTTGGTGCCCTGCGCCTCCTTAACTCGGAGGATGGAGGCGGTATCGGTGCGCGCCACCTCACCGTCTCGACATCTGGCATCATCCCCGGCATTCTCCGCTTTGCCAAGGAACCCGAGCAGTTCACCCTTGCGGTCTCGCTTCACTCTGCGGTTCAGCGCACACGCGATGCGCTCATGCCCGGCGTCAAGCGCTACTCTCTCCTTCGTCTTTATGATGCCATGGGCGAGTATGTCGAGAAGACCGGTCGTCGTCCGACGTACGAGTACGCTCTCATCGCCGGCGTCAACGACTCCGAAGATGAGATTGGTTCTCTCTGCGACTTCTGCCGTGGCACGCTCGCTCATGTCAATCTCATTCAACTCAACGAGGTTCCCGGCTCAAAGTTTCACCCCTCTTCCGAGGAGAAGGTCCAGCAGTTCGTCGCAAGACTCACGCAGGTCGGCGTTGAGTGCACAGTCAGAAACTCTCGCGGTCAGGATATCGATGCTGCTTGTGGACAGCTTCGACAGCGCATGCAGGAAAAATAGTCTCGCGCGTTAAAGTTTAGACGAAGAGGGGGAGACGATCGGAATCGTCTCCCCCTCTTCTCGTACAGACGTTCGCCCTTAGTAGCCGAGCAGCTCCCACTGCCTTTCAGTCGCCTGGACGTTTGCGAGCGGCCCATCGTCTTCCATGATCTGACCTCGAGCAGCCTCGGTCATTTGAAGAACCTTCTCGTAGGTGTCCTCGACTGCCTTCACGGCTTTTCTGAGATTCTCTTTTGCCTCATCGTTCAGACCGTATTCATAGGTCAGATACAGCGCTCCCCCAAGGAGACCGAGGAGGAGGATCCTCTGTCGGAGTCTTCTCATCAGCCTGTCACTCTCCTTCGGACAGCAGGTTCACAATCCTCGATAGATCTTCGTCGGTTGCAAACTCAATCTCAATCTTGTTCTTCCCGCGCACCTTCTTGACCTTCACGTTCGTGTCAAGGGCAACGCGAAGCTGTCGTGCTGCCCTCTTGAAGGATTGTGGTACAGGCTCGCGCTTCGCAGAGGTGCCTTCCCTGCCAGAAAAGAGTGGTGCGAGACTTTCCGTCTGTCTCACCGAAAGCTTATCCGCTATGACCTTCTCTGCTAGCTTGATTCTTCCGTCCTCACTTGGAACCGCGAGAATTGCGCGCGCATGACCAGCCGAGAGTCTACCGTCGTTTATTAACTCCTGGACCTCTTTAGGTAGGTCCAGAAGCCTCAGCGTATTCGTAATAGCTGACCTCGACTTAGACACGAGCTTGGCCACTTGATCTTGAGTGAGGCTCTTGTCTGCGATGAGCTTCTTGTATCCCTGGGCCTCCTCGATAGGGTTGAGGTCAGATCGCTGCAGGTTCTCGATGAGTGCCAGCTTGAATATCTCGTCATCGGAAACGTCTCGAATGATGACCGGGACCTCTTCGAGCCCCGCAGCCTTAGCAGCCTGATACCGTCTCTCACCAGCAACAATCTCGTAGGTGCTTCCATTCTTTCGCACCAGCAGTGGTTGAAGGATGCCGTTCTGCTTAATCGAGTCAGTTAGTTCGGCAAGTTCGGCTGCATCAAAATGCTTGCGCGGCTGCCCTTTGTTTGGCTTGATTTTTGAGAGGGGGAGCGTCGAATCTGGATTCATCACCCCAACTTCAGCATTTGCCTCACCCATGAGCGATTCGAGACCCTTTCCCAGACCACCCTTTTTAACCACGGCGAGTCACTTCCCTAGCTAGTTTGTCGTATGCGAGCGATCCTTTGCTGAGATGTGCATAGAGCGATACCGGAAGTCCATGGCTCGGAGCTTCTGCAATCTTCACGTTTCTTGGTATATAGGTCTTAAAGACGTCATTACCGAAGTAGTTTTCGACTTCCTCAACGACCTGCTTGGAGAGCGTCGTTCTGTTGTCATACATCGTCATGACGACGCCGAATACTCGCAGTTTTGGATTGAGCCGTGTTTTCACCATCTTCATAGACTCAATGAGCTTGGTAAGACCCTCAAGTGCGTAGTATTCGCACTGTATGGGTATCAGCAACGACTTTGCCGCCACAAGCGCGTTCACTGTGAGTAAGCCAAGCGAGGGGGGACAGTCGATGAGCACGTAGTCAAACTCGTCTTTTATCGAATCAACTGCCGCTTTTAGTACATTTTCCCGTGCCATCACCGAAACGAGCTCGATTTCCGCTCCCGCAAGTTGAATGGTTGCCGGGACGACGAATACGTACGGCTCAACTGTATCTTGTATGATTGACTCAATTGGCACGTCGTTCATTATGACGTCATATACGTCATTCTCAAGATCGTCTTTTGAGATGCCGTATCCGCTTGTCGTGTTCCCTTGCGGGTCAAAGTCGATGACAAGTACTTTCTTCTTGAGTTCCCCTAGGGCTGCAGACAGGTTTACTGCTGTTGTTGATTTTCCTACGCCGCCCTTTTGGTTGATTATTGCCAGTACCTGCGATTCGCGGTTTGGATATCCCCGCTTTTTATCCTTGTAACTCAACGATTCCTCCCATATGTCCGACTGTAGTTGTTTCAACGTCATTTGGTCGTCGGTGAACTAGGCACTATAGTAGGCGATAGTTTCACGTGAAACATTGAGAATGTGAGTCTATGACTTGTTTCTTTTGATGAACGTCATCTAATGACTCTTCAGAATGTTTCACGTGAAACACTGGGGCATATGCAAATGTGTAGTAAGTGACGAAGGTTATTCAGTGGCGTTCACAAATTCGAGTTCAGTTACTAAGCCGGGAGCACGATAGTCAACGAAAAGCTGCCGTACTCCTACACACAAGTGTGTTTGAAGCGGCATCGATATATAAGCGTCATTAGCAAGCTTTCATATATTTGCAAGTTCAGAATGCATGCATATTGAGTAGTACTCGAACAATTTCAGCATGACGTACTTTTGGAAGACGATAGAGTAATTGATACTCCCAGGCTCCCGTCAACAATTTCGACGGAAGCCTGGGAGTTGCGCCACTAGTCTTATTGAGCGTCAAGCGGCTGGCTCTTTGCCATTCCAACTGGACGAGGCAAACGCACCTTAGAACGTCCCGTCTTCTTATAGACCAAAAGCTCTCGATGGCCCAGGTCTCGCGGCAGTTCGTAGGTTTCACGTGAAACCATTGTCATCCCGCACAATGCAGCCGCACGAGAAGCCGCTGCGATCTCATCGTCAGAAGGATGAGCTTTCTCGATGATTGAAAGACCGCCCATCTTAAGAAATGGCTGAGCGTATTCAAGAAGAACATCGGTCTGAGCAACGGCACGAGCGATGACAAATCCGAAGGCGTTCGTCATGCTCCTATCGAGCTCCTCGGCCCTCATCTTCCTGACGTCAAGCAGGTCGCTCAGCAAGAGTTGCTCGATGAAGTGTCTGTCAGCTTCTACCTTCTTGCCAACCGAATCAATGAGAAGGCCATGGTACCCGGTCATGATCCCAAGAGGTATACCAGGGAAGCCAGCACCTGTCCCGATATCCACAAAGGAGGGGTAAGGTATGCTCGAGAAGGACTCGAGCCGAAGCGGGAGCAGTGAGTCGAGGATGTGGAGCGAGAGTGCGTCCCCGAGATCAACGATACGAGTCAGGTTGAACTCCTTGTTCTTCTCGATCACGAGATTGAGATGTTGAAGCAAGAGAGCGACCTGGTTGGGCGAAGCCTCAATACCATACGAGGAAAGCAGAGAGGTAAGCTCTTCAGCTCGTTGGTTCATATCCTCAAGTTCCATCGTTAACCCTGCCGATTCTTCACGCATCAAAAGGAATTGTCACAAAAATGGGAGGGCGCCTGGACGCCCTCCCACACATCTCGTTCTGAGGTCGTGTCGCTTAGCACTACTTTACAACAGTGACGACCACGCGACGGTTCGGTTCCTCACCCTCTGAGAATGTTGCCACGCGTGCGTCATCAACCAAGGCGAGGTGAACGATGCGGCGCTCATAGGCATTCATGGGAGAGAGCATGACGTTGCTGCCCTGACGAACGGCACGCTCGGCAGCAGAGTGGGCAACCGACTGAAGCTTGGATTTACGACGGCTCTTGTAGCTTTCGACGTCTACCACAATCGGGTAATGGAACTTGGTGCGACTGCTCATGAGAGATGAGAGAACCATCTGGAGAGCATCAAGGGTCCGACCGTGACGCCCGATGAGAACGGCAAGATCTCCACCGTTGACGTCGAGGATGAGCTCGCCCTCGTCGCCGTCATACTCGTCAATGGTGCAGTGGTTCTCGCCGAAGAGGGAAAGAATGCCCTTGAGGAAGGTGACCGCCTGGTCGGCAATCTTGTCCATCTCGTCATCGGTGAGAGCAGTCCCAGCTTCGAAGTGCTCTCTGATAGAAGCGAAATCATCCTCAGCGACAACATCCGCGCCGCCCTGAGCGTTCGCCGCCTCTTCCTCAGAGTCCGTAAGGCTCGTCTCCTCCATGTACTCCTCCTGCCAACATAACACTTAGCAAGTATATTACGTTATCGGACGCACGCGAAGGTTATTAGCCCTTCTTGTGAGGCCTGGGCTTCTTGTCCTTGCGGATGACATCGACTTCGACGGGCTGACCGCTCATACGGCGCTCGCCCTCCTCCTTGGCCTTGTCAATTACCCTCTGCGTGATGAGCTTCTGCTGGGCGACCTGCCAGATGGCGGAGGCATCGTAGTAGAGAAGGACGGCCGACGGCACAGACCAGCCGAACCAGAGCATCATGACGGCCATGACGGCACCCATCATCAACGACTGGTTCTTCTGCTCATCAGACTGGTTCATGGTGTTCATCATCATGGGGATGAAGGTAAGAACGCCAAAGGCAACGTCGAAGAGGATATAGGAGAGAGCACCTATCCAACCGGAGGAGGCGACCATGTCAGAGACAGAGGCTGTGATGGACGGCAGAATGTTGTAGAAGCTCGCATCCGCGGGCACGTTCTTCGCGACGGTAAACAGCGCGAAAAAGATAGGCATCTGGAGGAAGATCGGCAAGCAGCCAGCCACGGGGTTGAATTTGAGGTCGGAGTACACCTTCTGCATCTCTTCGCTCTGACGCGTGGGGTCGTCGGCGTACTTCTCCTGAATCTCCTGTATCTTTGGCTGCGCAACCTGCATGCGAGCCATCGAGGCGGTCTGCTTGTTCATGAGAGGAACGAGCAGGATTCGGATGATGACCGTGAGAATGATGACCGCAAGCCCCCAGTCACCACAGAATCCCTGGATGCTCGCGAGCACCTGGGTCATGAAGTTAACGAACCAGTCCCACATTGTTCCTCCGTCGTCGATCACCTAGGGTACGGGGTCGTAGCCACCTTTATGGAAGGGGTGACACCTCAGAATCCTACGAATGGCAAGAAGGCTGCCTTTACCGAAGCCATACTTGACGATGGCCTGTCTCGCATACTCGGAACAGGTCGGCGTGTAGATGCACGTGGCGGGAAACAGTGGGGAGATATACCGCTGATAGAACCGAATGACAGCCGTGACACCACGGACCAGCATCGACTCCTGATCATTGCCCATCTCGGACGCCTGTCCTGTCAAGCATTCTCCCCAGCGCCTTGGCCACGAGCTCAGGAGAGCTCGCATACGTATCCTTGGTGGCGAAGAGAATCACGTCGTACCCGTCTGCTGGAAGTCTGCAGGCGCGCGCAGCCTCGCGCAGAACCCGCTTGCATCTGTTCCTGAAGACAGCATTGCCAAGCCGCTTTGGTGCAACGAAGGCGACCTTGGACCGATCGCCCTCGTATGTTGCCGCTACGCGAATTCGAAGGAGAGAGTCGCTCGCTCTCTTCCCATGCGCGAAGACCCGTTCAAATTCAGCCTTGGATTTGATGGTCTCCATGTAACGTCACTAGACGGTGAGGCTCTTGCGGCCCTTGGCACGACGACGGGCAAGAACGTTGCGACCACCCTTGGTGGCCATGCGGGCGCGGAAGCCGTGGGTCGTCGCGCGCTTCCTCTTGTTAGGCTGATACGTACGCTTCATTTCTATTCCTCCCGATGAGGGTGTACGACAAAGTGAGCTAAGCCCAAAGATTGTAAAGGTCGCGCGTGGGGGGTGTCAATTTAATCCGCATAATAACTGCGGATTTCTCATGTATCTCAAAGCCGCGCTCGAGACGCCGAGAGGGGCGGCAAAGGATGGGAAGACTCCCTGAAACGTTTGGAACCACAGTATGAATCAAAGAAACCATACGTGCACATGCTATTATCACTTGGTCAATGAAACGTGATTTCCGCAGTTTTCTACCATTGTTCATCAGGTGTTGAAAACTTTCTTTCACATAGATTTCGTCGTGAAAGTTTTCATCAGGAGTCGAAAGTCGGATGAAAGGGGGAGTGGTGGCGCGCGACTTCTATCCATTTGTCGAGGAATCGGCCACCATGGCGCGCGAACAAACTCCCTCGGAAGTACGATCCGTCGACGAGGTGAACTATCCGGCGAGAATAGCAATCTATGACGATGCAGCAGCAGCTCCGCGCGTGGTGGTGGTCGAACCATCCGACCCGAGGTCGTACCTCGAGGAGATCACGGCGACAGTCAACAAGCTCGCGCACGAGCAGGGCGGGAGCATCCCCTTCACGGTCATCCGAGAAATCGTGGAGAACTTCATCCACGCCTACTTCATCGCTCCGACCATCTCGATTCTCGACGCTGGCAATACGATCAGGTTCTCTGACCAGGGCCCGGGGATAAAGGAGAAGATGCGCGCACTCGAATATGGCACGTCATCTGCGACGGAAGAGATGAAGCACTACATCCGCGGCGTCGGTTCAGGACTTCCCTACGCCCAGCAGTACATGCTCGACAAGGGTGGCAGCCTCGAGATAGAGGACAACATCTCGAGCGGGACGGTCGTGACCATCTCGACACATCCCTCGGACGAGGTGAAATCGTTCACAAGGGCGTCAGCCGAACCAGCCACAGAACCAGCGCAGACAGCGATTTCCCTCAGCCAGGCACCTACCGCGGTTCAGTTTGCCGCGCCGCAGCCCATGACAAAGCTCAGCGAGCGCGGACAGCTCGTCGTCGACTATCTCGGAAACCACGAGGCGGTCGGTCCGTCTGATCTCTCTCATGCCTACGGGTACTCGAACCCGACCTGGTCACGCGAGCTCGGTACTCTCTGCTCGCTGGGATTGCTTAGAAAGGTCGGCCAGAAGTATCGACTCGTCTAGTGATACATCGACACTTTTCGACATGAACGCCACTAAAGTAGGCTCCAAACTCCTCTTCCCATAGGTTTTGAACATTCTATAATGGAACCTCTAATTTTCGACACCATGGGAATGTGGCTTATGGAACTCTCACTCGAATCTGATGCAGATGCCCTCTGGCAGGACACACTCGACCTTCTCTCCCAGGAGTCTCTCCCGGAGGCCGTGCTCGCCATGTTGAGGAACTGCACACCCGTTCGCATAGAGGACAACATCCTCTATGTGACGACTCCCATGCGTCTGGTCCTCAAAACCGTGTCGAAGAACCTCAACGTCGTAGAGAAGTGCCTCACCACGGCAGCCTTCGAGAAGATGGCCCTCTCGATCGAGTTCGCGAAAGCTCCAGACCCATCACCCGTATCGACAAACTCGACGGTCTCGCAGGAGCAGGTCACCAAGTGGAGCGGCACGAACGAGTCGCACACACCTGCGCGCGTACTTGACGACGACGCATGGAACGAGGAAGAAATCGAGACGGAGAACAAGCTCGAGAAGAGGCGCCGCCGACAGGCCAACCCCCTGGTCGAGGACATCTCGCAGAACGACTCGAAGCTCACGTTCGACCGCTTCATCATCGGCGACGAGAACAAGTTCGCCTATCAGGCGGCACTCCAGGTGGCCAACGGCGAGAATAAGAGTTACAACCCACTCTTTATCTATGGAAAGAGCGGCCTAGGGAAGACGCACCTTCTCCGCGCCATCCAAAACTACATCGCGAAGAACGACTCCTCGCGCATCTGCGTCTACAAGACGGCGTCCGACTTCATCACCGACTACACGGACGCCATCGGTCACAAGCACGGCAGCGCACCTGACATCCTCACACAGAACTACTGCGACATCGACGTGCTCATCATCGACGACATTCAGAACATGGCCGGCGCGGCGCGCACGCTCGAATTCTTCTTCAACACCTTCAACGTGCTCATCTCCAAGGGCAAGCAGATCGTCCTCGCTGCCGACCGTTCTCCCGCGCAGCTCGGCATGGGCAAGGACGGCTTCGACGAGCGCGTGACGAGCCGGCTCGACTCGGGCTTCCCCATCTCCATCCAGGTCCCGAGCTACGAGCTCAAATACCTTCTCATCAGCACGTTCTGCGAGCGGATGAACGACGACGCGAAGAACGAGCACATAGGCGCGCTCACCGCGACCATCAGCGAGGACAACCTCCGCTTCATGACCGAGCGAGCGGGCACGAACATCCGCGTCATCGAGGGCTTCTGCCAGAAGTGTCTCATCGTCGCCGCGCAGTGCGAGACCGCCGGGCGGCTTTTCTCCCGCGAGGACATCCTGAAGATCGCCAAGGAGAAGTGGCCCAACGGACACAAACAAGTCACCATCGACGAGATCCAGAAGGTCGTCGAGAACTACTACGACATCCCGCACAAGGACCTCGTGGGAGGCAAGCGGAACAAGGAGCTCATGGAACCGCGACACGTCGCCATCTGGCTCACGCGCGAGCTCACCGACACCACGCTCGCCGACATCGGGAAGCGCTTCGGCGGCAGGAGCCATGCCACGGTCAAGCACAGCATCAGCGTGGTCGAAGAAGCGCGCAAGCAGGACAAAAACTTCTACGACCGCGTCTCTCGAATTCAGGACAGCATCGTTGAGAATAACTAGGGTGCTGTAGACAATACTGTCGAAAGGATGTCAGGGAAGCAATAAAAGTCCCCTCGGCGTGTAAAGATAGTTTTTTACAGCTATGGTCATGTTGACGGCTGACGAACGAATGAAGGGTCTTGAAAAAGGGATTCACCGAGAATGACCTGTGACAAGAGGTGGTTTTCTTCTTCTCGACAGCACCTATTACTACTACTGGTCTTGAATGTATATAGAACTACCTATAGAAAGGGCCGATCATGAAGTTCTCAGTAAGCCAGTCCTCGCTCCTGAAGGCCCTCTCTGTCGTATCGAAGGGCATGGGTCAGAACACCACCCTTCCGCTGCTCTCAGGTATCTACATCAAGGCCGAGGCGGGCACGCTCGAGTTCCAGACGAACAACCTCACGATCAGCATTCGTCACCGCATCCCCGCGAACGTCGAGGAGAGCGGCGAGACGGTCGTCTCCGGCAAGGTCCTCACCAACATCGTGAAGACGCTCGATGACGTGGCCGTCACCTTCGACGGCGGCGAGCGGATGCTCTCCATCACCTGCGCCCATTCTTCGTTCAGGCTTAACACGCTCAACCCCGCCGACTGGTCTGCCTTCCCCGACATCGAACCCGAGCAGTCGATTGAGCTTCCCAGCACGCTCCTCGCCGAGATGGTGGAGAAGGTCTACAAGGTGACGTCGAAGGAGACGACGCGCCCAATTCTCCAGGGCGTGCTGCTCACCGTCGACGACAATACCATCCGCCTCGTCGCGACGGACTCCTATCGTCTGGCGGTCTGCGACTCGTCCGTCGAGGCACCCGCAGGCGAGGCGTTCAGGGCCATCGTCTCCGGTGGCGTGTTCCACGATGTGCTCAGCATGCCGTCCCTCACCGAGTCCATCATGATCGGCATCACGGGAAATCAGGTGGTCTTCTCGTTCGGCGATACCACGTTCGTCTCAAAGAAGATCGAGGGTAACTTCCCCAATTACAAGCAGCTCCTCCCCGCGTCCTGTGCGACGTCGGTGAAGATCGACGTCGAGGCCTTCTCCGCCGCGCTCAAGCGCGTCTCCGTCATCGCCCAGCAGAACTCCTCCGTGCGCTTTGACATCGACGCGGACGGCAAGGTCATGAAGCTCTCCGCAAGCTCGCCCGACCAGGGGGAGTCGTCCGAGTTCCTCCCCGTCGAGGTGGACGGCGAGAGCATGGCCATCGCCCTCAACTACCACTACGTCTTCGACTGCGTCAACGCGGCATCCGACCGAAAGGAGCTGCTTCTCGAGCTCCAGAGCAACATGCAGCCTGGCGTGTTCAAGTCCAACGGGAAGATCAACTACCTCTACCTCCTCATGCCGGTCCGGATGTAGCGTGGGGCTTCTCGCCAAACGGCTCCTCATGAGTGGGTTCAGGAGCTTTGACAGCCACAGCGTGGACTTCTCCGACACCACGACGATTCTCGTCGGGCATAACGCGGCAGGTAAGACGAACACCGTGGAGGCGCTGCAGATGCTCACCGCGGGGTACTCGTTCAGACGCCCCACGCCGCGACAGCTCATCAACGACTCGTGCGAGGAGGCACGCATCGCCCTGCACCTCGAGGGCGACGGGCGCGTCATGGACATGGCCTGTGACATCGCTCCCGGTAAGCGGCAGTACAGCCGCAATGGCAAGAAGTGCCAGGCGGCTGAGGTGCCCGCCACGCTCATGTCCGTCCTCTTCTGTCCCGATGACCTGTTTCTCGTGAAACGTGGTGCGTCCTTCAGGCGAGATGAGATAGACGACTTCGGGCGGCAGGCGAACGCGGGCTACTCGAAGGTCCTCGCCGCCTATCTGCGCGCCGTCGAACAGAGAAACAGACTCCTCAAGGAGGACGTTCCCGACCTCGGGCTCCTCGACGCCTGGGACGCGAGCGTCGCCCTTGGCGGCGCAACGCTGCTCCAGGCGCGTATGAGGCTCTTCACCCGTCTGAGTGGGAAGGTCTCCGAGATATACGGGCAGATCAGTGGCGGCGAGAAGCTGTTCTGCTCCTACGAGTGCAGCCTCGGACCAGACCTCTTCGACCTTACCAGAGACGAGCTGGCCGGGCTTCTCGCCGAGCGCCTCCGCGACGTGCGCCCCGATGATCTGCGACGTCAGCAAACCACTGTCGGACCTCATCGTGACGACATCACGTTTGAGATAGACGGCCGCGATGCCCGCCTGTTTGGGTCGCAGGGCCAGCAGAGGAGCGTCGTCATCGCGCTCAAGATGGCCGAGGTGCTGCTCTCGGCCGAAATCGTCGGCGAACAGCCGCTTCTGCTCCTTGATGACGTCATGAGTGAGCTCGACGAGAACCGTCGAGAGGCGGTCCTCTCGTTCGCGCAGCGCGGCATCCAGACTGTCGTGACCACCACGAACCTCGGCTACTTCTCCGATGATCTCCTCTCTATGTCAAAGGTGGTGCGCTTTGGCTGATGACACGAGCTCCCTCTCCGATCTTCTCTCCAGCATGCTTGACGATGCTGGACGCGCTGCGGTGAGCGAGAACCAGCGGGCAAGCTATCTCTGGAGCAGGGCAAACGGCGACATCGAGCGACAGCACACCACGGGCGTCTTCGTGATGGAGTCGAAGGTCGCGGGAGCCCCTCCCGTGCTGGGCGTCTACGTCGACACGCGGACCCGCGCCGTTGACTTCACTGCCAACCGCGAGGTCTATCTGGCCCGTCTCTCCGCGATGGGCGGCTGCTACTCCGACATCAGGTTCTTCCTCAACAAGAGGAAGGAGCGCATTCGGCCCTCCGTCGAGCGCCACCCCGTCGAGACTCCCGAGACTGAGCTTCCTCCCTTGAGTGACGCCGAGAAGAAGGACATTCTCGACCGCGTCTCCTCGCTTCCGGAGAGTTTGAGGGATGACGTTTTTAAGGCGATGGCGCTTTCGTACAGGCGAGAAAAGAAGAAGAGCACGGGGTTTTAAAAATCGTCGCTCAAAAAGCCCGAGAACGTCTCTCATACGCTATTAGTTTGTATATGTTGCTCGATTTCTGCTTGGCCCGGCTTAATTCATGGGCCAAGCGTAAAATTCTATCGAACATCGCTCAGTATGAGAGAGGATGACAGTGGCAGCAAAGAAGAAGACGAACTCGTACGACGAGAGTGAGATCAAGGTCCTCGAGGGCCTCGAGGCGGTGCGCAAGCGTCCTGGAATGTACATTGGCACCACTTCCGCGTCCGGGCTGCACCACCTCGTGTGGGAGATCGTGGACAACTCCGTCGACGAGGCCATGGCGGGCTACTGCACGAAGATCAAGGTCACCGTGCACCCCGACAACTCGATCACCGTCGAGGACAACGGCCGCGGCATTCCCGTCGGCCTCCACCCCCAGAAGAAGATTTCCACGCTCGAGGTCGTGCTCACCATCCTGCATGCCGGCGGCAAGTTTGACAACCAGGCGTACAAGGTGTCCGGCGGTCTCCACGGTGTCGGCGTCTCCGTCGTCAACGCCCTCTCGCGCAAGCTCATCGTGCAGGTCAAGCGTGACGGCACGATCTACGAGATGCAGTTTGCGCGCGGCAAGGTCGCCGAGAAGATGAAGGAGGTCGGCACAACCAAGACGACGGGCACCACCATCACGTTCTGGCCCGATGAGCTCATCTTCGAGACGACGACCTACAACTACGACACCCTGCACGACCGCCTCCAGGAGACGGCCTTCCTCAACAGGAACCTCAAGATCACGCTTACCGACGAGCGCGAGCTGACTCCGAGGACGGACGAGTTCTGCTACTCCGGCGGCATCGTCGACTTTGTCAAGTATCTCAATGACGAGAAGGAGGTTCTCCCGGGCCTCGCAAAGCCGATCTACATCGAGGGCAAGTCCGACCCCGACGCCCCTGCGACCCAGATGGGCGAGGTCGAGGTCTCCATGCAATGGAACACCGGCTACTCGGAGCGGACGCTGTCGTTCGCGAATGACATCTATACCGAGGAGGGCGGCATGCATCTCGAGGGCTTCCGCACCGCCCTCACCAAGGCCATCAACGACTACGCCCGCAAGCAGGGCGTCCTCAAGGAGAAGGACACCAACCTCACGGGTGACGACATCCGTGAGGGTCTCACGGCGGTCATCTCGGTCAAGCTGCCGGACCCGCAGTTCGAGGGCCAGACAAAGGCCAAGCTCGGCAGCTCCTACATGCGCACCCTTACCAACAGGATCGTCTCCAACGGGCTCACCGACTATCTCGAGGAGCACCCCAACCAGGCGAAGGAGATCGTCAAGAAGGCGAGTCAGGCGGCCAAGGGCCGTCTCGCCGCGCAGAAGGCCCGCCAGGCAACGCGCCGCAAGGGTCTTCTCGAGAGCGCCGCGCTCCCCGGCAAGCTCGCCGACTGCTCCGTCCGTGACGCAGAGATGACCGAGCTCTTCATCGTCGAGGGCGATTCCGCAGGTGGTTCGGCCAAGATGGCCCGCGACCGCTCCATCCAGGCGGTGCTCCCTCTTCGCGGCAAGATTCTGAACGTCGAGCGCGTCCAGGAGCACAGGGCTCTCTCGTCCGACACCATCACCTCGCTCATCACGGCCATCGGCACGGGCGTGGGCGTCGAGTTCAACCTCGACAAGGCTCGCTACCACAAGATCGTCATCATGACCGATGCCGATGTCGACGGCGCCCACATCCGCATCCTGCTTCTCACCTTCTTCTACCGCTTCATGCGGCCGATGATCGACGCGGGCTACATCTACGTGGCCCAGCCGCCGCTCTACCAGATCAAGCCCAAGGGCCGCAAGAACGGCAAGTACATCTACACCGACGAGGAGCTGGCCATCGAGGCCGGCAGGTTCGAGGACTCCAGCAAGTACACCGTCCAGCGCTACAAGGGCCTCGGCGAGATGGACCCCGAGCAGCTCTGGTCCACGACGATGGAGCCCAAGAACCGCATCCTCCTCAAGGTGACGATGGAAGACGCCCTAGCGGCCGAGCGCGCGGTCGCCGACCTCATGGGCACCCAGGTCGAGAAGCGCAAGGACTTCATCCAGACCCACGCCAAGGACGTCCGCTTCCTCGACATCTAACGAAAGGCTAGACAGTGGCAGACGATAACAACAGCAACAACGGCGGATTCGACGAGGACGACGACGAGAACGACATCGTCGACGACGTCGATGACACTGAGGACGACGAGGACGTCGACGACGAGGAAGTAGGCGGCGACGAGGAGGACTCGGAGGACGACGAGTTCGACGAGGAGACCGGAATCGCCCTCGGCGGCGCCGACCTCGACCACACGCTCTCCGACGAGGCAGGCACGCGCCTCGACCTCTCCGACATCCACGGCGGCACGCTCAAGCCCACCGACATGGCCTCCGAGATGAAGCAGTCCTTCCTCGAGTACTCGATGTCGGTCATCGTGGCCCGCGCCCTCCCCGACGTCCGCGACGGTCTCAAACCGGTCCACCGCCGAATCCTCTACGCCATGAACGAGGCGGGCATCGTCCCCTCCAAGCCGCACAAGAAGTCGGCGTGGACGGTCGGCGAGGTCATGGGCAAGTACCACCCCCACGGCGACGCCTCCATCTATGACGCCATGGTCCGTATGGCCCAGGACTTCTCGATGAGGCTCCCGCTCATCGATGGTCACGGCAACTTCGGCTCCATCGACGGCGATCCCCCCGCAGCCATGCGTTACACGGAGTCCCGCCTCACCAAGGCGGCCATGGCCATGCTCGAGGACCTCGGCAAGGAGACCGTCGACCTCCAGCCCAACTACGACGAGTCGCTCACCGAGCCGTCCGTCCTACCCGCGAGGTTCCCGAACCTCCTCGTCAACGGCTCGAACGGCATCGCCGTCGGCATGGCGACCAACATCCCGCCTCACAACCTCAACGAGGTCACCGAGGCCGTCTGCATGATGATCGACAACCCCGAGGTCACCACCGAGGAGCTCATGACCGTGCTCCCCGGTCCGGACTTCCCCACGGGCGGCACCATCATGGGCACCGACGGCATCAAGGACGCCTACGAGACCGGCCGTGGCACCATCACCGTGCGCGCGAAGGTCCACGTCGAGCAGGTCAAGAACGGGCGTCAGCGCCTCGTCGTCACCGAGATCCCGTACCAGGTCAACAAAGGTCTTCTCCAGGAAAAGATCGCCCAGGCGGTCAACGAGAAGAAGATCGAGGGCATCTCGGACATGCGAGACGAGTCCAACCGCAAGGGCATGCGCATCGTCATCGACCTCAAGAGCGGTGCCGTCCCGCAGGTGGTGCTCAACAACCTCTACAAGAGGACGCAGCTGCAGTCAAACTTCGGCGTCATCGACCTCGCCCTCGTCGACGGCGTGCCGCGCACGCTGAGCCTCCGCGAGATTCTGCACTACTACATCGACCACCAGGTCGACGTTGTCACGCGCAGGACCGAGTATGACCTCGACAAGGCCAAGAAGCGCGTTCACATCCTCGAGGGCCTTCTCGTCGCCGTCGACAACATCGACGAGATCGTCCACATCATCCGCTCGTCGCGTGACGACACCGAGGCCAAGCAGCGCATGAACGACCGCTTTGGCCTGGACGACGTCCAGGGCACGGCCATCCTCGAGATGCGCCTCAAGCGCCTGACCGGCCTCGAGCGCGAGAAGCTCGTCGACGAGATCGCCGAGCTCCACCGCGACATCGAGTACTTCGAGGACCTGCTCGCCCATCCCGAGAAGATCCTCGCCGTCATCGCGGACGAGCTGCGCGACATCGCGGCCCGCTTCGGCGACAAGCGGCGCACCACCATCTCCTCCGTCATCGCCCAGGACCTCGACGTCGAGGACCTCATCGCCGAGGAGGACATGGTCGTCACCGTCACGCACGCCGGCTACATCAAGCGCCTCCCCGTTGCGACCTATCGCTCTCAGAAGCGTGGCGGCAAGGGCGTCCAGGGCATGTCGCTCAAGGACAACGACTTCGTCGAGGACCTCTTCGTGGCGTCCACGCACGACTACGTCATGTTCTTCACGAACTTCGGCAAGGTCTACCGGCTCAAGGTGCACGAGCTGCCCATCGGCAGCCGCCAGGCGCGCGGCTCGGCCGTCGTCAACGTGCTCGCGCTCGCCGAGGGCGAGCATCCCACGGCCGTCATCACCTGCCGCGACTTCCCCGAGGACGACTTCCTCATGTTCGCTACGCGCGACGGCATGGTCAAGAAGACCGCCATGTCGGAGTACGACCGCACGAGGCGCGACGGCATCATCGCCATCCACCTCAAGAGCGGTGACGAGCTCGTCAACGTCCGTCGTGTCAGGAAGGGCGACAAGGTCATCCTCTGCTCGTCCGACGGCAAGGCGATCCTCTTCGACGAGGCCGACGCGCGTCCCATGGGCCGCGACACCTCGGGCGTCCGCGGCATCACGCTCAAGGCGGGCGCCACGATGCTCGGCATGGAGATCTCCAACGGCAAGGGCGACCTGTTCGTGATCACCGAGAACGGCTACGGCAAGCGCACGGCCGTCTCCGAGTACCCGGAGCACAACCGCGGTGGCCAGGGCGTCTTCACGATCGCTATGACCTCCAAGAAGGGCAAGCTCGTCGCCTGCCGCGTCGTCGGCCCGCAGCACGAGCTCATGATTGTCTCCGAGGAGGGCGTGGTCATCCGCGTGAAGTCGTCCGACGTCTCCAAGCTCGGCCGCTCCACGCAGGGCGTGAAGGTCATGAACATGTCCTCGTCGGATCACGTCTCCGCCGTGGCACGCATGGTCGTTCACAAGAAGAAGGCCCCGAAGGCCCTCGACGAGAACCAGGGCATGTTCGACCTGGCCGCCGCCGGCGCCAAGGATGCTGACGAGGAGGAGCCCGTCGACATCGGCGACGAGGACGAGGTCTCGGCCGACCTTCTCGACGACGATGACGACGACGAGGAGTAGCGACTCCTAGGAACAGCGACATCTGACTCAACAAAGAGGGCCCCGCGACAAATCGTGTCGCGAGGTCCTTGGCGTTTACGGGGGAGAAGGGCTTCTCGCTGGGGGCGCTACAGGGTGGCGTTGAAGTCGTCGGGGGAGAGGGACTGAACGAAGTCGTGGAAGTCCGCGATTTCGTGCTCGCGCTCGGTCTCCTCGATGGCACCGAAGTCGGGGAGACCGGCCGTGTCGATGACGTCACCCTCCGCGTAGATGGGCACGTCAGTGCGGACGGCGAGCGCGATGGCGTCTGAGGGGCGCGCGTCGACGGAGACCATCTCGCCCGCCGCGCGGTCAATCTCGACCACCGCGAAGAACGTCGTACCCGAGACGTCGTTGATGCATATGTCACGCACCGTGCCGCCGAGGTTGTTGATGGCGGACAGGAGGAGGTCGTGCGTCATGGGGCGTCCGCCCTCCCGTGGGTCGATGCCCATGCTGATGGCCGTGGCCTCAACGGTACCGATGCGGATGGGCAGGCGCGTGGGGTGCTCGCCCTCGCCGAGCTCGTGCGGCCTGAGCACCACGAGCGAGGACACGGGCCCGCTTCCCACGACGACGGTCTGTATGTCCATCCTTCTTCTCGGCACGAACGCTCCTTGATCTCGTTGCCCCTTCGTGCGCCTATCGTACCCATTTGACTTCTCAGAGCAAGCGAGAAGGACGTACGGTGTGTAAAACGCATGCGCGGGCCTCGGCCGGGCGGGCATGGTCGCCGATGAGGTCGTGACGCGCCAGTGCCGTCACCCATTCATGAGAACTCCTCGAAGAACCCGAAAAAATGTGTTGACCGAATCTGGGCTGACCGCTAATATTGTTCCTTGCGTTGGGCCTGTAGCTCAGTTGGTCAGAGCGTCCGGCTGATAACCGGGAGGTCACAAGTTCGAACCTTGTCAGGCCCACCACTTTTCCTGACAATAGTCGCCCCAGCGTTAGCCGAGTCGCCGCTGGGGCGATTATTATTTTCATTGGTGGTGGCAACGCACGCCCGTAAGGGGACGTAGCTCAGCTGGGAGAGCGCGGGCTTTGCAAGCCTGAGGTCGTGGGTTCGAACCCCATCGTCTCCACCACTAAACCGCAGGCCAGAGGGTTCGCTCCCTGGCCTGCTACTTTTTGTAACTACTCTCTCCAACTATTTCCTCACTACAAAATGCGGCCAAATCAGGCCTAGCAATCCGCAAGGGTGACGGCCACTCAGAGTCTTTGCCTTCAGAAACCCATTGTGCCCTGCAGGCATCGGAACAGAACTCCCTCTTGCGGCCATGGTTTTGCTGGAGGGTTGCGCAGCCGCAGTTGCGGCAGACCGCAAGTCTCTGGTCCCCTCGATAGTACGACTGGTACAGCAGCTTCGAGAAGCCCGAAAGCGGCCGAATGGTGATGCAGGGCACCTCATCGAAAACGCCGCTCTGGTCTATCTCCCACCCAAGTTCGGTCGCCTGGCTGTTCCTCGTCTCCTGGAAGCGCAGGTCCCTCGCCATGTGCCAGAAAGCTCCGAGGATCTCCCTGGCAAGGTTCCTCCCGCCCCTTCCCTCGGGATCTTCGATGCAGAGGTAGAGCGCCCTTTCGTCGTTTGACCCAGCTCTCTCTGGCGTGAATTCAAGTCCCCTAGGCTAGCACGGTCGCATTAGTAGGAGTCGGACCTGGCCCTTTTACGTGGTCCCCACGCATGTTGGGATAATTCGTTCCTGGGATCGAAAACGAATAGCCGCCGACGAAGAGTGGAAACAGCATCAAAATACCCAGCAATCAGTCCCAACTGGGCGCGGATGAAGAACCAGTCGAGGAGCGACTCATCGGACGATGGGTGCAGTTGTGCGTGTGCCCCATGTGAACGACGCCTGGGAGATAGGTGAACATCTCGATAACGTACTTGGGTCTGAAGGTGCCTTCGTCGGTCTTGTAGGGCCTCTCGGCCTACGACGCGACGCCAGGGGCGCGAGATTGGTCGTGGCAGCGAAGAGCAAAGATTAAAAATGTTAAAACACGAGATAGCATCCCCAATACGATAAAGTCGGCATTTAGTAATAGAGGGCATCTCCACCCACAACCAATAATGTACCATTCATGCATCAATTTTTATATATATACCAAGAGTGCTAAACATAAAGAGATAGATTAATTACCAAAGCACCGCCATTGTTGTGAAGGGAGACAATCATGAAGGGCAAGAAATCTATCGTAACGGCCCTGCTCTGCTGCGCATTGTGCATCGGTGGGCCAACAGTTGCACTTGCAAATACCGTCTACTACAAGGGCAGCGCGGTGTACTGGAACTACGGACGCAATGCTGGAGTGTTCGGCTTCTCAGACTGTAACTCTCAAGTCTACGAACACTGCTCTTCCTGTAACGGATACTCTTCTGGTTGGAAGAGCCCGGGAACGCTGTCGCAGGCTTGGGGCTGGGTTGGACCAGCTACCATCAACGCATACTGGAACTGCAGGGGATAGTCTTCTCGCGAGGCAAGGCGGCGGACATCAATTCCTAATGTCAGGTAGGCAGCTCCTCAATGGCGGTGCTCAATGAAGAACGTCCGGTTTGTGATCAGCCTCGTCCTCATGGTCTTCCTCGGCATCACGTCCTTCGTCTGCGCGAAGGGCGTCCTGGAGGGGCTCGAGGCGCGGTCGGTCGACTCGTGGCTGTCAGACCAGCCGAGGGTGTACACCTCGCAGCTGAATGACGACCAGAAGGAGGAGTTCGTCTCGACGCTGCGGGGCCTCGCGGGCGAGGGGGACTTCGTCGCGGTGAGCCGCGACAGCGAGCTCCTGCAGTCGGGAGCCACCCTCTACACCTTCGACGTGCTCGGCGCGTCCGGCACGGGCGGCGCCTCCCTCGAGCCCCTGACCCTCCTCGGCACCACCGTGATAGACGACTCCCTGATTGGGACCGTGATGGACGCGGGCCCCGACGGATACGCGGGCTACGGGAACGATGCCCTCTCTCGGGTGGCGAGCCTCCCCAGCATAAGGTCCGGCCTGTACATCCGCGTGGGCAGGCTGGACTCCGGGGCGAGCCTCGGGGGCGTCTGCACCTTCGTCGGCCTGAGCGACGGCGAGTTCCAGGCGTTGGTGGAGGACCTGTCGTCGGCCACCGGGGTGAGCGCGGAGACCCTCACCACCAGGATGTCGGGCTCGTCCACGGACGCGGGGCTGCTCTACCTGTTCTGCGCCGGGGCGTTCGTCCTGCTCTCGGTCGTGCTCTGCCTGCTCATGGTGACCCGCTCGCTGACGGAGCTGAAGACGCTGGGGGTACACCTCATGCTGGGGTGGAGCCGGGGGGACTTCGCGCGCGAGCTGCTCTCGCCCCAGGCGCTGCAGCTCCTCGCCGTCGTGCCCATAGGGGCCCTGGGGACGCTCCTGATCCTCGACGGCTTCGCCCCGGGCCCCGCGGTCGCGGGGTTCGCCCTCGCGTCCGTGCTTCCGGCGGTGGTCGCGGCGCTCGTCTCCGCCGCCATCTCCGTCGTCCCCCTCTTCTCCGTGAGGCCGGTCGACGCCATCTGCGGCCGCTACTCGCGACGCGGGTTCTACGTACTGGCCACGGCGGTCTACCTCCTGTGCATGGTCGCGATCTTCGGCGGCTGCCTGTACATCGACCAGCCCCTCGACATGTACGCCAGCCTGGCCCGCACGCGCACCGCCTGGAGCGAGTACGAGGGCTGGTACGTCGTGAGGGACTTCGGCCAGGATGGCTCCCGCTTCACGGGCGACCCGATGAGCCTGTCCGGGGACATGTACGAGTGGTACGCCGCGCACGAGCACGACGAGGGCGTCTATCTCGCGAACGCCTGCCACTACGAGGAGGCGACCATCAGCGCGTACATGGGCGGGAGCTCCGGCGCCCAGCCGGAGCCGTTCTGGTACCTCGCGGCATCCCCCTCCTATCTCAGGGAGATCGGGGTGGACGTCCCCGACGACGCCCTCGAGGAGGCCGAGCGGGGCGTGCGCGTGTACCTCCTGCCGGATTCCCTCGACGCCTCCGAGGCGGAGGCGACGCAGAGGTTCCTCGTCGCCTCCCGGACGTCAACCGACTCCAACATCGTCACGGCCTTCATGGAGGACCCCGAGTACGGCTTCGTAACCTATGACGGGAGCGAGGAGCTCTTCACGTGGAGCACGGACTCGGGGCAGCCGACCACGGCGGACAACTTCGTCATCGCGGTCGTGACGACGAAGAACATGGTGCCCTTCGAGTCGGAGAGCCTCGTCACGTCCGGCCTGGAGGGCGGGTACGTGAAGCTGGACGAGCGGGCCGCGCCGACGCTGCTCGGCGATGACGGCGGGGCGTCCCTCGGGGGGTCCGTCAGCGTGCGCTTCACCACCGTGGGGAGCTACATCGACGGCCTGCAGAAGAGCCTCAGGGACCTCTTCGCCCTCTTCTCGACCGTCCTCGCCCTCCTGGTGGCCACCGTCGCCGTCATGGTCGCGTGCATCATAGACGTCGTCAACCGGGCGAGCGCCCGGGAGATCGCCGTGAAGTACGTCCTGGGGTTCGGCGTGTGGGAGCTGTACCGCCGTGAGATCCTGCTCGTGACCGCCTCGACAGCGGCCGGCGTCGTCGTCAGCGCCGTCCTCCGGAGCAACGCGGGCATGCTCGTGGGCTGCGCCCTTCTGCTCATCTCGAACCTCGTCATCGTCCTCACGGCGCGGGGGAGGACCACGGCCGTCGTGCTGGAAACCGTCTCAAGGGAGCAGTGATGCGTCCATACGTCCAGATAGAGTCCCTCTCCAAGTCCTTCGGCCAGCACCGGGTCCTCTCCGACCTCAGCCTCGCCATACGGAGGGGGGACACGGTCGCCATCACCGGGCCGTCGGGGTGCGGGAAGACCACCCTGCTGAACGTGCTGGGGCTGCTCGAAACCCCAGACTCGGGCGAGGTCCAGCTCGCGGGGAGGAGGTATCCCGGCATCAACACGAAGCAGGCGACGCTCCTGCGCCGCAGCGAGATCAACTACCTCTTCCAGTCCTTCGCGCTCATCGACTCGATGACGGTGCGCGACAACCTCATGCTCTCCCTGCACTACACCAAGCTCGACAGGGACTGCAAGCTGTCCCTCATCGCGCGGACGCTGGAGAGGTTCTCCGTCGGCGACAGGCTGGACTCAACGGTGAGCGAGCTCTCCGGCGGGGAGAAGCAGCGCGTGGCGATAGGCAGGGCGATGCTGAAGCCGGGAGGACTCATCCTGGCCGACGAGCCGACGGGATCCCTGGACGCGCGGATGGCGGCCACCGTCATGGACTCGCTCGTCTCCGCCACCCACGACGCGGGCAAGACGCTTGTGGTGGTGACCCATGACATGGGGATGGCGGCGAAGTGCGGCCGCATCCTGCACATGTCGGGCGGGACGCTCGCCTAGGGGAGGTCGGGACGTCGGGATGCGCGTGGCGCCGCCAGGCCAAAGACCGTGGCGCGGCTGACGGAACGCCGTATCTACGAGAAAGGCGAGGCCCCGACCACAGAGTAACATCGGGCACCTCTCGCTCCTGACGTGGTGCCCAGTCTTGAGTACTCATTTTCCGCGTCTGCGGGGATGATCCATGGCGGTGATACTACCAATGCCGGTCACGAGCATTACCGCGAGGGTGCGGTCGGCTTCGTTCAGGTCCAACGCGAGCAGGGAGGGGGCCGAGGCCCCCTCCCTGCTCGTTGAACACTACGATTGGGGCAGGCCGCTCAGCGCCTAAAGATGGCGACTGAGCGTCACTCGTAAATAACGTCCTGGCAACAAGTATCTAGCTCATCGCCTCCTCCCAGGACTGTGGGCCCTGGGGTGGCTGCAGATCGTCCCGGAAGTAAATCCCGCCGGCCCGGGTGGGGCCGGGGTCGTCCGAGTCCCACCCGTGATAGGAGACCCACACCTCGGTGCCGGCGGCGGCCCCGTCCGCTATCGACTCCCAGCGCGCGGGGGTGCCGGTGTAGAGGAACGTCACCCGGCCCGCGTCG
>DCZG01000030.1 GCA_002331575.1 Atopobium sp. UBA2090 | reverse complement strand
AGCGAAGGCAGCGGGCGGTCGCGTCGATGTCCGCCGAGGAGGTGGAGCAGTCGATGTCGGTCGTGTCGTTCGCGAGCACGGCGCAGAGGAGGACGCGGTGGGCCTCAGACTTGGAGGCGACCGCGGCGATGGAGCCCGCGAGCTCGGATGGTGTGATGGTTGCTCTCATGACGCCCGCCTACGCTCCGCAGCCGAGGTCGACGAGGCGTCGGAACTCGGCGAGCGAGACGCGACGGACGACAACGTCCTCTACGTCGCGTGCCACGCAGACGTTCATGCCGTCTCCGTGGCGCTTCTTGTCATGGGTGGCAAAGCGGAAGAGGATGTCATGGTCAAGGGCGGTGTCCGTGGGCATCCCGTGGGCGCTGACGGCTGCCGTGATGCGCTCGGTTGCCTCGTGCGAGCTCCAGCCGAGTGCCTCGGTAGCGCGAGCCATGCAGCACATGCCGATGGCGACGCAGGTGCCGTGTCCGAGCGAGAAGTCACTGGACGCCTCGACGGCATGGCCGATCGTGTGACCGAGATTGAGTGTCTGGCGCACGCCATGCTCGGTCTCGTCCGCGTCGACCACGTCCCGCTTGATGCCGACGTTCTCGGTGACGACGTCGACCATGCGGCTTCGGTCGACGTCGGTCCCGTTGAGGGGAGAGGCCGTCAGGGAGTCGAGAAGATAGCCGTCCGCGAGAACGGCGTGCTTGATGACCTCGCCGCAGCTGTCGGTGAGAAGGGCGTGGTCGAGCGAGGCGAGGCAGTCGACGTCCGCGATCACGGCGCTCGGCTGCCAGAAGGCGCCAGCGAGGTTCTTGCCGTGCTCGAGGTCGACGGCGACCTTGCCGCCGACGGAGGAGTCGACCATGGCGAGAAGGGACGTGGGAACCTGGACGACCTGGATGCCGCGGAGGTAGCTTGCGGCGCAGAAGCCCCCCATGTCTCCCGTCACCCCGCCTCCGAGGGCGACGATCGCGTCGTCGCGCGTGAGACCGGACTCCGCGACCTCCTCGAGGAGGTCGGACATCGTGGAGAGGCGCTTGTTCCGCTCTCCGGCGGGAAAGGTGACGAGTGTGGCGTCGAAGCCGGCTGCAGCAAGCGAGTCGAGGACCGTCCCGGCGTAGAGGGGTGCCACGGTGGAATCGGAGACGACGCAGACAGCCTCGCCTGCGCAGACGTCGCGGGCGATGGCGCCGACCTCGCCGAGCAGCTCCGTGCCCACGTGGACGTCGTAGGGTCGCTGCTTCGTGCTCACGTGGACGATCTTCTCGCTCATCGGCTCTCGACCTCCTTCTTGATGGCGTCACCTTCCGCGAGCAGTTCGTGGAGGCGTGCGGCGTCGTGGGCGTCGATCGCGTCCTTGTACTGCTGGAGGTTGTCGATGAGGGTGCCGATCTCCGCGGAGAGGTAGTCGCCGTTGTCGAGGAAGAGCTCGGTCCACATGGTGGCGTTGAGACGGGCGACGCGGGTGAGGTCCTTGTACGACCCCGCCGAGAACCCGTGGTGCTCGCGGGCCGNNCCGTCGGGCTCTTGACGTAGGCGTTCGAGACGACGTGGGCAAGCTGCGAGGTGAAGGCGATCTGCTCGTCATGGAACTCCGGCGTGGCGAGCGTGAACGAGCCGAACTCGCAGGGCGCGAGGAGCTTCTTCAGGCGCTCGAGGACGTCGATGCGGTCGAAGTCGTCCATGACCTGCGGGGGGACGACGACCATCGGCGCGTTGTGGAACATGTTCGCGCGTGAGTGCGCGAACCCGGAGAACTGCGTTCCCGCCATGGGGTGGCAGCCTACGAAGGTCCAGTCGTGTCGCTCCGCGATTGCGAAGCAGTGGTCGCAGATGACGCGCTTGACGCCGACGGTGTCGATGACGATGGCGCCGGGGGCGATGAGGTCCTGCTTAGCCTCGAGCCACTCGACGCTCATCTGAGGGTAGCCCGCGAGGACGATGAGCTCGCAGGTGCCGATGACGTCGTCCGTGAGCTCGCCGTCGATCGTCTCGATCATGGCGAGCTCGGTCGTCGAGTGCGTGCGGTTCCAGGCGAAGACCTGCTCGCCGCCCGCGTGAAGGGCTTTGGCGAACGAGCCGCCCATGAGGCCGAGGCTCACGACGCCGACTCTGCCGGGTGTGAACGCGCGGGTGCTCTCCTGCGTCACGTTAGGCCTCCTCGGAGAGGTCGGCCGTTACGGCCTCGCGAATGAGCCTGATGCGCCTCATCGCGTCCTCAAACATCTCGGGCGTGAGCGCCTGCGCTCCGTCGGACCACGCCTCGGAGGGGCAGTCGTGCACCTCGATCTCGAGGCCGTCGGCACCTGCCGCTGTGGCGGCGTAGGCCGCCGGCCGCACGTACCTCGTATATCCCGTCGCATGGCTCGGGTCGCCGACGATGGGCAGGTGGGAGAGGTGGTGGATCACGGGGATGGCATTGACGTCGAAGGTGTTGCGCGTGCGCGTCTCGAAGGTGCGGATGCCTCGCTCGCAGAGGATCACGTTCTCGTTGCCCTCGCTCATGATGTACTCGGCGGCCATGAGGAGCTCGTCGATGGTGCCCGAGAGTCCGCGCTTGAGCAGAACGGGCGTCGTGGTCTTGCCGACCTCCTTGAGGAGGTTGAAGTTCTGCGAGTTGCGCGCGCCGATCTGCATGACGTCGACGCCCTTGTCCACGAAGAGCTGCACGTCGCGTGGGTCCATGACCTCGGTGACGACGGGCATGTCGAGCTCGGCGGACGCCTCGAGGAGAAGGTCGAGGCCCTTCTCGCCCATGCCCTGGTAAGAGTAGGGGCTGGTGCGGGGCTTGTAGGCGCCGCCCCTGAGCATCGTGGCGCCCGCCGCCTTCACGCGCCGCGCGATCCTGATGAGGTTGTCGCCCTCGACGGAGCAGGGACCCGCCATGACCTGGAAGTGACCGCCGCCGATGAGCACGCCGTGACCGCAGTCGATCACCGAGTCCTCGGGGTGGAACTTGCGGTTGGCCTTCTTGAAGGGCTCTGAGACGCGCTGGACGCGCTCGATGATGTCCATGCTCTCGAGCAGGAAGGGGTCGATCTGCGTCGTGTCGCCGATGATGCCGACGATGGTCTCGTTGTCGCCCTGCGAGACGTTCGTCTTGAAGCCCCGACCCTCGATCCACGAGATGAAGTGGTCGAGCTGCTCCTGCGTTGCGGTTTCCTTGACGATTGCGATCATGGCGAGGCCTTCCTGGGATCGTCGGGAGCGCATGTGACTCCCGTATTCGTAATTGGCTACTTTAGCACGGTGCAATGTGCTCGCTTTTTCGTATTATGCGCACGTAACGCAATGGAATCCCGCGGTTTTATCGTCTCGCCTCCGCGTGAAGCCTCGTTCTCTCCGCTGTCCGTAGTGTATAATCGCGTCTCGTTGCCCCTATAGCTCAGTGGATGAGAGCGTTCGCCTCCGGAGCGAAAGGTCGTGGGTTCGAATCCCCCTGGGGGCACCATAGCCTCGGATGCCCTCCCGACGTCGCGTCGGGAGGGATTTTTCTCTGTCGGCAACCGTCATCACTGGTCAGGATATGTGGGAGTGGCGGATGCGTCTCCCGCGGGTCCCGTCTGGGCTGGGCCATGCCGTACAATGGCTCGCATGGCAGAAGACACCACAGACACGCGGGTCATCGAGGACGGTCTCGTCGGATTGAGCTCCGCCGAGGTCGCGGAGCGCCTCGCTGACGGCCGTGTGAACTCCGACACCGACGTCAAGACCAAGTCGGTCGGTCGCATCCTCGCAGACCACACGTTCACGTTCTTCAACGCCGTGAACCTCGCCATGTTCGTGCTCGTCGCCATCACCCAGCAGTGGAGAAACGCGCTCTTCATGGGCGTCGTTCTCTCGAACATCGCCATCGGCGTCTTCCAGGAGATCCGCGCGAAGCGTATGGTCGACAAGCTCACGATCCTCACGCAGCGTCCCGTGTCGGTCATTCGAGACGGCGTCCGCGTCGAGGTGTGCTCGGCGGAGCTCGTGGTCGATGACCTCATTCGCCTCGCCCACGGCGACCAGGTGCCCGCCGACTCCGTCGTGGTCAGCGGGAGCGTGACCATGAACGAGAGCCTGCTCACGGGCGAGAGCGCGCCTGTTGCCAAGGAGCCCGGCAGCGAGCTGCTCTCCGGCAGCTTCGTGGACTCCGGCAGCCTCGTCGCGAAGGTGACGCGGGTGGGTCGCGAAGGCTATGCGGCGCGCATCAACGCGGAGGCGAAGTACGTCAAGCCTATCAAGTCCGAGATTCGCGGCACGCTCGACGCGATCATCCACGTCGCCACGATCGGCCTCGTGCCCCTGGGGCTCGGGCTCTTCCTCCGCACGCTCCTCACGAGCGGTTCCACGGTCAACGACGCGATCCTCGCGGCCGTCGCGGCGGTGATCGGCATGATTCCCCAGGGACTCGTCCTTCTCACCTCGAGCGTCCTCGCCATAGCGACCACGCGGCTCGCCATGCGCAAGGTCCTCGTGCAGCAGGCCTACTGCGTCGAGACGCTCGCCCGCGTGGACACGCTCTGCCTCGACAAGACGGGCACCATCACCACGGGGGGCATGGAGGTCGCCCGTGTGACGGGACCCAGACTCGAGTCTGACGGCGGCGTCGCAACGGCTGCCCTCGCGACCATCGCCCACGCCTCCGCCGACGATGCCAACGACACCGCGCGGGCCCTTCTCGCCTACGTCGCCAAGGAGGGCGTCGCGGGCAAGCCGGTCTCACGGGTCATTCCCTTCTCGTCCGCCAGGAAGTACTCCGGGTGCGTCACCTCGTCGGGCAACGCCCTCGTGATGGGCGCCGCGCAGTTCGTGCTCGGAGGGGGAGCCGAGAAGGTCTCCGGCCTACTCGAGAGCTTCGACGAGCTCGAGCGCGTGCTCGTCGTCTGCGAGGTCGACGGCTTTGCGGACGACCTCGGGATCGTCGGCGAGCCGCGCCTGCTCGGATTCGTCGCCATCCGTGACCAGATTCGCGAGACCGCCCCCGAGACCATGCGGTTCTTCGTGGAGCAGGGCGTAGAGCTCCGCGTCATCTCGGGTGACGACCCCCGGACCGTCTCGGCGATCGCCATGAAGGTGGGCGTCCCCGGAGCCGAGCGCTACGTCGACGCCTCGACGCTCGACACGGGCGAGAAGCTCGTGGAGGCGGCGAGGACGTATCGCGTGTTCGGCCGCGTCACCCCGCAGCAGAAGCGCGAGCTCGTGAAGGCGCTCCACGCGGAGGGCCGCACCGTGGCGATGACGGGTGACGGCGTCAACGACGTGCTCGCCCTTCGCGAGGCCGACTGTTCCGTCTCGATGTCCTCGGGTTCCGCCGCCGCGCGCAACGTCTCCGAGATCGTGCTCGCCGACAACGACTTCGCCCACATGCCCGAGGTCGTGGCCGAGGGTCGGCGCTCCATCAACAACCTGCAGAGGTCCGCATCGCTCTTCCTCGTCAAGACGGTCTACACCGCCGCCCTGGCACTCATCTGCATCGTCATGCCGCCCTATCCCTTCATCCCCATCCAGATGTCGCTGCTCTCGGGCGCCATCATCGGGATTCCCTCGTTCGTGCTCGCGCTCGAGCCCAACCACGACCGCGTGCGCGGGGTCTTTCTCGCCAACGTCCTCTCTCGCTCGCTGCCTGCCTCGCTCTCCATCGTCGTCTCGCTCTTCGTGGCGCTCATCGCCGGCAGGGTGCTCGGGTTCAGCTTCGAGGAGAACTCGACGGTCTGCCTGATCCTCAACTTCGTCGTCGGCTTCCTTCTCGTCTGGAAGATCTCGCAGCCGATCACCCCCCTGCGAGCCGCTCTGCTCGTGTTCATGGTCGCGTTTGTTGCGACTGGATGTACGGTCTTGGCCGATTTCTATAGGGTCGCCCCGCTTACCACTACCATGGGGGTGCTCATCGTGGTGCTCGGGTTCGTCTCCGCGCTCGTCTTCGATCGCGCGTTCTCGTGGTCGCTCTCGCACTACGAGCGCAGCAGGGCCTTCCTGGGAATCGTCTCACGTCTGGAGGATCTCACATGACCATCACCAACGCCTTCCGCGACGCCGTCGCAGCTGCTCGCGAACCGCGCGAGCTCTCCTGCGGGGGAGTGACGCGGCTCGTGTACGACGTATCGGGCATCCCCGGTGCGGACCGCCTCCCCCGTGCCCTCGTCGCCCTCCTCGAGAACGTGGTTCGCCGCGCCTCCACTGACGAGGACGCCGTGAAGGAGGCGTCCGCCGTCGTCGAGGCGGGTCTCGCCGGCGAGCAGGGCGCCGAGATCGAGTTCATGCCGGCTCGCGTCCTCTTCCAGGACTTCACGGGCGTGCCCGTCTTCGTGGACTTCGCGGCCATGCGCGACGCCATGGTGGAGCGTGGGGGAGACCCGTCGAAGGTCAACCCGCACATCCCCTGCACGCTCGTCGTCGACCACTCCGTAATCGCGGATGTCGCGGGCGTCGATGGTGCCGTCGAATCAAACCAGGAGACCGAGGCCCGTCGCAACCGCGAGCGCTTCTCCTTCCTCAAGTGGGCGAGCAGGTCCTTCCAGAACGTTGAGATCGTTCCGCCCGGCGGCGGCATCTGCCACCAGCTCAACATCGAGCGCTTCTGCAAGGTCGTCACGACCGACGCGCTCGCGGATGGTGACGTCGCCTGCTTCGACTCTCTCGTGGGCACGGACTCCCACACGACCACGGCCAACGGCCTGGGTGTCCTCGGCTGGGGCGTCGGTGGCATCGAGGCCGAGGCCGCAGCCCTCGGACAGCCCATCTCCATGCTCGTGCCCCCCGTCGTCGAGCTGAGGCTCGCGGGCAGGCTCTCCGCCGGCGTCTCCGGCATGGACCTCGCGCTCACCGTCGCCCAGGTCATGCGTCGCGAGGGCGTCGTCGGCTGCCTCGTCGAAGTCACGGGCGAGGGCGTCTCGACGCTCACGGCGACCCAGCGCTCGTGCGTCGCCAACATGACGCCGGAGTACGGCGCGACGACCACGCTCTTTCCCGTCGATGACGTCACGGTCGACTATCTCGAGCTCACCGGCCGCGACCTCGCCGAGGTCCGCTTCGCGCGCGCCTTCCTCGAGGCGCAGGGCGTCTTCGGGGACGGGGGCGAGCGCGTCTACTCCAAGACGGTCACGCTCGACCTGGCGGATGTCGAGCCGTCACTCGCCGGTCCGTCTCGTCCTCATGACCGCGTGACCATCTCCGGCCTGCGTGAGCGCTTCGAGGCCTCTGCCGCGGCCGGCGGTCGCACCGACCTCGCCGCGACCTTCGACGTGGGCGACATGGGCGAGCTTCGTCACGGGTCCATCGCCATCGCCGCCATCACGAGCTGCACCACGGCTACTGACCCCGCCATGATGATCGCCGCGGGGCTCCTCGCCGCCAAGGCGCGCAGCTTCGGCCTCAGGTCCAAGCCCTGGGTCAAGACCATTCTCGCGCCGGGCAGCCATGCGACCGAGCTCATCCTCGAGCGCGCCGGCCTGCTCGAGCCCCTTCGCGAGCTCGGCTTCTACACCTGCGGCTTCGGCTGCATGAGCTGCATCGGCAACTCGGGGGATGTCAAGCCCGAGCTCAAGGCCATCGCCCGTGACGTCGAGCTCACGAGCGTCCTCTCCGGCAACCGCAACTTCGAGGGTAGGATCTCCCCCGACGTGAGCCAGAACTACCTCTGCCAGCCCGCGCTCGTCGTGGCGTTCGCCATTGCGGGGACCGTGGACGTCGACCTCTCGACCGAGCCGCTGGGGATGGGCTCGGACGGGAAGCCCGTGTCGCTCGACCAGGTCATGCCCACCGACGCCGAGATCCGGGAGGCGCTTGGGAGGACTGTCACGCCCGAGGTCTTCGCCGAGGGCTCGAGGGGTCTTCTCGAGGGGTCCGCGACCTGGCGGTCGATTCCGTCGGGCGAGTCGGACACCTTCGACTGGGACCCCGCCTCCACCTACGTGAGGAAGGCCCCGTACTTCGACATCGCCCGCGAGCGGAGCGTCGTCGAGGTCGAGGGCGCCCGTGCGCTCGCCCTTCTCGGCGACTTCGTCACGACCGACCACATCTCTCCCGCGGGCTCCATCGCCGCGGACTCGCCCGCCGCGCGCTACCTCATCGAGCACGGCGTCGAGCCTCGGGACTTCAACTCCTACGGATCGCGCCGCGGCAACCACGAGGTCATGGCGCGTGGCACCTTCGCCAACGTGAAGCTCAGGAACGCGCTCGCCGACGGTCGCGTCGGCGGCTGGACGCGCGACCTTCTCGACGGCCAGGTGAAGTCCATCTTCGACGCCGCCGAGGACTACCGCTCGGCGGGGGTTCCCCTCGTCGTGGTCGCGGGCAAGCTCTACGGGTCGGGGTCCTCGCGCGACTGGGCCGGCAAGGGGCCGCTCCTTCTCGGCGTCCGTGCCGTCATCGCCGAGAGCTTCGAGCGCATCCACCGCTCGAACCTCGTTCAGATGGGCGTCCTTCCCCTCCAGTTCCTCGAGGGCGAGAACGCCGTGACGCTCGGACTCGCAGGCGACGAGACCTTCGACGTCTCGCCCGTCGATCTCTCTGCGGGGCTTCCCGCCAGCCGCACGGCCAGCGTGAGGGCGACGCGGCCCACCGGCGAGGTCATCGAGTTCAACTGTGTCGTTCGCGTGGACACCCCTATGGAAGGTGCTTTCCTTTCGAAGGGCGGCATACTTCCCTACGTACTCGGCAACCTCTGCTAGAGTGTCGAGCGACGAAACGCGCATGCACGCGAGAAGAGACGGGAGGTGTCGCATATGAAGTGCCCCAATTGCGGAGCCGAGGTACCGGAGGGCACCTTCGAGTGCCCGAGCTGCCATTTCCAACTCGGTCTCACCCAGAAGATTCCCGTCGCGAGCGGCACGTGGTGTCCCGTCTGCGGAGCGCTCTTGGCGGATGGTATGACCGTCTGTCCCAAGTGCGGCACGCCTCTCGTGGACGCGGTGCCGCCGGTCCGCTCGGTGCGCGACCTCGACCTCCCCGAGATCGACGACGAACCGAGCCTCGGGGACGACGGAGAGTCTGGGCCGGACTCCACGAGCGCTCTTCTCAAGGCCTACGAGAAGAGCCAGGAGCCGCACATCGAGAGCGCGATTCCCGCGGAGCAGGACCCCTCGTCGGCCGTGCTTCGCCATGATCGCATGCCTCGAGCGCGTGCGTTCGTCTTCGCGGCGCTGTTCGCCGTCCTCGTCATTGGCGGAGCGGCGCTCTACATCACGCATCCCTGGGATCCGACGCTCTATAAGACGTCGACGTCGACGCCCGCCGACACCTCGAGCGCCGGCTTCCCTGGCACGGTGACATCACTCACCGGCCAGGATTCGTCATCCGAGGTCTCGAGCTCGAGCACTGACACCGTCTACGACTCGATACTCGCCGACTATACGACGCTCGGTGACCTCGCGAGCCAGCTCGACACCTGCGTCGCGGCCTTCGACAAGGTCGCCTACACCGGTGACTCCGCCACCCGCACCTCTGCGAGCGCCGAGGTCACGGCGCTCTCCCTCAAGATCAGCAACACGATCAATGACGTCTCGCAGCTCGACGACGGGGCGGGCGCCTACTCGGAGGACCTCAGCAACCTCGTCACGCTTGGAAACTGGCTCCGCAACCGCTCAGACGCCCTCACCGCAGCCTGGAAGCTCGACCTGAGCTACGACGACCCCTCGAGCCACAAGGACGAGATCGAGGCTGTCGTCAAGCGAAACTACTCGGGTAGCTCCGACTCCTTCAAGGTGCAGTTCGACGAGAACTACGAATCGTGGAAGCCGACTCAGAAGTAGCTGCCCCAAGCTCTCTGCCGAATGTGTGAACCGAACGGTATCCTGATAAGATATCGTGATGGTAGATTGTGTCGCACCTGCGGCTACGTACGTTCAACTCTACGGAGGGAACATGGGCTTCTTCGGAGATCCGCTGTACACGCCCACCTACAAGGTGGCTGGTGACGAGGTCGCCGTCTTCGACACGTGCAAGGGCGTCATCCGCGTCCGTCTCGATGGAGCTGGCGCGCCCATTCACGTCGCCAACTTCTGCGAGCTCGCCGAGAAGGGCTTCTACGACGGACTCACCTTCCATCGCTACGTTCCCGGCTTCGTCATCCAGGGCGGGGACCCCAGGGGCAACGGCACGGGTGGTCCCGGCTACCGCATCCATGAGGAGTACAGCACGAATCCGCGCAACTCCCACGTTGACGGCGCGCTCGCCATGGCACGCTCGCAGGATCCCAACTCCGCGGGTTCGCAGTTCTACTTCTGTCTCGGCCCTCAGCATGGGCTCGACTCGGGGTACACGGTTTTCGGAGTCACGGTCGACGGTCTCGACACCGTCTCTGCGCTTCGTCAGAACGATGTGATTAACACAATTACGATCGAGCACGTCAGCGCCTAGCGCACCAACCGGCGCACACACCATTGGAGGCCACTGTGAACCAACAGGCATACGAGGCGGGTAAGTCAGCGTATCAGCGCGCGGACTGGCTCGAGGCGGTAGCTAAGCTGAGCCAGGCGAAGCAGCCCGGCGAGGTCGGTGGCTCCGTCGACCACCTCCTTGGAAATGCGTACATGAAGCTCGGCCAGTACGAGTCCGCGGCGAGTGCCTATGCTGACGCTCTCAAGGACGCGGCGTACGGGAAGCGCGGGGCGCTCTCCTGCAACCGCGGTCGCGCGCTTCTCGCTGCGGGGCGTGTCCAG
This sequence comes from Atopobium sp. UBA2090, assembly GCA_002331575.1. Lineage (GTDB taxonomy): Bacteria > Actinomycetota > Coriobacteriia > Coriobacteriales > Atopobiaceae > Olsenella_D. The sequence goes on along the minus strand of DCZG01000030.1, from coordinate 1,375 downwards.
GATGCGGTCAGCGCGCTGTCCGCCTCGGTCCAGGACCCGTCGTACGCCACGCCGTACAAGGCGTACCTCGCCCTCGGCACGGCCTACGAGAGGTCGGGAGACATCAGGAACGCCGGCATCGCCTACCGCAACGCGGCCATCGACGAAGGCAACCCCAACCCCTCGGCGGCCCTGCGCAGCCTCGGCAGCTGCTTCATGAGGCTCGGTCGTCCCGTCGATGCCGTCGAGGCCTATCGTACGGCCCTCGACTTCTCGACCCCGCTCGAGAGCCAGAACCAGATCTACTGCGACCTCGGTCTCGCCTACGTCGCGTCCAACCGCATGTCGGAGGCCGTCGACGCCTTCTCGCACGCCACNNGCCACGGCTGACGGCACCTTCAGGCTCACCCCCGAGGCGCAGGCGTCCTTCGACGCGGCTCGCAAGGCCGTGGCGCAGCTCGCCGCCAAGCGTCCCTCCGACACCGACGCCCTTCTCGCCGCCGCCGGTTACGGTGGCGGGTACGACCCGCTTGACCCGACGGGCGAGTCGGGCGAGCTCATCCCGAGCGCCGAGGACACGGGCTTCTTCTCGATCTCCGAGGATGACATCGTCAAGCAGGACAAGCGGAACCGCGAGGTCCGCCGCAAGCATCGTCACTCCGGTCTCAAGGTCTTCATCACGATTCTCGTCATCCTCATCCTCCTGGTGGGTGCCGCGGGCTTCGCGTACTACAAGGGCTATGGCTGGCCGACCCAGCAGTCCGTCGTCGAGTCCCTCTTCGACGCCCAGACCAACGGGGGAGACCTCACGCAGTACATCTCCGGCTCGGTGTCTGATGCCACGCTCCAGTCCATCGAGTCCGCCGTTCCCTCGGGTGCGAGCGTGAAGGTGACCGGAACCGACCAGAACATGACGAGCTCTACCGTCTACCTCACCGCGACCCTCTCGCAGGGCGGCGAGCAGGACTTCACGGTCCAGATGGTGCGCGACGGCGTGAGCTGGAAGGTGACTGACGTGAGCGTGTCGTACGTCTCTCAGTCGTCCGACTCCTCGTCAAGCGTCTCCTCGGGCACGACTTCGGCGACCGAGACCACCGAGGGAACCACTGGCGTCTCGACTTCTAAGACCACGGGCTCGAACTAGACTCAGGACAATGCATGGGGCTCCCGCATGGCGGGGGCATGACGTTTGGATTGAAAGCCATGTCGATCTTCGACTCACTCTTCGGGGAATACGGCGGTGACCTGGCAATCGACCTCGGCACTGCCAATACGCTCGTAGCCGTCCGAGGGCAGGGCATCGTCATCAACGAGCCCTCCGTCGTCGCCATCGACAAGAGCGAGAGCCGCGTCCTCGCCGTCGGCGCCGACGCCAAGCGCATGATCGGCCGTACGC
>DCZG01000157.1 GCA_002331575.1 Atopobium sp. UBA2090 | reverse complement strand
CGTGGGGACGTTGGGCTCGGGGCGGCGATACGGCCGACCCCCTACTTCCTGCGACCGCGCAGCTTGTTCGTGGGGAGCTTGATGCCAGCAGGCTTCTTCGCGCGCTTGCCACCCGAGGCGGCGCGGGCGCGATGCGCGGCCATCCTGCGGTTGACCTCGTGATAGATCGACTCGGTCCGGTTGGAGCGAATTCCCAGGAAGGGCACCGCAAAGAGCGTCGGGCCGATGAACGAGCAGAGCCTCCACACGAGGAAGCCCGCCGTGGCCTTGGCGCCGAACATCCCGCCGAAGAAGAGCGCGAAGCCGCCCTCTGCGCCGCCGGTGCCACCAGGCAGCGGCACGGCCGTGGAGACGAGCTGGACCATCGAGCCCGCGGCGAGGCAGGTGAGAAAGTCCTCGTCGATGCCGAAGGCCTTGAGGATGAACCAGGGCATCACATAGAGGCAGAAGAGCTGGCACATCGTGACGACGCAGGTGAGCGCCATGTTGGGAATGTCGGACGCGGCGCGCTTGAAGGTGGCGGAGAACTCGTCCACCTGCGTGTTCACCATCTCGTACCAGCGGTCGTAGTCCTTGAGCCACTTGTGCTTGTCGGCGAGGTTGATGACCCAGTTGCCCACGCGCTTCACGAACTTCGGGCAGAGGCAGATCACGAAGAGCATCACGAGCTCGAGCGTGTGCAGGCCGAAGACGACGAGGTTGAGGAAGACGATGTCGCCGTAGGTGTTGAGGAAGAACTCGAAGCGCGCGAGCAGCATGAGGAACGCGAAGAGGACGAGCGCGAACTGGAACATGATGAAGCGCGTGAACTGCGTGGCCGAGGCCTCGCCCACGTCGAGGCCGGTGCGCGTCAGGCGGTAGATCTGCGAGGGGACAGCGCCCGCCATCATGGGCGTGAGGTTGCCGAAGAAGACGCCGGAGGACTCCACGCTCATGAGGTCGCGCACGCCGACGGGCGAGTCGTGATCGAGCCACACGGCGATGACGTAGGCGAAGACGCCGAAGACGAAGTAGCCCATGTAGCCGAGGCAGGCGTAGAAGACCCAGCGACCGTCGACGTTCTGGAGCGCGTCGATGAACTCGGCCATCTGTCCCGTGACGATGAGGAAGACGATGTAGACGCCAAGCACGCCGAGGATGAAGAGGGCGCCCTTGCGGGCCTTCTGCTGGTTCTCCTCCTCGGAGGCGTCTGCCTGCTTGCCGCCGGTGGAGACGCGGCTGGCGTCGACCTTGATCTTGGGCTTGGGGGCAGGCGTGGCGGCAGGCTTCGGCGCAGAGGCGACCTTGGGCTTAGGTGCAACCCCAGGCTTGGGTGCAACCCCAGGTTTGGGTGCAACCGCCGTCTTGGGCTTGGGTGCAACCGCCGTCTTGGGCTTGGGTGCAACCGCCGTCTTGGGCGACCCCGCGGGCTTGGTCTTTGCCTTCTCGGCGTCCGTCATGTCTCACCCCCACCGACGCTCAACTTGAATTCAATAGTCCTATGATACCCTCTCGGTCGCTGATTCAGGCCGCGGGACCCCATCGGAGCCGACGTCCCTCGTACGGTGCAGAACGTCTCAGTGGCCTTGTCATTTTCTGGTGGCGACCCAGCTTGAGCCTTTTTTCGTATTCCCGAAAATTGACGGTTGCGCTGGTTGGGCTTTTCCGATAGAGTGTTCAACGCACTGAGAAGTGCAAGACATCAATTGGGATGTCGTCTAGTGGTAGGACAGCGGATTCTGGTTCCGTCAACGGGAGTTCGACTCTCTCCATCCCAGCCAATGTCTTGCCCAACTGAATATGGCCCGTTCGTCTAGCGGCCTAGGACGCCGCCCTCTCAAGGCGGAGATCAGCAGTTCGAATCTGCTACGGGCTACCACACAACCACAGGCTGGGGATTCTATCCCCAGCCTGTTTGCGTTTTCAAGACATGGCTGGCGAGAAGGACGACGCGCCCGCAGCTCTCCCCCCAACAACCTCGCGAACGAAAACGGCCGACGGGAGGCGTCTCCGCCCGTCGGTCGCAATCATCCAGCTGGCCTCCGCACGCCCCTACGGGCGCACGACGCTCACCCGCTCGCGCTCGTGCCCGCCCTGCTCGGCGAGGTCGACCATGGCGACAGCGTAGTCCTCGTAGGAGATGACGGGGCCGTGGCTGCCCACCATGAGCTCCTCGCCCCCAAGACGGTAGGTGCCGGTGCTCTCCCCCTCTGCCTGAAAGTCGGCGGCGGGGCTCACGTAGGTCCACCTCACGTCGTCGCGGGCGCGGAGCTCGTCGAGGGCCTTCTGCATGGCCGCGGCGAGCGGCTGGAAGGCCTCGGGGAAGTCCGGGGTCTGGTTGAGAGTCGTGGTGTGCTCGGGATCGACGAAGAGGCTGCCCGCGCCGCCCACGACGAGCAGGCGGACGTCGGTGCCGGAGAGCACGTCGCACAGGTGCGTGAGGCTCGTGGAGTGCTGCGGGAGGGATTCGGGCATCCAGGCACCGAAGGCGTCGACGACGACGTCAAAGCTCGCCAGGTCATCCGCGGTGAGGTTGAAGAGGTCCTTCGAGACGCACTTCTCGGCGTCCGTCCTGTTCTCGCCCCTGACGAAGGCCGTGACATCGTGTCCGCGCCTGATGGCCTCCCTCACGACGAGCTTGCCTTCCTTGCCGTTCGCTGCAACGACTGCGATCTTCATGGTGTCTCCCCGTCTGTTGGCGCGGGTCCTTCCCGCGCGGCTTCTCTTGACACCACTTACTCTAGATTGATAGCAACTAATTGTAAGTAAGCACTATATAGTGCTCTAGGTACCTATTGGATACCTATGAGGTCAAGGGTACAGGAGACCTCGAACATCGCACCCTATACCACTGCAACGTACGCCGCCTCACGGACAGTCGAAGCTCCAATTGTGTCCTCCCCTGCTGCTAGCATCCTGATAGGCAGAATCGAGGTGAGGTACACATGGACATCGACCCAATCGAGCGCGCAAGCCGCCCACTCCCGGCCTGGATCTGGTGCGTGGTGGGAAACATCCACACGGACCAGCCATCTGGCGAGAATAACTCTGCTGGCCGGGGCACGAGGCAGTTCTCTCCAGGCACCAGGGTCTACTTCTATCCCGAGGCATCCGACCACGCGATACGACGGCGAAGTGCCCCCGTCTTGGGCAAGCAGAGCGGGCAGAGCACCCTCGTCCGTTCGGTCATCGGACTCGACTGCGTCGAGAAGCTCCGCGTGAAGCAGGTTCACGACGGCCACGTCATCGGGGCGATGGTCCGAGGATGGCTTTCGTCCGAGATCGCTGGTTCTCCCCGCGTCTACGGTTGGGATGACTCCGACGCCTCCGCAGCTGATGCCCGTGACAGGGCAGATGCCCTTGAAGCCCTTGCGGAAGATGGGGGCGAGCACCTGTCACCTGACATAGAAGTGCGCTATGCAAACTACATCCGGTCGGATGACAGGATGCTCGAGCGGGATGGCACAGTCTTCTATCGCATCATCGAGCGGACGACGCTGCCAGATTATCGCTCATCGGGAAAGCTGACCCTTATCACCGTAGACAGTAGGGTCGGTGGTCGAGATGGTGACTGGTACGCCGACGAGCTCGGAAACCGCATCCTGCGTGATTGCACCGAAACGGTCTGCTTTAGGCCTGTGGCGCGGTTCGAGGTACCGGTATGGTTCTTCCGCACGCAGACGCTCTGCATTAGCGGCGAGCTTGAGGATGGCTTCGGACGGTATCTGCACCTCGCAGAGCTTGATTCCGAGGATTGCCTCACTGGCACGCCAGAGAACCCTATGAACCTGAAGCGGATTGCAGCTGTTGACCACACCCACGGCGAGCCCCTGCAGCGTGCGCAGAACCCCAAGAAGCGAACGATCCTGCACTTCATGAACAGTTTCAAACCCTATGCCGTTGCTGCTGGGTATGCGGACGACGCGCTGACGGGCAAGAGCACTGGACGAACGCTCTGTGCCTACTCTTACGGCGGCTACGGTTGGGACACGCGCGACATCTGGCTCTTTGACCACTACGACATTGAGCTCGATCCTGGGTTCTGCGAACTAGCAACTCATACTGACCAATCTAAAGAGCAGGCTGAGCACAGCGAGGTATGACGAGAGTGCTCTCAAGAAACCCCAGCTCTTCTCCCCCGCCCTAGAACAGCCCGTCGTCCTCATCGGCACTCACCGGCTCGGCGGCGTCCCCACCTGCGGCGAGCCGCCCCTTCAGCTCCACTGCCTCCGCTCGCGACGCGGCGAGCTCGTCGTTCAGCTCGATAACCAAAAACCATTGAGACATCCGTCATCATCCACGCAGTTTTATCAGGAACGAGCCCTCTCTCCCTCAGCAAACGGGTCATGGATTATGAACGTCTCTTCTTGGCTAGCATCTGATCGGCAGAGAAAGAGAAGGCGGTTCCCGCAATTTCAATAGACCGAGTCTCTGGTAGTCTCTAAGTCAAATTCTGACATGCACTTGATGTAGCTGAACGGCCAATACGATGAATCGCGTACCAAGGGCTACAAAGCAAAATCAGATGCAACAGGAACAGTAAGGGAACTAAGGCGGAAGAGTCAGGTGGAAGCACCTTGCATCCTGTGACCTTGTCGATGGAGCTGATACGTCATGATGGGTTATGCACATTCGGCAGCAGGAATCAGCGGCTCATTAGCACTTGCTGCTTATTTGGGATATGTCTCCCCTGAAGCCTATCTCCTCGCAGCGGTTGCGGGGGCTCTTGGAGGAATTGCACCTGACATCGACGTGAAAGACCAGGAAGAAGGCGCAGAGGTCACAGATGGAAGCAGACCTCGCCTGGCGGTAATCGGATTAATCGCCATTGGATTGATAGAAGATCGAGCGCTCAATTACGGCATTCTTGCAACCGTTACTCAAACGCCTCGTACCGCCTTGTTCGGGCTTATCATCTTCGTAATCTTGTTGTTGGTGGGTCATTGTACCGCGCATAGGACCTTCGCCCATTCACTTCTTTTTGCCGTTCTCACCGCTGGCTGTATATTTGCGATTTGTCCTTCTATGGTCGCCTACTATCTTGTCGGATTTCTGCTGCATCTTATCTTGGATATGTTAAACAACGAATATAACCATCACGGCATTTGGCTGTTATATCCGATTAAAAGTGGCGATGGAATCGCTCTCGGATTGTGCCGGGCAGGAAGAACAGGAAACAAGGTGTTCTACTTTATTGGAATCGGCATGTTCATCGCTTTTTCCGCTTTGTATATCACCAAGTTTAATAGCATTAATGATACTGTTCCTCTTTTCGTTATTCTTGCCTATGTACTCGTTTCATTCCATTTCGTTAGAACGCAATCCGAAAGCGAGCAGCGGCACATCATGCACATCAATGGCGAATTGTAGAGAGCAGTCACTTCGCTCTCTGCGAACAACGCCCAGCGAAGCAATAGGCTACAGCACAAGTCCTACGCCCCGTTGATTGAATGCACCGCAAAATGTCCTCCCCCTTTTTGCCCATTCTATTGCTGCGAGTCTTTCATTAGCTTCTTTTCATTCTGTTGTGTAACTCTGCGTGCTCGTTCTTCTCTAATGACCACATTTGCTACTTGAGTCTGTTGTGTGCCGTTGCGCCCCGGCGTTCAGCGGTTTTGCCTCGAGTCCCGCCGCGTTCCGATAGGGGCAAATTAGCACGCTCCCCCTTCACCAATAGCGAGAAGCCCGAAGTAGCTGACACCCCCCTCCTCTTTCTGTCCGGCAGTTCTGTTAAGGTTGAAATGCCTATTCCTTCTTCATTCGGTTAGGCAGAAGTGAGACCATGCTCAGGCCATTCAATTGATGGGGTGTTGGGTATGTCTGAAAAGCCATATACGCTTAGCTCGATGAGCGAGGGGTTCTACGAGAACGCAGTCATCGAACATCTCGTAGGACTTGGATATATTCACCTCTACGGCCCAAACGTCCCTCGTACAAGCGAAGCCTACAACGACGCTTTTCTTCCAGATGTTCTGTCAACAAGTCTGGAAAAGGTAAACCCAGGGCTACCTACGGCCGCCATCGATGAGGCCATACGAAAGCTCCGCAATATCGAGGGAATTGACCTGCTCTCTCGCAACGAGACTTTCACCGACTACCTGCAATCTGGGATTGAGGTCTCGTATTTTGATGGCACATGTATGCGAGGAGAAGTGGTAAAGCTACTCGATATCGAACGCCCAGACAATAACTCCTTCCACGTCGTGAATCAGTGGACCTATGTCGAATTCGATGAGAAGCGGGCCGACATCGTCGTCTTCGTGAACGGCCTTCCCCTCGTTGTCTTCGAGCTCAAGTCACCATCTAGGGATAACGTTTCCTCATCTGACGCATATCTTCAGCTCAGGAACTACCTGAAGGCAATTCCCACCTTTTTCGTCTACAACGCCTTTTGTGTCATGAGCGACCTGGCCGACACTCGCGTAGGTTCCATTACTGCCAACGAGGATCGATTCGTCCAGTGGAAGACGGTCAACGGTGACTATTCGAAGATTGGCTCGTCCAAACCCACCAAATGGACTACGGCACTCGACGGGATGTTCACCAAAGACCGGATGCTCGACATCGTTGGCAACTTCACCTGTTACTCGAAATCACAGGACTCCACTGCAAAGATACTTGCTGCCTATCACCAGTACTTCGGTGTCCATCGTGCAGTAAAGAGCACCATTCGCGCCATGGCGAGTGATGGCAAGGCGGGCGTCTTCTGGCACACCCAGGGAAGCGGAAAGTCCCTGTCCATGGTGTTCTTTGCCCACCTCCTTCGAAAGTGTGTAGATAGCCTCACCATTGTCATCGTCACGGATAGAAATGACCTTGACGACCAGCTCTATGGACAGTTCTCAAAGTGCAGCGACTTTCTTCGGCAGACCCCCCAGCAGGCAGACAGTCGCGAGAACCTCATTTCCCTCCTAGCAAATCGTGAGGCAAATGGCATCATCTTTACGACACTCCAGAAGTTCAGCGAAGGGGAAACACCACTCTCCGATAGGCGCGATATCCTCGTTATGGTTGACGAGGCACACCGAGGGCAGTATGGTCTCTCCGTCACCCTCCATGCCGATGGCACGCGCTCAGTAGGAGATGCACTCAAAGTCAGGCAGGCACTCCCGAACGCTTCCTACATCGGGTTCACGGGTACTCCCATCGAGACGGAAGACAAGAGCACCCGCGAAATCTTCGGCGATTACGTCGATGTGTACGACATGACCCAATCCGTCGAGGACGACGCGACTCGCCCCGTATACTACGAGAGCCGCGTCGTTGCCCTCAAGCTCGACGAGGACGTCCTCAGGAAAATCGACGATGAGTACGAAGCGATTGCCGACGGAGCGGATGAGCTTGCGATTGAGAGGAGCAAGCACGACCTCGCGAACCTCGACAGCGTGCTTGGTGCCCCTGAGACGATTGACTCTCTCTGCCGAGACATCGTCTCCCATTACGAGGAGAACCGAGCCGACGAACAGGCTGGAAAAGCCCTCGTAGTCGCCTACTCTCGGCCTACTGCCATGAAGATGTATGAAAAGTTCCTGGAGCTTCGCCCCTCTTGGGAAGACAAGGTACACGTCGTTATGACATCCGGTAACCAGGATCCAGAGGAATGGAAGAGAATTATTGGGAACAAGGCCCACAAATACGAGCTCGCTAAGCAGTTCAAGGACGATGTGGACCCGTTCAAGATTGCCATCGTCGTGGATATGTGGCTCACCGGTTTTGACGTGCCATCGCTCTCGACGATGTACGTCTACAAGCCCATGAAGGGCCACAACCTCATGCAGGCCATCGCCCGCGTCAACCGCGTCTACAAGGGCAAGGAGGGTGGACTCGTTGTTGACTACATCGGTATTGCGAGCGCCCTCAAGCGGGCCATGCATGACTACACCAAGCGTGACCGAGACAAGTACGGGGACATGGACATCGCCAAGACCGCGTATCCTCTCTTCCTTGACAAGCTTGATGTGTGCCGAGACTACCTGCACGGGTTCTCATACAAGGATCGCATCCAGACCGAGTCCGCCGAGGAGATGGCTAACCTCATCGCCGACGGAACCGATTTCTTGCTCGCTCCGGAAAGGGCAGACTCTCGAAACGACTTCCTCTCCTCCGCTAAGCAGATGATGCAGTCGTTCGGACTTTGTAAAAGCAAGGTCAACGACGCGCTCAGGCTCGAGGCGGCATATATTGATGTCCTGCGAGCTCAGGTTCTCAAGACTGTCATCACCACCCCTGTAAATCCCGCTCTCACTCTCGAGGGGGTCAACAAGCGCATCTCCGCCATCATCGAGCAGGGGGTGCACAACGAGGGAATCATCGACCTCTTCGAGAAAGACAACGTTGAGTTCTCCCTCTTTGATGAGATGTTTCTTGACGAAATCCAGAGAATGAAGCAGAAAAACCTCGCCTACGAGATGCTCAAACGCCTTATCGAGAACCAGGTGAGGGAATACCAGAAGAAGAGCGTCGTCAAAGCTCAGAAGTTCTCCGAGATGCTCAAGGGATCCGTCAACTCCTATCTCAACGGCATGCTCACGAACGCTCAGGTTATCGAGGAGCTCGTCAACATGGCAAAAGCCATGATGGCCGACCGCGATGAAGGGAAGGAGCTCGGCCTTGATGACGAAGAGCTCGCCTTCTACGACGCCATCACCAAGCCGGAAGCTATACATGACTTCTATGCAAATGACCAGCTCGTTGCCATCACTCGCGAACTCACCGAGACATTGAGAAAGAACCGCACAATTGACTGGCAGCGAAAGGAAGATGCGAGGGCGAGGATGCGTCGGGCAGTAAAGCGCCTCCTGAAAAAGTACAAGTACCCACCCGACGAGATCCCGGAGGCGCTCGACACCGTCATGCGCCAATGTGAACTTTGGGTTGACTACAGCGAGGGAGAATAGCGGGAAATGGCAAAGAAGAGCAGCACGAAAAGCCTTGGATTCGAAGAACAAATCTGGGATGCTGCGTGTAAACTTCGCGGCAACATTGACGCCTCGGAGTACAAGAACGTCGTGTTAGGCCTCATCTTCCTCAAGTACATCTCTGACAGCTTCGACATTAAGCACGACGCACTCGTCGAAGAGGGCGAGGGCTTCGAAGAGGACAAGGACGAGTACACGGCAGAGAACATCTTCTGGGTACCCTCAGATGCCCGATGGACCGTTATCGCTAAGACCGCCCACACGCCTGAAGTGGGCACCACCATCGACACCGCGATGCGCCTCATTGAGCAGGAGAACAAGAGGCTCAAGGGCGTCCTTCCAAAGAACTTCGCTCGTCCGGAGCTCGATAAGCGGCGTCTTGGCGACGTTGTCGATCTCTTCACCAACGTAAAAATGGCAGAGCAGGGCAACACCCACGACCTCTTGGGCAGGACCTACGAATACTGCCTTGCACAGTTCGCCTCACAAGAAGGAAAAAACGCTGGTGAGTTCTACACGCCTAAATGCGTCGTCCAGACCCTTGTCAGCGTAATAGAGCCATTCAGAGGACGCGTCTATGACCCATGCTGTGGGTCCGGAGGAATGTTCGTGCAATCCGCTGAGTTTGTCAGGGCGCACCAAGGCAATATCAGCGATATCGCAATCTATGGCCAAGAGTCGAACCCCACAACCTGGAAGATGGCAACCATGAACCTCGCCATCCGTGGAATCGATGCCGACCTCGGGACTTCGAACGCAGACACGTTCTTCAATGACATACACAAGACGGAGAGGTTCGACTTCATCCTTGCAAATCCACCCTTCAACCTTTCCGACTGGGGCGGAGACAAGCTCAAGGACGACCCTCGCTGGGAATACGGCATCCCACCGGAGAGTAACGCAAACTTCGCCTGGATGCAGCACATGATCCACCACCTTTCGCAGCATGGCAGGATTGGCATGGTGCTCGCCAATGGGTCGCTCTCATCACAGACAAACGGAGAAGGCGACATCAGAAAGAACATCGTGGACGCTGACCTAATCGAGGGTATCGTTGCCATGCCGACGCAGCTCTTCTTCTCGACTCAGATACCCGTATGCCTCTGGTTCCTCAACAAGGACAAGAAGCAGCACGGCAAGACACTCTTTGTCGATGCCCGCGAACTTGGAGCAATGATCTCCCGCTCGCAGAAGACGCTGCGTCCCGATGAGGACATCGCAAGAATCTCTGGCGCATTTGATGCCTTCCGTGATGGGACTCTTGAGGACGAGAAGGGCTTTTGTGCTGTCGTCACAACGAAGGACATTGCGAAGCAGGGATACGTCCTGACGCCGGGTCGCTTTGTGGGAATCGCAGACCAAGAGGAGGATGACGAGCCCTTCGAGGAGAAGATGGCGAGGCTGACTTCAGAACTGAGCAAGTCGTTCGAAGAATCAAATCGCCTGCAGGAAGAAATTCGCAAGAACCTGGAGGCGATTGGCTTTGAAATCTAAAATCGGTCCCCTTTCCTCCTTCATTACACTATGTGACCAAAGGAGGAAACCACTGTCATCTGCACAAAGATCGCTTCGAAAGGGTCCGTATCCATATTATGGGGCACAAGAAGTGATTGATTATGTTGACGACTATTTGTTCGATGGGTGTTATGTCCTAATAGCAGAAGACGGTGAGAATCTCCGAAGCAAAAAGAAATCAATCGCAACGCTTGCACNNGGTCAATAACCATGCTCATGTCATCCAAGGCAACCAACTCTGCGAGACGAAGTATTTATTTTATCTCTTAAACTCTTTTGATTTCTCAAGATATATTACCGGTACCACACAACCCAAGCTGAGCCAACGTAACCTGCTTTCAATAGAGGTATCCATTCCCGAGCGGGACTGTCAGCTCCAAACCATAAGGCTACTTGACAGCATTGACTCTCTTATTCTTCAAGACCAAAAGGCAAATGATTATTTGGCCGAACTCGAAAAGACCCTGTATAAGCGATTTCTCTCTGAGAATGCGGGGGAGATGCGGGAAGGAATTCTCTCAGAGCTTATCGACGTCCATTATGGAAAAGACCACAAGAAGCTGGGTGATGGACCAGTTCCTGTATATGGATCTGGCGGATTAATGAGAAAGGTCGAATCGAGCCTATACGAAGGAGAGTCCGTGCTCATCCCTAGAAAGGGTTCGCTAAACAACGTGATGTATGTCAATGAACCTTTCTGGACGGTTGATACGATGTTTTACGCGATTCCGAAATACATCGGTGCCGCAAGGTACGTTTATGAGTTTTTGCATGAGAAGGACCTAGCCTCGATGAATGCTGGATCCGCCGTACCAAGTATGACCACGGATATCTTGAATAACCTGCAAATGCCAATTCCTTCGCAAGAAGCTCTTTCAGTCTTTGACAACCAGGTGGAGTCGCTATTCAGAGACCAGAAACAAAACTCCATTGAGGGAGGGCGACTCGTTCAACTTCGTGATGCTCTTCTTCCCAAGCTGATGTCCGGAGAGATTGACGTCTCGAAGGTCGACATCACGCGGCCAAATAATCATTTGTGCGTTTATGTGTAGCTATTAACTGCTCAATTGTTGTAAGCACTGCTAACCGGTGGAGCTGCTCATCGATTGTCGGATAACTAATGGTGATTCTGTTGAGCACTTCAACTGTAAGACTTGGTACAGCGGTGCCAACATTTAGTTCTTCAAGATGCTCTTCCTTGAGAAGGTAGTAAAGATATCTAGGCAGTATTTTATTGGCATTTATGTCCGTCCAAAAGAGTGTATCTATTGTCCAGAACGGTCCTTCGGAATAAAAAAGATTACCTAATGTGCCTTTGCGGGGAATCAATACTGATTGTCCTGCACTAATCGCTCGGTCGACAAAACCCATAATGCCGCCCGATCCGTATAGAGGCACATTGCCGTTAGCGAGGCCCTTATAGTCTCTGCCATAACGGATAGTACATACATCCTGCAACTCTTCTTGCATCTATCCTGCCTATTCAAGATACTTTCTATGCGAAAGCCTTACATTGGACTCATTTACCAAAGCATAGTGCATCGTTGTTTCAATTCTCGAGTGGCCTAGCATCTCTTGAACCTGTTCGATTGGCATCCCCTTATCAATAGCCCTAGTTGCAAGGGTTCTCCTGAACTTGTGTGGGTATGCCTTTTCTCCAGACGCTACTCCCAGCTGACGAATCCTAAGCTCAATTCCTCCGATGCTCATGCGATGAGCCCTTGTGTCGAGGGACACGAACAGTGCCTTGCTCTCGTCCCGACGACTATCCAGATACTTTTTTAGATGAACCTTGGTCTTTGCGTCAAAGTAGACCCTTCTCTCCTTTGCTCCCTTTCCAAGTACGATGCATTCTCGGGCTTCCAGATCAATATCCTCACGATTCAGCCTCACGAGCTCACCAACTCGCATGCCCGTTGAGGAGAGCATATCGAGCAGTGTGACATCACGCTCGTTTCTACAGCATTCGCTCATCATTACTAGAGCTTCATCGCTAAACACACCCTTTACCCTCCTTGGAGAACGAACCCGGTGAATTCGTCGGACTGGGCTTTTGACAATGTAGTCCTCGTCCTCAAGCCAAGAAAAGAAACTCGATAAGATGCGTCTGATGTTGTCAAGGGTTACCTTCCCCGCCGCCCTTGCCCGTGAATATAAATCGAGATATGTGCGGAGTTGCTCTGTTGTGACAAGAGAGAGTGAGCAGTCGATGCTATCGAGGAATGCAGCGAGCGTTGCCGAGTAATACTCAATCGTCCTGGTTGAGCATCCTTCCGTCGACTTTGCCCTAAGAAAAAGTTCAAGGAGATGTTCGTTTTCAAGTAGAGGATTCGATATGACCTCCGGAACCCCTTCACAAATTAGTCGATCAATAACGCTGCTAAGTTGCTTCATCTGACACAGCGTAAGCGTCTGGTTCATCGCCAGTAGAATGTCATTCTTTTCAGCCTGGTTCACCTTTCCTCCTTCTATAGGGTTAGGCCAGACTAATAGGGAGGGGCGCGTTCGGCAAATGATTATTTGCGCGATATACTGATTAACTCATATCGAAATAAGTTTTTCAATAGTCACGCTTTGCCAAACGGGACTATTGAGGATTTGGGAGAAGTAGTTGGGGGTGCTACTCCCTCAAAAAAGAATGGGAGTTACTATTCGGATGACGGAATCGCCTGGATTACCCCACGAGACCTCGCAAACTCGTCAAATATATTTATCTCTCATGGGGAAATGGATATTACCGCGGAAGGCTATTCTTCTTGCAGCACGAATCTCATGCCTAGAGGGTCTGTACTCTTCAGTTCAAGAGCTCCAGTTGGATATGTAGCCATTGCTTCAAATGACGTTTGTACTAACCAGGGGTTTAAGTCACTAGTTCCTCGAGATGACGTGGGGACAGCCTACGCCTATTGCTTTCTAAAAGAGAATGCTTCGGCAATTGAGAACGCGGGGTCCGGAACAACTTTCATCGAAGTATCCGGGAAAGTAATGAGAGAATTCCCGGTTGTTGTGCCTGACAAAGACGAATGCCGACGTTTTTCACAGTATGCAGCCCCGCTCTTTGAAATGATTGAAAATAATGAAGATGAAAAACGACATCTAGAGAAACTGAGAGACACGCTACTCCCCAAGCTCTTGTCAGGAGAAATTGACGTCTCGAAGGTCGACATCACGCGGCCAAATAATCATTTGTCCGACGAGTACATCGCTATTCTCAGAGAAGCGTCTTTCTCCCCCGCCCTAGAACAGCCCGTCGTCCTCATCGGCGCTCGCCGGCTCGCCGGCGTCTCCACCTGCGGCGAGCTGCCTCTTCAGCTCCGCGACCTCCGCTCGCGAAGCGGCGAGCTCGTCGTTCAGCTCGTCGACCTCAGCCGCCACCTGCCGCAGATAGCCGTCGACCTCGTCCGTGTTGTAGCCGTGCCGCGCTGGCGAGAACGTGGCCCGCCCGATGTCGCCTGACGCGATGTCCATGCGCTCCCCCGCTCCTCTCGCCGCCGCCTGACGGCACCCCTCCCCTGAGTCTACATCCGACGTCCCAGCCCTCCCGAGTGGGTATCATTCCCTCGTGGTCGCGCTTCTCGCCCGGCCACGCTCGACGATCACGCGGAGGCTGGTGCCATGGAGACGGACGAGGACAGGATCATCACCTTCGTGGTGCCCTGCTACAACTCCGCCGCCTACATGGACCGGTGCATAGAGAGCCTCGTCAGAGCCGCGGAGGGGGCCTCCGACGTCGAGATCCTCGTCATCGACGACGGCTCCGCCGAGGACGACACCCTCGAGCGCGCCCTCGGGTGGCAGCGTCGCCACCCCGGCCTCGTCCGAGCCATCCACCAGGACAACGGCGGACACGGCGAGGTCATCAACACGGGGCTCGCCCAGGCACGGGGCGCCTACTTCAAGGTCGTCGACTCCGACGACTGGGTCGACGTCGATGCCGCGCGGGCGGTCCTCGCGCGTCTCCGCGAGCTCCGCGCCAGCGGCGGCGTCCCTCTCGACATGCTCGTCGCCAACTACGTCTACGAGCACGAGTCCGACGGCACCCGGCTCGCCGTCCGCTACGTCCGCGAGTTCCCGCAGAACAGAGTCTTCACCTGGGACGACATGCTGCGCCCCTTCCCGCCGTGGCAGTACATGATGATGCACTCGGTCGTCTACCGCACCGCGCTCCTGCGCGCCTGCGGCCTGCGCCTGCCCGCGCACACCTTCTACGTGGACGAGATCTTCGTCTATGCGCCGCTGCCGCACGTGAGGACCATCCTCTACCTCGATGTCGACCTCTACCACTACCTCATCGGCCGCGCCGGGCAATCCGTCGAGGAGAAGGTCATGACCGCCCGCGTCGACCAGCAGCTCCGCGTCGGGAGGATCAAGATCGACAGCGTGGACATCCCCAGCAGAGCCGAGAACCGAAAGCTCCGCCGCTACATGATCGGCGATCTCACCATCACGATGTGCATCTGCACGGCCTTCTCGATCCTTTCGGACCGACCCGACCACCTCCAGCTGCGAGACGACATCTGGGCGCACCTCAAGGCGCATGACCGGCGCCTCTGGCACCGCATCCGCTGGAGCTTCATCGGCGTCTGGTGCAACCTACGGACCCCGCTCGGCCTGCGCGCCTTCGTCTGGGGCTACCACAAGATGCAGGCGAAGTTCAAGTTCAACTGACAGGCGCGCCCTATCGGCGGAGTGCGGCGAGAAGGACCTCTCGGTCGTTGGGGAGCTCGTCGTCGACGACGCGGGCGAGAAGGCCGCGCAGCCGCTCACCCACCGCGGGGCCAGGCGCGATTCCGCACTCCCGGATGACGTCCCCGCCGCTCACGGCGAGGTCGGAGACGCGAAACATCGCCCCCTGCGAGACCTCCTGCCGAAGGGCTATCGTCACCGCGTCGAGCTCGGCGGCGTATGCCGCGCAGCCAGGCGCCTTGGCGAGCGCGTCCGCTCGCTTGAGGTCGATGAGCTGGAACGCGAGGGGTTCTCCCCTGCCGGGACAGCGCTCGTCGAGCTTGGCGAGCACGGTCCTCACGCTGCGCGCGGCGGGCCACACGCCTCGGTCGTGGAAGAGGATGAGAGCGCAGACCTCCGCGATGAGGTCCTTGGGCAGCGCGAGCTCGCCGAGGATGCGCCGCGCCATGTCGGCGCCCGCCTTGGGATGCCCGTAGAAGTGGCCGCGACCGTCATCGTCCTGGCTCCAGCAGGACGGCTTGGCGACGTCGTGGAAGAGTGCCGCCCACCGCAGCGACTGCGGCGTCACGCCCCCGCAGTACTCCTCGACGCCCGCGCAGACGCGGGCCGTGTGCTCGAGGACGTCGTGCGTGTGGTAAGGGGTCCTCTGGTCGAAGCCGGCCATGGGAACGAGATCCGGCAGGGCGCGCGACACCACCTCGAACTCGTTGCGAAGCGCCCAGGCCATGTGGCCCGAGCCCATGATGCCGTCAAGCTCGATTCCCACGCGCTCGCGGGCGATGTGGTCGAGCCCCGGCGCGCAGGCCACGAGCGCCTCCTGCGTGGCGGGCTCGATCGAGAAGCCCAGGCGGCAGGCAAAGCGCACCGCCCGGAGCGTCCGCAGGGCGTCCTCGCCAAAGCGGCTGCTCGGGTCACCGACGGCGCGAATCAGTCCCCGCGAGAGGTCTTCTCGCCCGCCGTACGGGTCGAGAAGCCCGCGCTCGGGATGCCAGGCCATGGCGTTGACCGTGAAGTCCCTCCGTGCCAGGTCCTCGCGGACGTCGGTCACGAAGCGGACCTCGTCGGGATGGCGGAGGTCGGAGTAGGTCCCCTCCACGCGGTAGGTCGTGACCTCGACGGGCTCGTGTCCGATCACGGCCGTCACGGTGCCGTGCGCCACGCCCGTCTCGTGGACCTCGACCCCCGCCGCGCGAAGCACGCGCTCGGTCTCCCACCAGGGGGCCGACGTGGTCACGTCGACGTCATGCCCGGACGAGCCGAGAAGAGCGTCTCGCACCCAGCCGCCCACGACCCAGGCCTCGTATCCAGCGGCCTCGAGGAGAGAGACCACGCGCATCGCATACGCAGGCAGGCGGAGCGCGAGCTCGGCATCGGATGGCGCCATGTCCCCTCCCTGAGTTCGCGTGCGGGCGTTTTCGTGCAAGCATAGCACGCGAGCGGGCGGGGGCGTTGACGTCCCCCTCCCGTGCTATCCTCGACACGTGAGACTGACCTCATGGCAACCAGGGAGGAACACCATGGACGAGATGACCTGCATCACCCGCGACGACCTCGCCGCGGCGCGCGAGAGCTTCCTCGCGGACCGCGCCAACGTCGTCGCCAAGAACGCCGTCACCAGCTGCGGGCTGCGCGCGGCCGCGCGCACGCCCGAGGGCGTCGGCGCCAACGGCATGACCTTCGACGTGGAGGTGACGCAGGGAGACCGGTGCGACCAGCAGCGCTCCGGCAGGTGCTGGATGTTCGCGAGCCTCAACACCATGCGCTACCGCGTCATCAAGCGCTACAACCTCAAGACCTTCGAGCTGAGCCAGTGCTACCCGCTCTTCTGGGACAAGATGGAGAAGAGCAACTGGTTCCTCGAGAACGTCCTCGACACGCTCGACGAGCCGCTCTCCGGCCGCCTCATGGCCTTCCTTCTCGCCGACCCCATCGGTGACGGCGGCCAGTGGGACATGTTCAAGAGCCTCGTGCGCAAGTACGGCGTCGTGCCCAAGGACGCCATGCCCGAGACTGCCTGCTCGCGCAACACCTCCGACCTGGACCGCTACCTCACGCGCTACCTGCGCGGCGCCGCCAAGCGCCTGCGCGAGACGCACGCCGCCGGCGAGGACGCCGAGAGCCTGCGCGAGATGAAGAAGGCCATGATGGAGGACGTCTACCAGCTCATGGTCACCTGCCTCGGCGAGCCGCCCGCGTCCTTCTCGGTGCGTCTGCGCGACAAGGACGACAAGCTCGCGCTCGCGGGCACCTTCACACCGCATTCGTTCTTCTCCGAGGCCGTCGGCATGGAGCTCGACGACTACGTCTCGCTCATCAGCGCCCCGACCGCCGACAAGCCCTACGGCCACACCTACACCGTGAGCCGCCTCGGCAACGTGGTGGAGGACGGCGGCGTGCGCTACCTCAACCTCGAGCCCGCCGAGCTCAAGCGCGTCGCGATCGCGCAGCTCAAGGACGACCTGCCCGTCTGGTTCGGCTGTGACGTCGCCCAGAGCTACCTGCGCGACGACGGCATCATGGACACCGCGGCCCTCGACGTCGACGGCCTCTTCGGCTTCCCCGTGGAGGGTGCGCTCGACAAGGCCGAGCGCCTCGACTACGGCGAGTCGGTCATGACGCACGCCATGGTGCTCGAGGGCGTCGACCTCGACGACGCCGGCCGGCCCACGCTGTGGAAGGTCGAGAACAGCTGGGGCAAGGACCACGGCCGCGACGGCTTCGACACCCTCTCTGACGCCTGGTTCGACGAGTATGTCTACCAGGTCGTCATTGACAAGAAGTACCTCACGCCCGAGGAGCGCGACACCTACGAGACGGAGGACCCGAAGGTCCTCGAGCCCTGGGACCCCATGGGCTCCCTCGCCCGTCTCGCCTAGCGGCAGAAAGGAGACGCGCATGGACGAGACAAACGCGCTCGCGCCCAAGGTCTTCGTGTTCGATATGGGCCAGGTGCTCCTGCACTTTGACGGCCACGAGTTCTCGAGCCTCTACGTCGACGGCGAGGAGGACGCGGCCCTGCTCGACGCGGCGCTCTTCTCGAGCCCCACATGGTCGCTGCTCGACGCGGGCGTCATCTCTGAGGCGACGATGGAACGCGTGGCCAGCTCCCACCTCCCCGAGCGCCTGTGGCCGGCGCTCCACGAGTGCTTCGCGAACTGGGACGTCCACCAGCGCCCGATTCCCGGCACGAACGAGCTCGTTGTCCGTCTCCATGACGCGGGCTACGGCTGCTACCTGCTCTCCAACGCGGGCGTCCGCTGGTGGCACCAGAAGGACCGGATCCCGTCGTTCCCCGTGATGGACGGCTGGGTCGTCTCGGCGTGGGAGCGGCTCATGAAGCCCGACCCGCTCATCTACAAGACGCTCTGCGACCGCTACGAGCTCAAGCCGGAGGAGTGCCTCTTCGTCGACGACTCAGAGAACAACGTGCGCGGCGCCGAGTCCATCGGGATGCAGGGCCACGTGTTCACGACGGCCGCCCGACTCGAGGCCGAGCTCAGGGAGCGCGGGGCCAACCTCTAGCGAGAAGGACGATGACGCAGGTTGAGGGGCCGTACCGGGGATATCTCGGCGCGGTCCCGTGTTGTTGTTCCCCGACCTTGCGACCGCCTCTCGACGCAGGACGTTCAGGGAGTACCATGGTCCCTGAAAATAGCTTGCGAACGGTTTCGAAAGGTTGTTCTCACATGTCGGAAACCACCTCGGGGCGGCGTTACGTCGACGCCCTCGACGGGCTGCGGGCACTGTGCGTGTTGGGGGTCCTCGGGTATCACATGGGCGTCGGGCAGTGCTCGGGCGGCCTTCTCGGCGTCACGGTGCTCTTCGTGCTGTCAGGCTACCTCATCACCAGCCAGCTCGTCTCGACCTACGCCAGGAACCACCGCCAGCTCTCGCTGCGCGAGTTCTGGATGAAGCGCGTGCGCCGCCTCATGCCCTCGGTGGTTGTCCTCGTCGTGGTCACGGCGGCGCTCTGCACGCTCTTCAACCACGTCCTCCTGACCAAGATGCGGCCGGACATCGTTCCTGCGCTGCTCATGTACCTCAACTGGGCGAAGATCTTCTCGAACGAGTCGTACTTCGCGGCCGCGGGCGCGCCGTCGCCGCTCACCCACTTTTGGTCGCTCGCGATCGAGGCCCAGTTCTACCTCATCTGGCCGCCCATCCTGCTCCTGCTCATGAAGGTGCACTCGAGGAAGCGCCACGTCGCCATCGGCTGCGTCGTGCTCGCGATCCTCTCGGCCGTCCTCATGGCGATGATGTACAGCCCCAACGCCGACCCCTCGCGAGCCTACTATGGCACTGACACGCGAGCGATGAGCCTCCTTCTGGGATGCGCCCTCGCGCTCGTGTGGCCGTTCGGTCGCGCGAGCCGTGCGGATGCGTCGACCATGTCCGTGCGGGCGCGCGTCGGCGTCGAGATCGCCGGCATCGGGTCCGTGGGGGCGCTCGTCTTCATGATGGCGACCACCGAGGGATACTCGGCCTGGTCGTATCGCGGGGGCATCCTGCTCTGCTCGGTGGTGTCCGTCATCGCCGTCGCGGCGCTCATGCCCGCGGGGAGCCTCGTCTCCAAGGTCGCCTCGCTGCCGCCCCTCGTCTGGCTCGGCAAGCGCTCCTATGCGCTCTACCTCTGGCACTATCCGATCGTGCTCCTGCTCACGAACGTGAACTCGACCGTGGAGCCGTCCCTCGTGGTGAGGGCGTTGCAGGTCGGGCTCTCGCTCGGCGCGGCGGAGCTCTCGTATCGCTTCGTCGAGGAGCCCCTTCGCCACGCGAGCCTGCCTTCGGGCGCGGCCCTCGTCGACTGGGTCAGGCACCGCCGGATTCCCGCCGTCGCCATGGCCGTGGTCCTCACCGTCAGCGTGGCGGGCGTCGCCCTCGTGCCGCCCGCAAACGCCTTCGACGGCCAGGGAGAGGTGCACAAGGTGTCCGCCGCGGCGCTCAAGCGGCCGCTCGTCGACGGGGTCTACGACGTCGTGCTCATCGGCGACTCCGTTCCCCTCGACGCCTACGACCAGCTCGCTTCCTACTTCCCCTACGGTCTCATCGACTGCAAGATCAGCCGACAGGCCTCCGCGGCCATCGAGCTCTACGACTCCTACCGAGACTCGGGCGTGGTCGGCGACACGGTCATCTTCTGCGTCGGCACCAACGGCGCCCTGACGGAGAAGCAGCTAGACGGCATGGTGTCCGACGTCGGCGCCGACAAGCAGATATGGTTCGTCAACAACCGCATGCCCGACGACTGGCAGGACGCGAACAACGAGCTCCTGGCACAGTGCGCCGAGAAGTACGACAACGTGGGCCTCGTCGACTGGTACTCCTACAGCGAGGGGCACGACGACTGGTTCTGGAACGACGGCACCCACACGAGGCCGGACGGGTCGGTCGAATACGCCAAGCTCATCTACGACACGACGGGCTACGAGGCCCCGACCCAGGCCAACACGACCTATGACGTGCTCTTCCTCGGAGACGGCATCTCACTCGACGCCTCCGACGCGCTCTCGGCGGCGTTTCCCAACGGAGCGGTCGACTGCGCCGAGGGTCGCCTGCCCGGCACCTTCGCCGAGACGTACGACAGCTATCGCGACCAGGGCGTCATCGGCGGNNCGGGAGCGACGGACCCCTCCAGAAGGCCGACCTCGATGCCCTCGTGTCGGACATCGGCCCCGACGTGCAGGTCTGGTTCGTGAACACGCGCGTGTCGGGAGCCTGGTGCGAGGACAACAACGACCTTCTCGCCCAACTCGCGCAGGACAACGCCAACGTCCACGTGATCGACTGGTACCAGGCGAGCGTCGGCCACGACGAGTACTTCGCCGGGGACGGCATGCACCTTTCCGAGGATGGGGCGACGGCCTACGCGGCCACCGTCTCCGCCGTGCTCGCCGCGGCGTGACGGCGACGGAACCTGGGACGGGGACCGAGGGCCTGCAGGTCATTTGCCGAGACGACTTTGGCTCCCCTCGCCAAGGCCCTGACCTGCGGGAGCCAAAGTCATACCTTACTTTCGATTTTGGCCCCTCGAGTTCCCGCAGGTAGCCGAGTTGATAGAATCGTGAACCATGAGCCAAAGTCCCCCCGCGGGCCTCCCGACAGCGCGGCCACTTTTGATACAACGCGTTCTGCGCCGAGAAGAACGCGCCAACTGGGCTTTTG